>JAFDXG010000126.1 GCA_018268105.1 Bacteroidota bacterium | reverse complement strand
TCCGCAAATTGTCTCGCAAGTAATGGAGCTGTCAAAAATCCCTTTGTACCCAATCCATTGAACATTGCTATGGGTAGTGTTTCATGGATGAGCATTATAGGTTTTTGTCCGGCGGTGGTGGGTCGTTCGGCTACAATATGGTTTTCTACGGTAAATGGTAGTTTAAGCCATTGCTGCAATAATCCAACGGTTTGTTTTCGCCATAAAGTATCAGGATCAAGGTTTGCAAAATCCCAGGTATAATTGCTGCCACACCAGAACAAGCTTTCAGCGTAAGGAACCAACCGAATCTTATTGTGATAGATAAAACTTTGCGATAGCCCGGGGATATATAAAAGCAAAGCATCTCCCCTGTTTTTCGTAAAGTGAAGGTTAGGAAAAAATGGATTTGCTATTGCGGCAGCTCCTTCACAAAAAATAATTTTTCTGGCTTTTATGTTTTTGTAAACAACAGCCTGCTCAGATAGGATCAATTCATTTGTATCGAAGTGCTCCCTTAAAAATATTTCTTCTAATATCAATTTTTTCTTCCAGTTCAGCAGTAACGATTGTCCATATACCTGGTAAGCAGGCAAAATCTTTATTACAGAAGTTGAATAATAAAAGCACCCATCAACCAGGTCGTTTTCCTCTCTGTTAATGTCAAAAAGATATTTATTGGCAGAAGGACTTTTTTCGGCAGAGCTATTGTTAAAATTTAAGATAGGAAGTTCTCTTATAACCGGAACATTCAGGAATGATTGCAGTCCATTATAACATTCCAGCGCCGCAGCAAGATAACGTTCGTAGTCTTTGGCTAAAGTCCCTTGTTTAATGGTAACAGGATTAATAATTGCACCGGCAGTATTACTTGAAGATGTGATGGAATCATCATCAATTACAATAAAAGATTTTTTTTGTTGCAATAATTCATAACTCAGCAATGTCCCTGCAATACCCGAACCAATAATTAAATATTCTGTTTGCATATTACATCAGGATACGATGCGAAGTTTGGCATAATTAAGCATGATCTTTTTTTCACCATTCAGTTCAAATTTCACCAGCGCAACCGGGTTTTGAGCGCTCCCTTCTACATTTATCACTTCCCCAAATCCGAATTTTTGATGTTCTACTTTCTGCCCTGCTTTCAGGTTAGAGGTATCACTTGCTACAAAGCTGGCAGAGGGAGTATGCTCTATAACCTTGTTTTGAGGTTTGGGAGACAGGTATTCCGGAGTGGCTGTCTTACTTCTGCCAGGTGGAGGTCCGTATCTTTTTTCTGCCTGTCTTTCTGCATTGCCAAATCCACCACCATTCATCCTTTCAAATGCAGAACGTTGGGGTGAAAAGCCACTGCTGTTTCTGAATCCGCCACCAGCATAGCTTTTATCCAGGTATTCTTCGGGTATCTCACTAATAAAGCGGCTCGGATCATTTTGAATCAGGCTCCCAAAACGATACCGGGAGTTGGCATAGGTGATCCAAAGCTTTTGTTTTGCTCTTGTCACTACCACGTAAAACAAACGACGTTCTTCTTCCAGTTCTTCCCTGGTATTTATACTCATGGCGTTGGGAAAAAGATTTTCTTCCAGACCGGCTGCAAATACGCAACCAAATTCCAGACCTTTTGCCGCATGAATAGTCATCAGTTTCACCGTGTCCGCATCTGCACTTTTTTCATCAGCATCGGTAAGTAAAGTAATTTGTTGCAGATAGCTACCAAGACTTCTGTCTGTATCATCTGCTATATTTTTGTCTTCAGCTGACTCTACAGCATTGTCATCTGCCGGCTTATCCCGAGTAAACAATCCTTCTTCCACAGGAGTATCTTCTTCCTCATCTTCAATGATAAATCCATCTTCATCCATCACTATGGGCATCACCGTTCCGGAGCCATTGTCTACCCATTCCTTTATAGAGTTTAATAATTCCTGTATGTTTTCATAGCGTGCAACTCCTTCTGTACTTTTATCATTGAAAAGCTCTCTCACAAAATTGGTTTGTTTTCCAACATGCATAGCTACTTCATAGGCATTCTTATGTCCAAGCATGCTTGCAAAGCTTTTTATCATCAGCACAAAATTCTCAATTGCTTCGAGGGTACCAGCCTTGAATCCAAATTCACGCGCCCTTTCCAGCACCTGCCAGAATGAAATATTATTCTCATTTGCTGCAAGCAAAATCCTGTCTATAGAAGTTTTTCCTATGCCCCTTGCCGGGTAGTTGATAATGCGTTTCAACGATTCTTCATCATTGGGATTGACCAATATCCGCAGGTAAGCAATATAATCTTTGATCTCCTTACGCTGGTAAAAACTGATACCCCCATAAATAGTATAAGCAATTCCCATTCTTCTCAATGCCTCTTCAAAGGCACGGCTCTGGGCATTGGTACGGTATAATATGGCAAAATCTTTATTATTGAAATGGTTGCGGAGTTTTTGTTCCTGAATAGTGTCAGCTACAAATTTACCTTCTTCATTGTCAGACATAGTGCGTACCAGGCGAATCCTTTCTCCTTCTGTATTTTCAGTAAAAAGCGTTTTCTCAATTTGCCCTTTATTATGACTGATCACCTCATTGGCAACATTCAGTATGTTTTGAGTGCTGCGGTAGTTTTGTTCCAGTTTTACCACTTTTACATCGTCATAATCTTTTTGAAACTGCAGAATATTCTCTATTGTTGCTCCGCGAAAACTATAAATACTTTGAGCATCATCACCTACCACACACACATTTTCGTGCATGGCGCCAAGTAGTTTGATAATCTCATACTGCGCCGGATTGGTATCCTGGTATTCATCTATCAGTATATATTTAAACTTACGCTGATACTTACTCAGTGCATCAGGAAAATTTTTTAACAGCTCATACATTTTTATCAGCAGATCGTCAAAATCCATTGCACCGTTTTTGAAACAGCGCCTGGTATAGGCATCAAAAATTTTAGCAATAGCCGGGCGGTTACTGCGCATATCTTCCTGCTGTATGCTATAGTCATTGGCGTATTCTTCAGCAGTTACCAATGCGTTTTTTGCGCTGGAAATACGGTTATATACCGTGTTAGGTTTATAGTGTTTGTCATCCAGGTTCATTTCATTAATCACAGTTTTAACTACATTTTTTGCATCGTCGGTATCGTAGATAGTAAAATTGCTTGGATAACCCAGCCGATGTGCCTCTCCCCGCAATATCCTTGCAAATACACTATGAAATGTACCGATATATAAATTGCGGGCTTCGCCGTTACCGAGTATAAGTTCAATCCTTTCCTTCATTTCACGGGCTGCCTTGTTGGTAAAAGTAAGCGCCAGTATATTAAACGCATCTACCCCGCAAGCCATCAGGTGAGCTATTCGGGTAGTGAGCACTTTTGTTTTGCCACTACCTGCACCTGCTATAATCATCAGCGGGCCATCAATATGTAAAACGGCTTCTTTTTGCCTTTCATTCAAACCCTGTAAATAATCCTGCATGGGTGCAAGTTAAGAAAAGGAAAAGTGCGGAAAAAGTTTGTGGAGAAAGATAGCGAATATACATCTATTGATCTTTAAACTCCCGGCCGCCGCTGTACGAAGCCTCCAGACTTCGTACCTGCTATGTTCTATTGGAGATTTGTATCTCCTCACAAAAAAATGCAACAAATCTAATGTTTCGGAATTCCATTCTTCATCACTAACTCCCCCACAATTTTTGCACTCTTCAAACAAAAAGATATGCCTCCACCCGGGTGTACTGTACCCCCGCAGAAATACATCCCTTTAATCTTCCGGCTAAAATTTGGATGACGTAAAAAAGCAGATCGTTTTGTATTATAGCTTATCCCATATAGTGCGCCACCATAAGCTGCTGTATTTTTTTCAAACAATACAGGGTCGATGATTGACTCTGTATCAATAAAGGGTTCAACATCTTCTTTGAGTGTTCCTCTTAGTTTTTTTAACACCTGCTGCCTTGCAAATGAAATAAGTTCGTTGCTGCTTGTAGTAAACCCTGAGGGAACATAAATCATTACTAACCAGTTTTCTTTCCCTGCAGGTGCGTGCCCTTTTTCTGCTTTGCCGGTAATATTGAGAAATACAGTCGGGTCTTTATATAATGTTTTAGATGAAAAAAGATGCTGAAACTCTGCTTTATAATCCCCACTGAAAAAAACGTTATGCATTTGAAGAGAAGGGAATATTTTGTTCATTCCCCAGCAGAAAACAATTGCACTGCTTGATTTCTCCTGTGCAGCAATTTTTGCAGCCGTATTTTCATCGCATAAAAGATCCCGGTAAGTGAAGTAGATATCAGCATCGCTTACCACTGTTTCGGCAAAAACATTTTCCCCTTCCACTACCACACCCTGCACATTATCTCCCCCGCATATAATTCGCTCTACCGCTGCATCGAAACGGAACCTCACCCCTTTTTTTAAAGCCAGTTGATATATTGCATTTGTAATGCTGGTCATTCCCCCTTCCGGATAAAACACACCCCCATTAAGCTCTGCATGAGATATCATACACATCATGGCAGGTACTGAGTAAGGGTTTGAACCCATTGAGGTAGCAAACCGGTTAAAGAATTGAATAGCTTCTCCCGTTGCAAAATTTTTTTCGTGTAACCCATTTAATGTGTCGAATAATAAATACGGGCGGAGTTGACTGACAGCCTTGTAAAACGATCGCTTTGCAAGCAGTCTTCTTTTTACGAGGGGATTATTCAGAAATACTTTCCCAACAGAATTATAAAGTCGTTCGGAAAGATTGAGATATTGTTGAATATTTTCTGCGGGTTCTTCCAATTGCTCGGCAAAAGCTTTCAGAAGTTTTTCTCTATCAGTCCATGCTGTTAATATTTTTCCATTGGCAAAGAAATATTTGCAGGTGCTTTCCACCCGTTTGTATGTTATATAATCACCCAGGCGCTCTCCGGCCATTTCAAATAAGTCTTCCAGTTCCCGGGGCTTGGTAAATAGCGATGGAACGGTATCAAAATGAAAATCATCTTTTCTAATATTAGAAAGCTTACCTCCAGGATAACTGTTCCTTTCATAAACAGTAACTTCATAACCACTCACTGCCATTCGAATTGCTGTCGCAATACCGGATATGCCGCTACCTATGATTATTGCACGGGATGTATGCATAAGACGAAAAAATTATAGTTCTGTGACAGGTAATTTACAGCATGTTGGCAATACTGCATAAAAAAAGTCATCCCGTTATTACGGAATGACTTTTTGATATTTTCAAAATCGAATTAAGCGATTTCTACTTCAGCGCCGGCTTCTTTCAGTTTAGCTGCAATTTCATCAGCTTCAGCTTTAGCCACACCTTCTTTTACTGGTTTTGGTGCACCGTCTACTAAATCTTTAGCTTCTTTCAGTCCAAGACCGGTAAGTTCTTTCACTATTTTTACAACACCAAGTTTGTTAGCGCCTGCGGCTTTCAAAACTACGTTGAATGCAGTTTTTTCTTCAGCAGCGGGGGCACCGCCACCAGCAGCAGGACCAGCAGCCACAGCTACTGCAGCAGCAGCGGGTTCGATACCATACTCGTCTTTCAAAATAGTTGCTAATTCGTTTACTTCTTTCACTGTCAGGTTTACCAACTGTTCAGCGAATGCTTTTAAATCTGCCATTGTTTTCAAATTTTTACCGCCTTCATTGCCTGTGCTCCGGCGGAGTTATTAAAAAAATTTGGTTGTATATTATCCCCCAGGCCGGGACAATTCATTTGAAATTTGAAATTTAAAATTTCAAATCAGTTTCCTCTTTCTTCCAAAGCTTTAATCAACCCTGCAAGTTTATTACCGGCATTCAGTGCACTGATAACATTTTTAGCAGGTGATTGCAATAAGCCGATGATTTCTCCGATAAGATCGTTTTTGCTCTTAAGGGTAGTAAGGGCGGTAAGTTGATTATCACCAGCAAATACATCGCCATCAATAAAAGCTGCTTTTAACTCAGGCTTTTGTCCGTTGGTTTCTTTACGAAAAGTACTAAGGATTAAAGCCGGTTCTTTGGGATTTTCAGAGAACAGTAAAGCGGTCACATTGTTCAATGATTCATATACACCGGTATATCTTGTACTGTCAATTGATTCAAGTGCCTTTTTGATCAGGGTATTCTTTGCCACTTTCATTTCAACATTTTTGCTGAAACAGGCACGACGCAGTTTACCTATCTGTTCTACGGTAAGCGATTCGGTATCGGTTACATAAAAATTATTGTATTGAGAGAACTTGCCTTTCAGCAATTCAATCACTTCGTTTTTTTCCTGTTTGGTCATACAAATAGATTTATATGCTGTGAAGCATTAGTTCATTAATGATTTTGTATCAATAGCAATGCCGGGGCTCATAGTGCTTGCCATAAAAGCGCTCTTCAAATAAGTACCTTTTGCTGTAGATGGCTTTGCTTTAATAATTGCATTGATAAACTCCTGGCTGTTTTCGGCAATTTTTTCAGGTGAAAAACTTACCCTGCCAACAGAAGCATGTATAATACCCGCTTTGTCAACTTTAAATGCAATCTTTCCGCCTTTTACTTCATTCACCGCAGCAGCTACATCGTTGGTAACAGTACCGGTCTTGGGGTTAGGCATCAGGTTGCGCGGTCCCAGTATTTTACCCAATTTACCAATCTTAGGCATTACAGATGGGGTAGCTACTATAACATCTACATCAACCCAGCCGCCTTCAATTTTGGTAACAAATTCATCCAGTCCTACATAATCAGCGCCTGCAGCTTTTGCAGCATCTTCTTTATCCGGAGTACATAGCACTAATACTTTTTTTGTTTTACCGGTACCATGGGGTAAGGTAACGGTTCCGCGTATAGCCTGATCGGCTTTTTTGGGATCAACACCAAGACGCAGATGTATATCAACAGAGCTGTCGAATTTTGTGGTATTCACTTCCTTTACAAGGGTGGAAGCTTCTTTAAGCGAATACGTTTTGCTCTTGTCAATTTTTGCTTCCGATAATTTTCTTTTTTTACTGATCGCCATTTTCATTCAGTTTTTGGAAGTGAAGGTTTAATTTTCCCATGGAGCTTTGCCATCAACAGTAAGACCCATACTGCGGGCAGTACCTGCCACCATACGCATTGCGCTTTCAAGAGTGAAACAGTTGAGATCAGGCATCTTATCTTTTGCGATAGCTTCTACCTGTCCCCAGTTCACCTTACCCACTTTGGTACGATTAGGTTCTTTAGACCCACTCTGCACTTTAGCGGCTTCCATCAACTGAACGGCTGCGGGAGGAGTTTTGATTACAAACTCGAAAGACTTGTCGGAATATACTGTAATTAATACGGGAAGAACTTTTCCCATCTTGTCCTGCGTGCGTGCATTAAACTGTTTGCAGAATTCCATGATATTGATACCCTTGGAACCCAATGCAGGACCTACCGGTGGCGCAGGGTTTGCCTGACCGCCTTTTACCTGTAGCTTTACAAAGCCACTGACTTCTTTTGCCATTTTTTTTAATTTTTTGGTGATAGCGTGGCGCCGTTGGCGCCACTCCCAAATTCAAAAAAGAACTTTTTGGGGCGGCAAAGGTATAATATCATATTTGAATTTTCAAAATTGATATCAAAAATCTTACATTTGAACAATGAAAATCGCTCTTCAATATCTAAACGATGCTAATGGTAATACTCAGGCGGTACAATTACCCCTAACTGAATGGGAGAAAGTGATAGGAAAACTGAGAAAATATGAACAGGCATTAAAACTCAAATCCGATCTGGAAGAAGCTTTTAGTCAGGTTGCTTTATTAAAGCAAAAGAAAAATAAGCAGACCCTGAAAGAATTTTTGAATGAACTATAGTGTTATTCCGAGTGAAAAATTTAAAAGGGAGGCAAAACGACTTATTAAAAAATTCCCTTCTCTAAAACAGGAGCTATCAGATTTAAGTTCCTTGCTTGAGATCGAGCCGGCAAGAGGCACCCCATTAGGTAATAACACTTTTAAAATCCGTGTATCAGTTAAAAGTAAAGGGAAGGGCAAGAGTGGTGGAGCAAGAGTTATCACTTATGTTGTAACCGATGATAAAGAAATTTACCTGCTGACCATTTATGATAAATCTGAATTTGACAACATTGACGATAGAATCTTAAAAGCAATCATTAAAGGCTTAATTTCCGATAAATAAAACGTGATTACCAATAATTTAATTGCCAGCCCCTGCTAAGTTTGCGAATCTAATTCCCCAAAACTTCTTCCAGTTTCTGATCCAGTTCATCACCCCGCAGATTTTTTCCGATAATACGCCCATCAGGGTCCAGCAGAAAATTCTGCGGAATGGATTGAATGCCATATAATTTAGCCACTGCATTGTTCCAAAACTGCAGATCGCTCACATGTGTCCAGGTAAGACGGTCATCGTGAATCGCTTTAAGCCAGGCAGCTTTAGCATCCTGCCGGTCCAGCGAAACACCAAGTACAGAAAACCCTTTGCCCCTGTTTTTATATTTTTGATATGCTTTTACCACATTGGGATTTTCCTGCCGGCAGGGTCCGCACCAGCTTGCCCAAAAATCAACCAGCAGGTATTTTCCCCTCAGAGAGGATAATTTTACCGGATTATCCAGCGTATCATTTTGAGTAAAATCCATAGCTAATTGTCCGATGGCTGTTCGTTTGTCTACATCTATTCGCTCTTTGATCTCAATAGCTGAATTGTATTTTTTAAGTTCGGGGGCAAGTGCATTATAAAGCGGCTCTATTAAATTTATATCAATCTCACCATTACCCGCGTATTGTTGTAATACGAACAATGACACTGGCGAACTCGGATTGTTTCTGATGAATGGCTGGAATACCTGTTCTTTAATATAGCTTTCCAGAGTCATGGCTTTCGTCTGTATGTCCTGCATCAAAGGTGTATTGCCTGCCTGCCTGGCACTACTGAACTGGTAATAATAAGAACGCATACTATCACTGTAGGGTTGAACCTGAGCTTCAAATCTTCTAAAATCATCGTTTGCTTTTGATCCTTTTACCGAAATACTGTTGAAGACATTGTGGCTTTCTACCTTAATGTCGCCATGCTGCAAATAAACTGTTGCCGAATACATTTCATTTTTCACAGCATCCTCGGTTCCTGTCTCTTGCTTAGGCTTTGCTGTAAGTCTCGATAATACAGGCTCTTCAATATTACCCTTCAATTTATATGCACCATTCATCACTTTCGCACTGTCTGTTATTCTCGAACTACCATTGAAATAGCTGATATATACCCAACCGATAGTATCTTTTACGTCATTTAGTTTTCCTGATATTGTAAAAGGTAAGCCCTTGTTGTCCTGGGCTGTACAAAACACAGGAATGAGTAGCCATATCCCTAATAAACATTGCTTCATAATGGAAATTAAACCTGCAAATTACTGAAAATTACCCTTTCGGTAATCGCCATTGATGCTTGTTTTGTATCTTCGTTTATTACAACTTACTATGGTTAATTATGAACATAGGAAGGAATAACATAAAAGAACAGTATAAAATAAAAATTCATGGAACTGAATGTCTTGTCCATTATCATAGGTGCGGTTGGGCTGGTAGCTGGTATAATAGCGGGTAAATTTATTTTTTCGGCAAATACAAAAAAGCAAATTGATGAAGCTAATAGCCAGGCCCAAAAGATATTATCCGACGCACAGGCATCATCTGAAACCCTTAAAAAAGAAAAACTTCTTGAAGCAAAAGAGCGATTTGTACAACTAAAAGCCGAGCATGATAAGGAAGTGCTTGACAAAAACAAAAAAATCAACGAAGCCGAAACGAGGATCCGTCAAAAAGAACAAAGCCTAAGCCAAAAGATTGAAAATGCAGAAAAACAGGTAAAAGAAAATGAAGTGATTAAGGAAAATCTTAATCGTCAGATTGAAGTAGTAAATCAGAAGAGGACTGAACTGGAAAAACACCAGGAAGAACATATCCGAAGGCTTGAGAAAATATCTGCTCTTAGTGCTGAAGAAGCTAAGGCTCAGTTACTGGAAACCCTTAAAAATGAAGCGCAATTGCAGGCGCTATCTATTCAGCAGGAAATAATTGAAGACGCTAAACTAAAAGCAAATAAAGAAGCCCGTAAGCTGGTAATCCAAACTATTCAGCGTACAGCTGCCGAACAAACCATTGAGAATACGGTAACCGTATTCAACCTCGAAACAGATGAAATTAAAGGGCAAATAATTGGAAGGGAAGGAAGAAATATCCGGGCTATTGAAGCCGCTACCGGTGTGGACCTTATAGTAGATGATACTCCAGAGGCGATTATATTATCATCGTTTGACCCTTTAAGAAGAGAGGTAGCCCGCCTTGCATTACAACGTCTTGTTACAGATGGTCGCATCCATCCTGCACGTATTGAGGAAGTCGTGGAAAAAACACGGAAACAATTGGAAGAGCAGGTATCTGAAATAGGAGAACGCACAGTAATAGAACTTGGTATACACGGGTTGCATAAGGAACTGGTAAGAATGGTAGGCAGAATGCGGTTTCGCTCCTCTTACGGACAAAACCTGCTAATGCATAGCCGCGAAACGGCCAACCTTTGTGCTACTATGGCAGCAGAACTGGGACTAAACCCCAAACTGGCTAAAAGGGCAGGGCTCCTGCATGATATAGGTAAGGTTCCTGATGAAGAAAGCGAACTGAGCCATGCCCTACTGGGTGCAAAGCTGGCTGAAAAATATGGCGAAAACCCTGCTGTAGTGAATGCCATAGGCGCACATCACGATGAAATAGAAATGCAGTATGTTATTGCCCCTATAGTACAGGCCTGCGATGCCATAAGCGGTGCACGCCCAGGCGCCAGAAGGGAAATTATGCAGCAATACCTGCAACGTATTAAAGAACTGGAAAACCTGGCACTGGCATACCCCGGAGTAGAAAAAGCTTATGCAATTCAGGCCGGACGAGAGTTAAGGGTGATAGCCGAAGCAGATAAACTGACAGATGCCGATAGCGACAAGTTAAGCTTTGAAATAGCCCAAAAAATACAAACGGAAATGACTTATCCGGGGCAGATCAAAGTAACCGTAATTAGAGAAAAAAGGGCAGTGAATGTAGCGAGATAGTAGGGAGCTTTCAGGTTTCAAGTTTTAGGTTTCAGGTTTCAGGTTTCAATATAGATATTGGAAGATGATCTGGATATAGCCTGAAATCTGATAGCTAACAGCTGACAGGTGATAGCTCAAAGCTCAAAGCCCAAAGCATTTCTCAGAAACATTTGGTATTTAATTACCTGCTCATTACCTTTGCGTCCCTTAAAATTAGTAGTTATGAGTACTGCAGTACAATTTGTTCATGAACAATTGACCCCGGTAAAATCCTTCCCAAACTTTAAAGCGGGAGATAATATCACTGTGAATTACAAAGTAGTGGAAGGTAACAAAAGCCGTATACAGGGCTTCAAAGGCGATGTGATCAAACGCCAGGGAACAGGCAGTACAGCTACTTTCACGGTTCGCAAAATTTCTGATGGAGTTGGTGTTGAAAGAACTTTCCCTATTTTTTCTCCTAATATCGAATCTGTTACCCTGAATAAGGTGGGTAAAGTACGGCGTGCAAAACTTTATTTTCTGCGGAGTCGTAGCGGAAAAAGCGCAAGGATTAAAGAAAAAAGAATGGGTATATAATATACTTAAAACGCTCTTTGCAAACGGAAACCGGAACAATCTGGTTTCCGTTTGTTGTTAAAGGGGGGTTAAGTAATCCCGTCAATTAATAAATTCCTTTGCCAAACAATTAAAATTGTAACTTTGTTAGCTCAACTTTAAAATTAAAAATGATGTTATTATCTAACTACAATTCATTGCTGATATCAATGCCCGGTGGTACTGAATGGATATTGATCATACTTGCCGTATTGATCCTTTTTGGCGGACGTAAAATTCCTGAGTTCATGAGAGGATTAGGACGTGGTATAAGAGAGTTTAATGATGCAAAAAGCAACGTGCAGAAGGAAATTGAAGACGGAATGAAAGAAAAGGATAACACTCCTAAGAAACAGGAAGCATAAAATCCGGTATTATCCGGGGCTTATAGAATTATATTTATCTGCCGGAGGTAATGCTCCGGCATTTTTTATTATGTAAGGTAACAGGATATTACTTAACAACGCCCGGGCTTTCTTTCTATCCCAAGAATTTCAGTATCCAGCAAAACGCAGCACGATGTATCAATTCATCAGCTACGTATGCACGAATAAATATAATTACGGATATTGTATATCCTAACGCCACTGCATTAGCGCAGCATTCAACGCTTCTTCTACTCTTATCCGCGGCTTATGAAAATAGATCATACCATGCCCGGGCAACATCATATCGGTATCCACTTTTGAAAACTTTAATAATGATCGGGTATATACCTTCTTATCAAAATCTATTGAGCCGCTCCAGCCAAAATCGCCGCTAAGCAAAGTTCCTATTACATCTCCGCTGATTACAATTCTTTTGTGGTGAAGGTTGAAAAAATAAGCAGTGCACCCCATACTGTGCCCAGGCAAATGCATTACTTCAATTTGGATACCAAGGAGATTCAGCACCTCTTTATCCTTTAGCACCATATCCACTTCAAAAGGGTGAAAAGTTTTATGATAAAGATACCCGCAGCATCGTTCATCGCCTGAGGCAACAGCATCTGCAGTTTCCTGTATGGCTACCATTTTTACCCCTCTATGTTTGAGCAGGTGACCGCCGCCGGCATGATCATAGTGAGGGTGTGTTAATATACAATAACGGATATCATCAGGCGAAAGATCCCAATGCTGCATATTAGCAAAAATCTGCTCAAGGGTATCGCCACATCCACAGTCAAACATTATCAAACCTTCCGCTGTCTTCAATATATAAGAATTACCGTCGTTCCAGAGCGCCCCGGGCTGATCAAAGGTGAGACCATTAATATCACCGCCTACCTGGTAGAGTCCTTTCAGAATTTGCATAATACTAATTTTTAAAAAAATGAGACACAAACAAAAGAATAATACTTATCCCTAAAGGTTCAATTTATCCAAATCCAATTTATAATAACAGTAAACAATTTTAGGTACTTTTAAAAAATGGATACATTGAAATTATTTATGCTTTTGCTGGGCTGTAAACCAAATGGAAGGCATACAGAACAGCACGATATTTTTTTTGGTATAGGAAGATCGCTCAAAGATCTTAAAGAAGATATGCACGCATTTTGGCCGGAAGCAAACCAAAAACTGCATTTAGATGGATGGCGCGAAATAACCCGGGTAGATGGATATGCTGTAAATATATTTCCCCGGAATGAAAAACCCCATAACCAGGCAATGGAAACAAAATTATTTTTTCTTAATCTCGGTGGGTATAAACAAAATGAATTTGAAGAATATCATTATAAAATGATAGTTGCCTGCAAAGAAAAAGAAGAAGCAATATATCGGGCAAAACAAACTGCTTTTTACCGGCATACCGGTTTTGAAGGAGCCCCATCACATATTGATGATAAGTATGGAATTGATGTGGATGATATTTACGAAATAGAGGATATTCTGCCAGAACACACAAAAAAACAATTCTTTATTGCGTTATCAGAGAGCACCGTCCCGGGGGAAGATGAATTACATCCCGGCTATCTTAAGCTGGAAAAACTTTAGTTACAATTTTCCCTCAAGCTTATTGCAATATTGCAGCGAACCTAATCTGACCCGGAATGCTATACGGGTCGTTTTTTCAACCTCAAGCTCCTTTTTACAAAAGAACCCAAAATGGGTGGTATAATAATTTTCAGGAATTTTATTTGCTGTGAAATCCGGTGAAAAATTAAGACGATGTTTTATACTATTGGCAGAAGCAGAATCTTTGGTGTGGAAACGACTTAAATTAAACCCACACTGATTTACAAATTGCTGGTGTGCAAAATGATCGGCAGATATTAAAGATTTCAAACCAGGTACCTGTTGCTGAGCAGCGACTGTAACAATCAGGCATAAATTAAAAATCACCAAAATTATCAACCGGCAAATCATGGTGATATAAATGTAACATTTTTATGTTTTTGCCTACTGATATATTTGCAGCATATTACGCCTTTGACTACCGATAATATACAACAGTATTTCCTGGATGCGATCCGGCAGCATAATGGGATCATACATAAAGTATGCCGCCTGTACTGCCATAGTGCTGAAGACAGGCAGGATATGTTCCAGGAGATTGTGGCGCAGGTATGGAAGTCTTTCCCCGGGTTTAGGCAAGAAGCTAAAATAAGCACCTGGATATACAGGATAGCATTGAATACCGCAATTTCTGATTTCAGGAAAAATAAAGGGAAAATAAAAACTATCATTTTAAACCCCCATGAAATACAAAGTATTTATGATTACGAAGACGAGAAACAAAATGAAAAGCTACAACTGATGCAACAGGCCATTGACCGGCTGTCAGATGTGGAGAAGGCATTGATTATGCTGTATCTCGAAAACAAAAGCTATGAAGACATGGAAGAAATACTTGGTATGAGCCAGGGCAACCTGAGAGTTAAAATGAACCGAATTAAAGAAAAGCTGAGAAAAAATATAGCTCACTATGAAAAAGAATAATCAAAATCATTAACAAAATGGAACTGGAACTTCTTAAAACAATCTGGGAAGAGGCGGATATAAAACCATTTAACAACATAGCTTCAGGCGATGCTATACTAAAAATGTCAAAAAGACCAACGCTCAATATGATAGAGCGTATGCGCCGCAACCTGCAGATAGAGGTGATAATAGTAGTAGTTTGTGTTACGGTTATTGCTTTGTTTTATTTCTCGGCATTCAATGGGCAACTGCAGGAAATAAGCTGGATGTATATTTTCCTCGCTACCGTATTTCTCTTTTATTACTACAGAAAAAACAAACTGCTGATAAGAATACAATGCCCTGCCTGTAATGTAAAATCCAACCTCGAACTTCAACTGAATACTCTGGAAAAATATATACGCCTGTACCTGACAGGCGGAATAATATTGGTACCTGCAGTTTTATTTTCTTTTTACCTGCTTGCATATTACAAGCACATCATCCTTTTCCCTTTTACAAATTTGAGTTTCATAGCCGGTCTTCTGACATATACTGCAATCGTTGCAATAATTACAGCTGTACTATTCTTTTTACATCGCTGGTATATTTATAAGCTTTATGGCAGGCATATTCAACGACTGAAATCTATGCTTAACGAAATGAGGGAAGTAATCTAAATTTTACAGCCTCCGGAATAACTTCAATAAATTCTGTTATTGTTAGATTCATAAGTAAATAGTGCTTGCTGTTTAAGTGCTCATATATTCATACTATGCTGCGAATGCACGAATGCGCCTTCGGCGCGTTTGTCTATTACATTCGTGTAATTGTACCTTATATCTAAAAACTGCAAACATTTTTAAAAAATTCTTACCATACCCTTTCAGCAGAGTTATTGTCCGATCAAATCCGATATAGAAATAACACACTATTCTATTACAATCATTTACGAATCCCCACTACATATTCGTGCATTCGTGGCTTTGTTGTATCTGTACAATTGTTAATCTATCAGACTGCAGAAATTAACAGGGAACTACCCCTCCTCTCAAACGTAAATGAAATTTTTCTTTCATAAAATATACAATGGGTGAAGGGAAAATTTTATGGGAGTTCCTCCTGGCTAAAAAACAATAATAAATATTCAAGAGAAATTTATGAGATATTGAATGTTATTCAGCATTCCCAATGTAAACATAGTAAGCCATAAACAAAAAAAGCTTCCATTTTTGAGGAAGCTTTCTTTAAGCGGACCGGACGGGACTCGAACCCGCGACCTCTGCCGTGACAGGGCAGCATTCTAACCAACTGAACTACCGATCCATTTTTTCAGGACGGCAAAGATAGGTATTTTGAATTCACCTCAAAAAGTTTTTTAACCTTGTTTATTACCCTTTAGCATTGGTTTCCTGCATTAACTGTGGCTGTAATAAGTATTTTCTGTTTATATTAGTCTCCAATCACAAACATTCAACGATGCAAAGAAAAACTTTTATCAAAAACACACTGGTAAGCGCGGCAGCATTTGCCATTGTGCCGCGTCATGTTCTTGGTGGCAAAGGGTATGTAACTCCTAATGATCGCATCAACCTGGGATTTATTGGAGTCGGCAAACAAGCCAGAGGACTGCTCAATAATATGTCTAAGCTCCCCGAAACCTTAGTGCTTGCCGCCAGCGATGTTGACAAAAAAAAGCTGGACTATTTTATAGCTCAGGCCAAACAGAATAATGAAAAGAAAACTGCTGCCGAAGTAATGGGTTATGGGCACTACAGAGAATTACTCGGCCGTAAAGATATTGATGCCGTAGTTGTAGCCACTCCCGATCACTGGCATGCACAAATAGCCATTGATGCCGCCAAAGCCGGTAAAGATATTTACTGCGAAAAACCTTTGGCGCTAACTATTGCCGAGGGCAGGGCAATGGTAAGTGCAGTTAGAAAACACAAGCGCGTATTACAAACAGGGAGTATGCAGCGATCTTCTTATAATTTCCGGCAGGCGGCCGAACTGGTGCTGAATGGATATATAGGACAAATAAAAGAAATTAATGTGTCTGTGGGTGAACCGGTGAAGCAATGTGATCTTCCTTCGGTTCCTGTTCCCGAATACCTCGACTGGGATATGTGGATTGGTCCATCATTGTACAGGGGTTACAATCCAACTTTATCGCCTCCTATTGAAGACAACTCCTGGGCATGGTGGCGTGGCTACCATGGTTTCGGCGGCGGTTATATTACCGACTGGGGGGCACACATGTTTGATATAGTGCAATGGGCGCTGGGTATGGACGATTCCGGCCCCGCCAGTTTTACACCGCCATCAACACCTGCAGCAAAAGAAGGTCTCTCTTTTAAATATGCTAATGGAGTAATTGTGAACCACAAGCAATGGGGTGAGGGAAATGCTATACAATTTATAGGTACGGAAGGAACTATTGAAGTATCCAGATCTTTCATTCGGTCTACACCTGAAAACATTGCAGGCATTAAGATTAAGCCAACAGATAAAAGAGTTTACTATAGTGATAATCATTACCAGGACTGGATCAATGCTATTCGTAAAAGAACAAAACCAATAGCGGATGTGGAAATTGGTCACAGAACGGCAACTATCTGCAATGCAGTAAATATTGCTTACGAATTACAACGCACATTGAAATGGGATGCCAAAAAAGAAAAGTTTGATGATCAATACGCCAATATGATGATCTCCCGGCCATACCGAAGCCCCTGGAACTTTAATGATTATTAATGAATTAGATTTACCGCCTTGTTCGTCATACCTGTTTAACAAAATATATTTATTGTTTTTCAATAAATATATTTTGTTTTTCAAATAGTCTGATATAGCTTTGTATCAACAAAACAGGGTTATATGAACGGACAAAAAACTTTCCTGATTACTCAAAAACTCGTAGAAGTTTTATTTTACCTATTTATTTTACTGGCAGGTATTGTAGTATGTGCGAGTGTACTCCAATATTTTCAGGGTGGGGAGAACCTGTCTGATCTCACAAAACACACAGCGCTCAGTTTTGAGGTTATGGATCTTGCAAAGGACAGTATTCCTTCCTATCAATATGCGCCGGATCAACTGGCTGCATTGCAACCTATACCGCACAAATACCTGCTGCATGTTCCTTATCATTCCGGGCTGGGTTACTTCCACGCCTTCACAGCACTGGTTAATATAGCATCAGGCTTTTTGATCATCTGGTTGCTTCGTCGCATTTTCAGGAGCATTACCCTGGAGGCACCTTATACCATCGCTGCTGCCAGGCTTATCCGCAATATTGCTATTGTTTTGATCGCAACCGATATAATAAGGGGATTTGAATATCTTGTGTTCAATTATTTCGCCAACCAGTATTTCCCGGGAGAAAAGATTCGGTTGATCACTTCTGTCGGCAACGGCATTTGGTTGGGGCTGATCATTCTTGCGCTCTCTATAGTATACTACAGGGGGGTGGAAATATATTCAGAAAATCAATTAACCATCTGACCATGCCGATAATTGTAAACCTAGATGTGATGCTGGCAAAGCGAAAAATGCAGTTGACAGAATTGTCGGAAAAAATGGATATCACACTTTCCAACCTTTCTATTTTAAAAACCGGAAAGGCAAAGGCGATCCGCTTTTCCACACTGGAATTGATCTGTGAAATACTACAATGCCAGCCCGGTGATATACTGGAATATGTTGCCGGCAGGGATAATAGTTGAACAGCATTTGCTTATTACAGAAACAGATGCCTGAATAAGTTATTGTTTCCCCGCAGGTTTTGTATTACAGGTACTAATCCCGAATATGGAATACAACAGGCACGTGCCGGCAAAGGCAGTGATAAAAGGTATCAGGGCGAGCAATCCCCACCACGATTTGAAATATAGCCCGGCAAGTGCAATTACTATCCCTATAACTATTCTTACCCCTTTATCCGTGTTACCAACATTCTTTTTCATGTCAGACTGATTTATATTATGTGAAACAGGTATTAATTTTTTAAACATTAAATTGGGTGGATTGTTGGTCGGATTCGAATCTTCCGGTTTTTTCTACAGGAAGCATACGGAATACAACCCCACCTACATTGTTTAAGTTTTCTGAAGTAAAGGGCCACAGCGGAAACAGGTGAGCTACATTGCTGCTTAAAGCGGATAATCTCCGGTTAATAAGCGTTTCCAATGCGTGAATCCTGGTAGATTCATCTATTAACTCCTCAAACTTACCCCACAATATTACACTTTGCCAGTGCGCCATATTATCTATATTGTCTACCTGGAGACAGATATCAGGGTTTTTGCGCATAAAATCAATTTTCATACCCTCTTCAGTATGGCAGTAAATGTATTTCCCATCGTATGCATAACTAATTGGAATCACATAAGTTTTACCCTCAGCATGACAGCCAAGCCGTCCGATTACCTGACCACCAAGCAATTCTTCTATTTCTGCATCTGTAAGTTTACTTAACATAAAAAAAATGAAGTTGTTTTAATGTTTTACAAATATATCTTTTCGGAAGGAGATAAACGACTGATAAAGCTTAACATCAATTCTGATAATTATCATAATAGAAACCAATTTATTATTTAGGACATTAATTCATTAGAAACTCTGGATTTTAATAACATGACCAGAATCATATTCCCTGGTAATTATGCTCAAATTTTACAATACTGTTACTTTCTAATTTGAGGGGCTAATCACTATCAAAAAAAAGCAGATAAAAGAATAAATATATATTGAAAAGTAAGGATGGTGACTCTTATTTATTTAACAATAGCATATAATGGAATTAGCTACTCAGGATATTAAACCGGGTGATAGTATCTCAGAGATTGTAAAGCGTACCTACCAGACTGCTGATGTATTTAGCAAATATGGGATAGATTATTGTTGTGGCGGGAAATGGCCATTAAAAATGATATGTGAAAACCGTGGGCTTGATACCGATAAAATTATTGAAGAATTGCACCTTGCCCAGTATGAAATGCATTTATCTCATCTGATCAACTATTTAGAATGGGAGGTGGATTTTTTAATTGATTTTATCATACATATTCATCATCGATACTTTGTTACTGCAATGCCAGGTATTACTGCACTTGTAGAGAGTTTTATTAATAAACATAAAGAAAAATATCCTGGTTTGGCTGATCTTACAAAGCATATCAATAATTTATCTGAAACTATTTTGAAGGGTATCCGCCGTAAACAGGAAGTGTTGTTTCCGTATATAAAACAAATTTCGCATGCTCATGCCGGTAAAGAACTTTATGCCAGTGTTTTTGCCCGCACCCTGAAAAAGCCTCTTGAAGAAATGATGCAAACTGAGACTAAACAAGTAAATGAACTATTGACTCAATTTCGAATTAAAACAAATAGTTATACCCCCCCGGACAATAGTTGTGTGACACACAAAGTTGTTTTTGCACGGCTCCGGGAAGTGGATATCAACCTTCAGCATAACCGGCACCTTGAATATGATATACTTTTCCCCAGGGCGCTTGCCATGGAACGCGAACTGGTTGCCAAAGAATAATTTTTTGCAACCGGCAATGTATTTCATCAATCAATTGTAATTTCCCCAGATGATTGAATTTAACAGCAGGCAGGCAACAGTCTATGCTACGCTAATATTTGCGGCAACATTGGTGTTGGGGTATTTTTTCCCGGGCAAAACCATTGTAAGCAGCGGTATGCTCGTTGCTATTTTTCTTACAATTTTTATACGGTTACGGTTCTCCACCATTATCGCAGGTGCATTAAGCATTACTATTGCGGCAGTATATCCCCTTATTCATCAGTATCAAACCGGTGCGATTACAGGACTAACGGAAAACCTTTTTATTATCTTATTGATTTTTGCTTCCACTTTGCTCGCATGGTATATCAAGTCATTACTCGCACATGTCCAGTTTGACCGTACACACATGACCTCGCTCTTTGAAAATGCTACTGAAGGTATAATACTTACCGATACAAACGGCAGGATTATGCTTGCAAATCCCTCGGCAGAGCATGTATTTGGTTATGAAAAAGATGAACTGATCGGTAAATCAGTAGAGCAGTTGATCCCCACAAAATTTCATGCCCATCACGGAAGCCTGAGAAAAGGGTATTATAAAGTACCGGCAAACCGGCCAATGGGTTTGGGCAGGGAACTTTTTGCCATTCGCAAAAACGGAAGCGAATTCCCGGTAGAAGTAAGCCTTAGCCATTACACTCAAAACAAAGAATTATTTGTCATTGCATTTGTGGTAGACATCACCCAAAGAAAGGAGACGGAACGCAATATGCATCAAAAACAACTTGAACTGGAAAAGATAACTGCCGAAGTTCAATTGCTGAACACCCGGCTCGAAGCAAAGGTGGAAGAGCGTACAATTATATTGAAAGAAGCCCTTGAAAAACTTGAAGAATCTCAGAAGGAAATAAATGAATCCCTTGCCAAGGAACGGCATTTGAATGAACTAAAAAGCCGATTCGTATCTATGGCCTCCCATGAATTCAGAACCCCGTTAACCACTATTCTCTCTTCGGCAACCCTTGCTTCAAAATACACGAATACTTCAGACCAGGAAAAGAGAGAAAAACACATTAGCAAAATAAAGGATGCCGTAAAACACATGAACGAGTTGCTGGAAGATTTTCTTTCACTTGGCAAACTGGAGGAAAATAAAGTTGCCATCAGTATTTCAACTTTCAACGTACTTGAATGTATAGAAGAAGTATCTGAAGAGGTGAAAGCACAGGCAAAGCTGGGACAGAAGATAAGGATAATTTCAGCAGGCGATGCGATGTTCACTACCGACAAAAGGTTGTTGAAAAACACCCTTATCAATCTGCTCTCAAATGCAATTAAATTTTCGGGGGAAAACTCATATATAAATGTTGATATATCAAATGCTGCACAAAAACTTATTATATCAGTTAAAGACAATGGTATAGGGATACCCACCGAAGATATCTCTCATCTGTTTGAAAATTTTTACAGGGCAAAAAATGCAGCCAATATACAAGGCACAGGACTTGGTTTGCCAATCCTAAAACGATATCTCAACCTGCTGAACGGGAAAATAGAAGTAAAAAGCGAATTGGAGAAAGGATCAACGTTTACCATTACACTACCTTTGGCAGAATACAGTATTTGATCAGGGATGGCATGATTCCGCAGTGCCGGGACTGTGCTGAAGTACCGGGCTTATAAAAGGGATTCCAAGATTGAGTCCACGCAAAATAAGAATGAGGGCCATTAATGCAATGCCATAAGGGATAATCCGGCGCAGCGCATGCCGCACAGACAATGTAAGCCTGGCTCCTACCAGTCCCAAAGCCACCATTGCAGGCAAAGTAGCAGCACCAAACATTGCCATAAACAACATACTATTCAAAACAGAACCTGTAGTGAGGGCGCCAGCAATTGCCACATACACCATCCCACAGGGTAATAACCCATTTGCCATTCCAAGCATTAAAAAAGAGGGAGTGGATGCGGAAGATTTCAAAACAGAGCTGATCAGGTGTTGAACTTTTGAATAGAGCCTGTTTAAAAAAGTGGGTTGAATATTTCGATGATATACATAATACAGTACCGTCATAAGTAGCATAAAAACTCCAATCCCGATGGAAAATACCTGCTGTAATCCTGCGATAAACAGATGGCGGCCTGCATAACCGAAAATCAGTCCCAATATTGTATATGTTAGTATTCTACCGGAATTGTATGTTAGTATTGCAAAAAACCTTTGTGTGGCAGGAAGATGATAGACGGGCATTGATAATGCAAGCGGGCCACACATCCCTACGCAATGCAGGCTACTGAATAAACCAATAATCAGTCCTCCGGTAAGTGTTCCCCACATATTACAAACTCAGTTTTTGTTCTTTATAATAACCAGTATTATTGCTAACCCACTCCAGCTTCACCGTATAACTACCCGGCTCAAATAAAGAAACATCAAAAGTCTGAATACCATTGCTGTCCGGCGAGAATGACAATTTTCTGTCGAGTTTTTCATTGTAGGCGCAATAAAACCAGAGGGCTCCTGAAACCTTTTCTCCTCTCATTTCATCTGGCAACTGCACCAGAATCTTATCGCCGCTTTTTTCAATTTTAACGGCAGTCTTCAACTGGTTTACACGGTTAGCACCATCAATTACTTCCTGGTATTTTAATTCATTTTTATAATAATCCTTATCCACCAGTTGAAAATCGGTATTCACACTTTTAAATACCAGGTAAGCCATCATTCCTATAAAACAGAGAATAGCAATCAGCAATTTATGTCCCCAGTTCATTTTCATAATTTTTTAAATAGAATTGATATGGTCTCACCGAAAACGGGTTAGCGATTGGCAGGCCCCATAAAAGTTGTGTTGAGTGTAGTAATTTTCTTATCCGCTTCATACACTCCCACAGAAAGCTTCGTCTTTCTATCTTTAATAATATTTTTCGGCAGTACTATAAAAAATGACCCCGTACCCTGTCCTTCTTTTTTTACAATGATATCATGACCCTCAGCTTCAATAATCCTTCCCGGGGTGTTTTCCAGCTTCAACGATATAGCTATATCTGTTACGGTTTTGTTGATCATTTTAATATTATACAGGTTGGATACACTGTCTTTCCCGCGCTCCTGGTACAACATTCCACCTGCGCGTATGATTGTGCCGTCTACATCTTTTCTCGAAATTAGCAACATTGTAAGTACCCCTGTAAGCACAATAAGCAGTATTGTATAAAACTTCATTCTGCCGGTATACTGAAGTTTTTTTCTTTCGGCAATACCGTTTTCCGAGGCATACCTGATCAGTCCTTTTGGTCTTCCGGTAGCATCCATCATTTTATCACAGGCATCAATACACGAAGTACAGCCTACGCATTCCATTTGTGTGCCATTACGTATATCTATACCGGTAGGGCAAACTTTTACACATTGAAAACAATCAATACAATCGCCGGTTTCAACATCAGCCGTTTTTTGTTTCTTGAATTTACCACGTGGTTCTCCTCTTTTATAATCATAGGCAACAATCATGGAGTTTCTGTCGAGCAACACTCCCTGTAACCGTCCATAAGGACATACTACAGTACAGGCCTGTTCTCTGAAGTAGGCATATACTCCATAAAAAGTTCCGGCAAATAGTATGATACCTAAAAGTCCGCCAATATGCTGTGAAGCCGGCTCTGTAATGATGGCCAGCAGGGTTTTCATTCCAATGAAATAAGAAAGAAAAAAATTGGAAATAATGAAGGCGACAGCAAAGAATACAAAATGCTTCAGCGCTTTTATCCTGATTTTTTTACCGGTCCATGGTGACTTATCCAGCATCTTTTGAGCAGGGGCATCTCCTTCAATGGCAAATTCTATCTTGCGGAAAAGCATCTCCATAAATATGGTTTGCGGACAAACCCAACCACAAAACAAACGACCGAATGCCGCAGTAAATAATATAATAAATACGATACCGGTAACCATGAACAGTCCGAATATGAAGAAGTCCTGCGGCCAGAAAACTTTCCCGAATAAAATAAATTTTGCATCAGGAATATTGAACAAAAACAATGGCCTGCCTTTAAACTCGATGAAAGGCAATGCAAAAAACAATGCAAAAAAGAACCAACTCACCCATGTGCGGATATTAAACAGCTTGCCGCGGGTCTTATGAGCATACACCCATTTCCGTTTACCCTTGGCATCTACCGTGGCTATCCTGTCGCGGAATGAATCATCACCGGCCGTTGCATTTTTATTTAGCATTTCCATATTTACTGTTGCTTAGTGCTGTCACTGGTTGCCCCATTTCCCGGAGTAGCTGCCGAATCATCTTTATAAATTTCACCCTGCGGCGGCTTTGCATCTGGCGGATTGGTGCCATGCAGCGATTTGATATAACTGGTTACCTGTGCAATTTGTTTGTTGGAATATGTTGACTGCCACTGGGGCATAGCATTGATACCATAACGAATGGTTTTGAAAATGCTTTTTACATCTCCCCCATGCATCCAGTAGTCGTCCGTAAGATTAGGACCTACTAATCCCCCGCCGTCCTCTTTATGACAGGCAGCACAGGAAGTTGTAAATATCTTTTTGCCTTCAGCAATATCTGCTGCATCCGTCAGAAGCACCACTGTGTTTTCGTCAATAGATTCACCTTTTTTTGCGAGATAGGCCTTTAACTGTGTATCGGCAGTTTTAATAGATATCTCCAGTTCTTCTTTGCTGAGAGGGGCGCTGTATGCCACATGATATCGCCATAAATACACCACTCCAAATATGATAGTTGCATAGAATCCATAAAGCCACCACGGTGGTAGTCTGTTATCCAATTCACGTATACCGTCATACTCATGTTCCAGCTCCATCGAAGATTCCTGTTCTATTGGCTTCAGCTTGTTGAACTTTGCCCACCAGCTATTTAATGATGATTCTTTTTTCACTGCAGTATCTGCATACACTTTATCAACATCTTTTTTGAGCAAAAATTTAATATTGATTATTAATGCAAGGATAATCAGCAGCTCTATGAAAATGATGGTTAACATTGAGTAAAAGGCAACAGGCGAAAGTCCCCCGATGCTGGTAACCGTTGCCGCAGTTGCAGTATCATCCTGCGCCATAACCCCTGTGGTCAACAATAAAAGAACAGTAAGCAGTACCCCAGTTGTAGCAGGTTTATTTTTTGTCTTTTCCTCCATCTCTGTTTTAAGTTTGATGCCTGCAATCTCTACCAGTAGTTTGCCAAGCATAGCAATAATAACCAGCAGGATAATCATTAAAGTTACCAGTGTAAGTGCCAGTGAATTAGACAGCGCTGATGGCACCGGGGGGCCTCCTGCAAACACGGGCAGACTGTTTAATGTAGCAATAACAAATATTAAAAAAGCTACCCTGGTACTACGGCCGGGAACCCGATTAAATATTTCTTTCAGAGGCATAAAATTAGTTTTGAGTTTCTTGTTCATCTAATGGTATATGACTGATTGTATTCAACCTGTTTTTATCTGTTTTAAAAACCCATGTCAGTACAGCAAGGAAAAACAGGAAAAATATACCGAAGGAAAGCAGTGCATATATGTCAACCCTGCTGATCTTTTCGAGATAATGAATAAATTTCATACACGTTATTTGTAATATTTATTTAATTGCTGTTTGAGTATTCCCCTGCTCCAGTTTTATATCCTTACCAATACGCTGCAAATAGGCTATTAGGGCAATGATTTCTTTATTTGCCGGAGTTTCTATTTTATCTTTCTTCAGGCTTTCCCTGATGGAAGCTGCCTGTGCAGATAATTCGGCATTGGCTATCTTATCATATCCCTCAGGATAGGGGACACCCAGTTTTTGCATTGCTCTTATTTTTGCTCCTGTAGTTGTTGTATCCAGATTATCATCGAGCAACCAGGAGTAGGTAGGCATTACGGACCCCGGCGACATTGAGGTTGGGTCATCCATATGATTGTAGTGCCAGCTATCGGGATATTTTCCGCCAACACGTGCCAGGTCGGGTCCCGTGCGTTTGCTACCCCACTGAAAAGGATGGTCATAAACAAATTCACCGGCTTTGGAATATTCGCCATAACGGGCAACTTCATCTCTGAAAGGCCGCACCATTTGTGAGTGACAGGTGTAACATCCTTCCCTTACATAAATATCTCTTCCCTGTAGCTCAAGCGGTGTATAAGGTTTTACACTGGCAATAGTAGGCACATTTGATTTTACCAAAAATGTGGGCACCATTTCCAAGATGCCGCCAATACCCACAACAATAAGACTGAACACAAGCATTGTAACAGGTTTGCGTTCAATTTTTCTATGCCAGCTTTCCTTCGCATGTGCTGCTGCTTCTTTTGCAATGGGAGGAGCCTCTGCAGCTTCATTTGCTATAAACTGCCCCTTAGCTATTGTTTTAACCAGGTTATATGTCATCAGCAGAGCACCAATAAGGTATAATCCCCCGCCAATGCTTCTCGAAACATACATTGGGATAATGTTAGTTACCGTTTCCAGGAACTGAAATTTCAGTTGTCCTTCTGGGGTAAAAGTCTTCCACATGATGCTTTGGGTAAATCCTGCCCAGTATAACGGTACAGCATAGAGTATAATACCGATAGTACCCAGCCAGAAATGATTTGTGGCCAGCTTTTTGGAGTATAGTGGTGTATTCCACATTTTAGGAACGAGGTAATACAGCATTGCAAATGCCATAAAGCCATTCCAGCCCAGACCTCCCACGTGCACATGGGCTATAATCCAGTCGCTGAAATGTGCTATGGCATTAATGTTTTTCAAACTCAGCAACGGACCTTCAAGTGTTGCCATACCATAACAGGTAATAGCAACTACCATAAATTTCAAAACAGGATCTTCACGTACTTTATCCCATGCACCACGCAGCGTAAAAAGACCGTTTAGCATCCCACCCCAGGAAGGGAATATGAGCATCATTGAAAACACAGTACCCAGCGACTGTGCCCAATCCGGCAGCGCTGTATACAGCAAATGGTGCGGACCGGCCCATATATAAATAAATATCAGCGACCAGAAGTGAATAATGGAAAGCCTGTAAGAATAGATTGGACGATTAGCTGCTTTGGGCAGAAAATAATACATCAATCCAAGTATAGGTGTAGTTAGAAAAAAGGCAACCGCATTATGCCCGTACCACCATTGTACCAGTGCATCCTGCACGCCTGCGTACCAACTGTAGCTCTTGAAAAAAGTAACCGGAAGTTCGAATGAATTTACAATATGCAGCATAGCTACAGTAACCCATGTAGCTATATAGAACCAGATGGCCACATATAAATGTTTCTCTCTGCGTTTGATAATAGTACCAAACATATTGATACCAAATACCACCCAAACGAGGGTAATGGCAATATCAATTGGCCATTCCAGTTCCGCATATTCCTTACCGGTAGTAAAACCAAGCATTAGGGTTATAGCAGCAGATGCAATAATTAACTGCCAGCCCCAAAAATGAATCCAGCTAAGTGTATCGCTGAACATCCTGGCCTTGCACAACCTCTGAAGAGAATAGTAGACCCCGGTAAAGATACAGTTGCCTACAAAAGCAAAGATGATAGCATTGGTATGCACAGGTCTGATGCGCCCAAACGTGGTGGGTGCATAATGAAGACTGGCAGAAGGGGCATAAATCTGAATAGCAGCCCATAACCCTGCAAGCATACCTACAACACCAAAAATAACTGTGGCATAGCCAAAAGCTTTTACAATCTTATTGTCGTAATAGAATTTCTCTAATTGCATAAACCGGTAATGTTTGTCTTGATTTTTATAATTGGGATGATGATTGCGATTCGTTATCGAACAAAATGCGGGATGCCGGGGAAAAATCGTCTTCAAACTGGCCTGACTTTACTCCCCATAAAAACGCTGCCAGGAAAAGCCCCGCCACTGATATACTTGCCAAAAGAAGAATGACAATAACAGCCATAGTGAAAAATAAATTTTTGTAAAAGTATCCTGCTCCCTGCCGATGAATTATAAGTTGTATCAATGAAAGATATGATTTTTGTCAGGAGAAATTCATGAGGGGCAATGAGCAGGGAGTAAACTGGTATTTCCCTATGAACGGCTGTAGTTTTTTGTACTTCGTTTCGCGTTTTCACAGCCCGTGTTTCTGCGCCCCCTGCAAGGTCTCCCTAAGACAGCCTTATCCAGCGTGCGCCGACATGACTGGCTCCAAAGCTCAACAACACAATACTAAGTGAACTTGAGGGCATAAGTATGGCAGCTATCAATGGAGAAAGATTTCCCTGCACTGCAAAATACAATCCAATTACATTATACAATATGGAAATCACAAAACAAATCAGCACTATTTTCCGGTTTATTTTGCATAACCGGATAAACCTGTTGAGTCGGGGTAATTGTTTTGCTGCTATAATACCATCACTGGCCGGCGTAAAATTGTTTGACTGCTCACTTACGGCTATGCCTACATCACTCTGTTTCAAAGCACCTGCGTCATTCAGCCCGTCGCCAATCATCATAACTTTTTCGGATTTCTGCTGAAGGCTTTGTATATAATGCAGCTTATCCTCTGGCTTTTGATAAAAAAGTAAAGTTGTATTACTGCCGGCAAGATGTTGAAGTCTTTGCATCTCTGCATCATTATCACCGGATATAATAGACAGCCTGTAACTTTTCGACAGTTCATTTAATAATTCGGGTATGCTTTTGCGATAGTGATTACTAATCAGAAACCTTCCTGTATCCTGGTTTTCAAAACGTATATAAACTGCGGAGGACTCTAATCCGCTTTGCTGTTTTCCAGGATCAGCTCCAATCCACAACCAGCGATCATTCACAAAACCCTCTATACCTTTCCCCGGGTATTCTTTAAACCCCTGTACGACAGGTTTTTCACCAACTCCGAAATTGGATACCAATGCTTTGCTAAGCGGATGGGTAGAGCAGGAAGCTAAAGCCACAATTTCAGATATCTCCGTTTCACTCAATTCACGGCCTTCATAAAGCACCACCTGTTCACCAGCAGAGGTAAGGGTTCCCGTTTTATCAAAAACAATATGATCAACTTTAGCAATGTCTTCAAGCACACCTGCTTTGCGCAGATACAACTGATTGCGGGATAGTATGTTTAGAATATGACCATTGGTAAAGCTATTGGACAGCAATAATGCACAGGGACAAGCGATTATGAAAACTGCTGTTACAGCATTCCATATCCGTGAAGGATCGTGAAATACCCAATATAATGCTGACAGTGCGGCAATAAAGAAAACAATAACGGTAAAGTATTTACTTATACTGTGTACAAAAGATACGTTTTTCTCCTTAGGAGGTTGATCATCTTTATTCCAAAGGCTTGTGAGATAACTCTGGTTTACTTCTTTGATAGCCAATACTTCAATATTGCCTTCTGTTTGCCTGCCACCTGCATATACAATTTCTCCAATCTCTTTCATCACCGGCAAAGATTCACCGGTTACAAAACTATAATCAATCAGCGCATTTCCCTTAGTGATCAGCCCGTCGGCAGGAATTAGTTCTCCATGATGAATAAGCAGGGTATCATTTACCTTTATCTCAGGTAAAAGTGTAGGTATCTCTTTGTTATTTTTCAATACGGATACTGCCACGGGGAAATAGGAACTATAATCCCTGTCGAATGAAAGCTGGCGGTAAGTTTTATCCTGAATAACTCTTCCGGCAAGCATAAAAAAAACAATACCTGTCATCGAGTCGAAATAACCCCCACCCGAACCTGAGAATACCTCCCACAGACTTCGAATAAAAGTGATGATAATGGCAAGAGCGATTGGGGTGTCAATATTGAGAAATTTATGTTTAATGCCTTTCCAGGATGATTCATAGAAGGGAAATGCGGCATAGAAAAAAACAGGAAGGGACAGTAACAGGTTTCCAGTTCTGAATACCCGCAGAATGGCTTCATCACCGGCATCAATGCCCAGGTAGTCGGGGAAACTCATCAGCATGATATTACTGAAGCAAAAACCGGCTATCCCCAGTCTGATAATTTGCGATTTATTTGCGGCCGGGCGTGTTTGTTTCAAATCATTCAGGCTAATATAGGGTTCATAGCCCACAGCAGTCAACTGTTCGGCTACTTCCCGAAGAAATACTTTACTGTTTTCAAAAATAATTTCCACCTCTTTACGGGAAAAATTCACTTTGGCTGACACTATACCAGGTCTCAGTTTATGCAGGTTTTCCAGCAGATAAAGACAGGAACTGCAGTGTATTTGTGGCAGGTAAAAAGTGATATAAGTGTGAGTTTCGTCTCTAAAGGAAATGAGCTTTGCAGCAATTTTCTCATCATCAAGAAAAGCAAATTTTTCGCGTCTTACCGGTACTTTTTGGGTTATCCCCGGAGCATCATTAAGATTATAATACCGGCAAAGCCCATTTTCATTGATAATTTCATACACCATCCTGCACCCTTCGCAACAGAATGTTTTTTCCTGGAGTTGAATACTACTGTTGTTGCAGGGCTCTCCGCAATGTACACATTGAACAGTTTGCTTTACCTGTGATGACATATAGACTGCAAAATAAGCCGGCAGGGTAACCCGATTTATGATGATTCTCAATGGTAATACTGATTATAGTCAAAGCTGAATGAGTATATTTGCAATTTGCAGCAAAGGAAAAAAATTATGCCTAAGCACACTATTTTGATTATTGACGACAATGACGATTTGAGAGAAAATACAGCGGAACTTTTATCGCTCGGAGGGTATAAAACGCTTGTTGCCGAAGACGGCAAAAAGGGGGTTTCGCTTATATTATCGGACAAACCCGATCTTGTAGTTTGTGATATTATGATGCCTGGACTGGATGGATATGGTGTATTGCACCTGGTAAGAAAAAACCCCGAGACAGAAAATATTCCTTTTATTTTTCTAACTGCTAAGACAGAACGCAGTGATTTCCGGAAGGGTATGGAAATGGGTGCCGATGACTATATCACCAAACCTTTTGAAGAACACGAACTGATGAATGCCATAGAAAGCAGGTTGAAAAAATATGAAGTACTTCAGAAAAAATACAGTGCAGGATCAAAAGGTTTTAGCGAATTAACCAGCGACCTCTCAAATAATGGGATATTTCCACTAGATATAGATAAATATAATAGCGAAACTTATGGCAAAAAGCAGATGCTTTTTACGGAAGGCAGGCGCCCAAAGTTTCTTTATTACTTAAAGAGCGGCAAAGTAAAAGGTTTTAGGGTACATGAAAATGGCAAAGAGTATATTACTGATCTTTTTAGTAAGGGAGATTTTATGGGGTATATGCCTTTGCTTGAAGGGAGAAATTATGATGAAAATGCATTAGTGCTCGAAGATGCAGAAATAGTGGAAATACCTTCTGAAGAATTTGTGCAGATGGTATATGACGATATTAGTGTGGCAGCAAAATTTATCAAAGTGATATCTCAAAATGTAAAGGAGAAGGAAGAAAGGCTGCTTAATCTTGCATACGGCTCCCTGCGCAAAAGAGTTGCCAAAGCCCTTGTGGAAATTCAAGACAAATTCAACAACAACGGAAAGAACCGAAGTATAGAAATTTCAAGAGAAGATATGGCGCATTATGTAGGAACTGCAACCGAATCGCTTATTAGAACTCTCAGTGATTTTAAAAGTGAAAAATTAATAGAAATCAAAGAAGGAAAAATCATTATCACTGATATGAGCAAACTGAAAAATCTGGCGTATTAGTTACCTAAATTTTTCACTCACCAACCCCATTGAGAGGTAGAGAATACAGAGTTATACACAGATGATTAATCGGTTGAGATTTATTGTTTACTGTTGATCCTTAATGTGAAACCCCGCTGAACCATTTCATCAACCTTTATTTCATTGCATCGCTGCCCCGTTGTGCACTGTGCGTGAAATCCCCGTGAAGCCACACAGTACTCATATCATAATCTGCCAAATGTATTTTGTACCCCATTTGCCCCAGCGTTTAAGGCTTTTTTGCACCGTTTTTTCCATGTCGGAATAATTGCTACTCTTTCCCCTTTTAGGGGGAAGAATATCTGCTGCTTTCACCTGCTCAAGTTCAACTTTTGTAGCATACCAGTTGGTATATAGTCTTGGTATCACCAGTCCCAGTATCATACCTGGTAGTCCCTGAAAAGATTCCGGGCCGCCACTTGAAACAATTTCATCCGTATAGAAAGCAACAACAAATACAGAGTCCATAATTATTGTGAACGCCCTTTTACATTCAAACCCCGCTATTTTCCGTGTATCTTTTGTTATATGCCAATTGTATTTGCGCAGGCTGTCCTGTATAAGAAAGGATTCATCAAATACCTGCTTGGCTGCTACTGTTTTCTGATTATCAAGATCGGTGTACACGATATTGGAAGTTGCCGGACCTTCACCAAAAGGAGTCGGTTTTTCTCTGCTCTCTCTGCCTGGTTCATATAATGTTTTCCCTTCGGAAAAAATGAGATTAAAATAGGTGTGTTTGAATTCGGGAGTTTGTTTTTTTAAGGTAGTTGCCCATCCATCATCTTCAAGTTCCATTTGTTTATATATATTAACGGTTCTTTCAAATTCAATTTTACCTTTCAGAATAAACTGGGCTTTTGAAAATGAAGCAGCAAACAATACTATGGATAGCAGTATAAATACGTTCTTCTTCATGATATTCAGTTTTGTGCTTGTGCATTATTTTTTGAAAAATTCCAGGTAAAACTTACCAGCCAGAACCGTTTTAATGTAGCATAGGTATTTTCTGTTATAAAGTTGCTTTGTATATCTCTTCTGAAACCAATATTCTGGTTGAGTATATCATTGATCGAAAACTTCAGGGTACAGGATTCCTTAAACAGACGCTTACCAAGTGAAGCATTCCAGATAATAGTATTTCGGTTTTGATCAAACACATTTGTCTTTTGCCTGAAATTGAAATCCGCATCACTGGACAACTCAAATTTATAAGGCAGTGCAAAATAGGTGTCTATACTATATCTGTATACCCAGAATCTTGTTTTAACAGCTTCGTTTATGGAGCTAATTGAAGTATTGTATGATATGTTTGAGCTCAGTTCAATATTCATCTTTTTTTCATTCGAGAAATAGCCGCCGACCCCTGCTGAATACGTATTGTTATGAGTGGTGTTCTTCTGAAGGTTTACAAAGTTGATTCCCTTGCCCCCATATAAATTTAAGTTGGCAAAAAAAGTTGTCTTAACAGACGGAACCTGCATATTGTAGCTAATGTAGGAGGAGTAATCGTAAATGCCATTGCTGTTTACGGACTGATAGACACGTTTACCAAATTTATCTACTGTATTGCTGGTTGTAATGGCATTGTTGATTAGGTTAAAGCTTGCATTGGCAAATATCCCTCTTTGTTTAAGCACTTTATAATCATTGAAATAAACATTAAACCGGTGATTGAATGCCGGTTCGAGATCGGGGTTCCCGATAAAAACATTAAGCGGATCATTGTTTTCCAGCACGGGTTGTATCTGCTGAATAGTGGGTTGCTGTGTGCTTCCGCTATAGTTGATGCTAAGCCTGGTTTGTGGTTTTAAGTTGTAAAAAAAATTCACTTTGGGAAACAGGTTCAGCCTGTTGTACCGAAATGATGAATCTTTTATTTTGTCTTTTTGAGTATATGCCTGTGATGCCAGGTCGCTGCCTATTGTGAGATTGTATTTCTTTTTAGCAATCCGATAAGAGACTCCGCCGGCATTGGTGGTAACCCGGAAATCATAATCGTTGGTGAGGAGGGGATTTAGCACATCATATTTACCATCATTGTAATCATAAGTGGTACGGTCTGCACTGCTGGTGGTATTAGAAATACCATAATTAACGATGATGAAATTATCAATACTGACAGGTTCTGTATAGGTAACTTTCCCATTGAATGTAAAGAGTTTGCTGTGGTTATATTTTCGCTGGTTGATAGTATCATTCTGAATAACATCTCCCGATGTGCCAAAGAAACTGTTAAGCGCATCAAGATAGCCCTGCGAATTATTGTCGGTATATTTTTGTTCCATTGTGGCGGCAATCGTCCTTCCGGTTTTATGAAATTTTTTTCTGTAAATAATATTGGTATTTACCGAAGCCTCATTATTTGTATTGGAGGTTTTTCTGTTGCTGGTATTTACGGGATCCGAATTTTCATTGAGTGCTTCGGAATAAAAAATATTATTGTTTTCTGTATATCCTTTATACCCGCTGAATACAAATTTCAATGAAGAAGTGGAGTCAAGCTGAATCTCATATTTGCCACTCAGGGTATTTCGGTAGCGTTGTGCAAAGTTGGTATTACGTTGATTCATATAATACAGTGTATCGGGAAGGATATATTGTGTTTTAGTTTCACCGTCACCATCTACATCAAGCTTTTTATACATATAGCTGGCATTGAAATTGTGTTTGTTCTCATTCCATTTGTTTGAAAAATGTGCCCCGCCTGTCCAAGCGCGGGGCAGTCCATTACCATTAAAATCGAATGCCTCGTTTTCAGCAAATGAATAAAAGAACCCGTTATTTTCATCGTACTCAAAGTTTTCATCAGTACCCAGGTATTGCCTGCTGTCCCGCCAGTTCAGTCCCGTTTGCCCGGTATTTGACATAGTGCCAAATGCCGCAATCTTTCGCTTGCCTTTAAAAAAATTGACCATGGCTTCATTGTTGAATTTATCTTTCAACCCACCACCCACGCTTAGCTTTCCAAAATAACCATTCTTCTTATCTTCCTTGAGTTTTAAATTAATGGTCTTCGTTTTTTCTCCATCATCAATACCGGTGAATGCCGCCTGGTCACTTTTTTTGTCAAACACCTGTACTTTATCTACCGCATCGGCCCTAATATTCCGGGTAGCCACAGTGGGATCATCACTGAAAAATTCTTCACCGTCTACCAGCACCTTTTGTACTTCCTGTCCCTGCGCAATGATTTTTCCATTTTTATCAACCTGTATACCTGGCATTGCTTTTAACAACTCTTCTGCATTGGCATTAGCTCTCACTTTAAAACTGTCTGCAGTATACTCGAGTGTATCTCCTTTCATCCGGATTGCCGTATTCTGACGGATGACAATTTCTTTAAGCAGTATGCTTTTATTGGTGAGATTAATATTTCCCAGTTTGATATCGGCTCCGGACTTTACTTCTATATCGTCTACATAGTCGGCAAATGAAGGATAGGAGATAATGACTGTAAATAAGCCTTCTTTTATATACTCTATTGAAAAATTGCCATTCTTATCTGCTCGGGTAAACTTATATAAAGAAGAATCTGATTTCTGCAATAGAGAAACTACCGCATACTGCAATTTTTTTTGATTAACAGTATCAGTAATGGATCCGCTGATTGTTGCTGTTTGTGTAAATGCGTTGTGAAAAGCAAAAGTCAGGAGTACACAAAAAGTCAGTCTCGGCATTGTGTTCATTGGTAATGAAATCGGTTAATATAAAATTGTAATTCCAATAAATAGATAAAACGAAAAATCCGAACACAAAGGTTTTAGTTTTACATGGCGGCACCAGGCAGATACTCAAAAATTGGATTAATCAGGTAAGGAAAAAAAATGAAATGAAAGTTTCCTGGACAGGCAAATATCCTCAATCCCCAACGGCAACCAAATTTACAACGTTAAAATTTTAGTTAATATTCTTACTGGAAGTTATTATATACTTTGAGAATAGGTTCCCGCAGGACCGATGCGGCACTGCTGCAGTAATAATAAATGATTTCGGCAATTGCATCTGGCTTTACCCAAGAAGATATATCAGCATCAGGCATGGCTGCCCGGTTTTGCGGAGTGTCAATAATACCCGGTACTATTACACTAGTTACTACTTCAGTGCCTTTTGCCTCTTCATTCAATAACTCTGCCAATCTGAATAATAATGCTTTTGACATTCCGTAGGCAATAGTGTTTTTACTAAATCTCGCATCTATACCTGCCCGAGCGCCTATGAGAAATATATGTCCTTTTTTTTGTTTCATCATTTGATTGAATACCGGACGTGCAACATTGTAGGCGGTTGCAAAATTCAGGTTGAGTTGTTGCTGTATATCTGATAGTTCAGTTTCGGTTATTGACCCCATTGCAAATCCACCTGCGGTTAAAACAGCCACATCAATGTGGTGGTGTTTGTCAATAACCGAGTCTACAAATTGCTGAACTTCTTTTTCATCCTTCAAATCAACCTGAGCTGTTTCATATTTGCTATTTGTAATATTTGTAATACTTTTTTGAATGGAGTGAACTGTACCGGTTACTGTATGTCCTTCTGTCAGGAATTTTTCTGCCACTGCTTTACCAAGGTTGCCCGATGCACCGGTTATTATAATTGACATATTTCTCATAATTCATGTATTTATACCGAATGTAATAAACAATTTCATTTATTTTTGCAGCATGAATAATATAAGTGTGCTGACAGATTTTGAAGCATTAACCAATACCAGTAATTTCAGAAAACTCGATACTCCTGAGGGACTCGAAAAGTATAGCATCTATTTTGGAGGAAATTTTGTATTTATTTCTAATACGGGAAACCGCACTATTCGTTTCAGCCTGGGGGATCTCAATTCGGGAGCTATTTCTGCAGAAGACATACACGGTTGGCTAAAACGTATTCATCAGTTATACCCCAATTTTTAGCAAAGGACCCATGCAGAAACTGAAATATTCCATTTGTACAATACTCTCCATGCTTTTTTTCAATGTCTGTACAGCCAACCGGACTATCATATCAGCAGCGCTGTAAGGAAGAAGATACAGTGGATTATACTGTATATAAAATCAGCCAGGCTCCGGTTGTTGACGGCAAACTTGATGAAGCCGTTTGGGAAATGTTCCCAGGTCTCCCGGGGTTGTTGATCTCATCTCCGGTGACGCAACTTATCCTGATTCAAGGACGGCTGTATTACTGGATGATAAATATCTTTATGTGGGGTACTGGTTTGAAGAACCCAATATAACGGCTACGCATACCCAAATATATACCCGATTTACCAGGACAATAATGCCGAATTTTATACTACCGGTTCAGATGTTTACTATGAGTTTGAAGTCAATTATTCTTTAGGCAATATTTACGAAGTATTGTTCTATAGTTAGAACACTGTTACTGCACCTTATCACTCAAAAAGATTATACCGTAAATAAGCGCAAAAGCAAATACTATAAGTATACCCCCGGATATGCGGGTAATCAGTGAAATATTATGAGGTGTGAGCCGTTTACGCAGCCCACCTGCAAGCAGTACTTTAGCCACATCAGCAATCATATTGAACAATATACAGGTAGTAAATATCACTATACGCTGCTGCAAGGTATGGCTTACTGCAAATGCGGTGGCATTCACTAACCAGAAAATAATAACACTTGGATTTAAGGTGTTGATTAAAAACCCAGACAACAGTATTTGTGTATGATCTTTTCTGCCAAGTTTTACCTCCACGGCATCTCCATTGGGTGATGCTTTTGCCTTTTTAAAAAGAAGGTAATAAATACCCATACCCAGAAGGAACCCGCTGCCGGTATAACCGATAAGCTTTTTATATTCCAGTAACTCTTTAACCAGTTCTGTAAAAGCATTGCTGAGGATTACCAGCAGTATATCGCTTATCCACACTCCGGCTACAAAACTGAAACCGCCTTCATGTCCGTTATAAATACTTTGCTTTATAATAGTAAATATTACCGGACCTACAGACAATGCCAATATAAAACCTAATGCCAATCCTTTTAAGAGAGCCTCAATCATATTATCAGCTTTTGGATATGTTTAAAACCATGCATAAAAATATGAAACTGTACTTAACAGATAGGGTAAAAATCCGTTAATCAGAATTGAAAGATATATAGAAGTAAGCATTACAATGCAACCGATGCAATAAAATGTTGCCATTCTTCCAGCATCTTGCCTTTCATTACCCTTGGAAATTTATGTTGTCCTCCAAGCTTCCCTTTCATTTCCATAAATTCCATAAATGTCTTTTCAGGCAATACAGTAAGAAATATTTCTTTAAGGGCGCTTCTTCGTTCTACGGCATAATCATCATTGAGCGCTTTAAGATGGTTGTCAATACTCAATCGTAGCTGATCTGCGTCAACAACATCATCGCAGGCAATATACCAGTGATGTGCAAAAAATGAATCGAGTGGCACACCAGCAACGGTAAACTCCGGTATAGAAATATTCATATCCTGACCAGCCAACTCAATAGCTTTATTCATATTGTCTACGCTGAGGTGTTCACCTACCAGGCTTAAAAAATGTTTGGTACGGCCGGTGATTACTATCTCCGATCTCTCTTTGCTGGTAAACCTTACCGTATCACCAATAAGATACCGCCAGGCGCCTGCTGAAGTACTTAATAGTATGGCATAATCTTTTCCCTCTTCTACTTCATCTACTAATAACACCTTTGGGTTTTCCCGGATATTGCCCGATTGATCAAAATTCTCGCTGTTAAAAGGAACAAATTCCAGGAAGATATGCACATTGGTATTCAGTTTCATCCCTTTTATTCCCTGTCTGTCCTGGTAAGCAATAAATCCCTCAGAAGCGAGATAGGTTTCGATATAAGTAAGTGGCTTACCCAATAGTTTTTCAAAACCCTTTTTATATGGTTCAAAAGCAACCCCCCCATGTACATAAAAGGCAAGATTGGGCCACATTTCATGAATATTTTTTAGTCTGTACCGCTCTATGATCAGTTCCATTATCATTTGTATCCATGCAGGCACGCCCACTACAAATCCAATATCCCAGTTTGGCGCCTGTTCCACTACTTCGCCCAGTTTGGTATGCCAGTCTTTTGTTCGTGCAATTTTTTTACCGGGTTTGTAAAAGGGTGAAAACCAAAAAGGTACTTTTTTTGCAGTAATCCCGCTCAGGTCGCCTGCGTAATATCCCGGCCCTTTTTGCAGGTCGGTACTCCCCCCCAGCATTAACCATCCTTTACTGATAGATTTTACAGGAATATTTTCGTAATTGCGGAGTGAAAACATTTGTTTGATCATCACTATCCTGTTTCCTTTCATTAAGTCGTTGGTAACAGGGATATATTTACTGGCGGATCCTGATGTGCCGGAGCTGAGAGCAAAATATTTTATTTTTCCCGGCCAGCAAACATCCGGTATACCCTCCAGGGTACGGTGCCACCATTCGTCATAAATTTTATCATAGTCAAATATGGGAACTCTCTGCTGGAAGATTTTAGTCAGGTCTTTATGCAGTAATATCTCATCAAAATGATATGTCTGCCCAAATTCTGTATAGCGTGATTTTTTCAATAATCGCTTTAATATACGTTGTTGCTGACGTCCGGGAGAGTCAATCGGCAGCTTCAGCGTTTTAGCAATTGTTTGCGGAATGCGTATTTCGATAAGGCCCATGAATAGCCGGGTTAGTGAAAGATATTAAAGCAAATGTAGTACACTCCGTTGTATGTGCCTAATTCTCATCATTTCTCCTGGGCAAATAACTGTAAGCTTACAACAATGCAATGGATATACCTTTTGTGTCTTTTGCCGGGCTGCCTACGATGCTTTTGGTGCTTTGTCCATGAATCAGTATTTTCTTATCTCCTCCTAAAGTTACCATTGCCGATATAATTGTTGCAAATGACAGATCGCCACTTTCGCAAAATACCAAACTTTTTGTGGAGATATCGGTTCTCTTAGTAAAAATTTTGATCCCGGGATTTTGAATCCCGGGATTCACCCATTCATCAACTCTGTCCGAAAATCCGGCTTTCTCCAGTACTTTTTTAATTTCATCTGTATAATCAGCCCCCACATACACAATAAGTTTGTTATTCGTATTGTCTGTATTTTTTCTGAAAATAGTTTTTGTATAAGAATATATAATCCCGGTTAATGTAAAAACACCGGTTAATATTGCGCGACACACTATTGCCACCCGGATGAATAAGGCAAACAATAACGCCCGGTTAGCACTGTAATGTTTTTTTACAAAAATGTTCATTGCCTTATAAAATATGATGATATACTTCAGGCTTTGTTTGCGGGTACTCTCCCCTTTGAAATGAATGATAGTTACTTCAGGGTAATATAAGTTTCTGAAACCTGCCCGTTGTATGCGGTAGCTGAGATCAATATCTTCCCCATACATAAAGAAACTTTCATCAAAACTCCCGGTTTTGTGAAGTATATCTTTACTTGTAAATAAAAAAGCCCCGGGTAGAACATCAATTTCGGCAATAGTATATTCATCTTTATTACCAAGATAATACCTTGCAAAAAAAGATGAATGGGGGAATAACCAGGAAAGCCCGGTGAGCTTAAAGAAGGAAGTGGCAGCATCGGGAAATCCACGTTTACTTTCTTTTAAATATTGACCTGCACCATCTATCATGCGAACTCCCAGTGCGCCGGCTGACTGACAGCTCCGGAAATGCTCTATACATTTTACAAAACAATCTTCGGGTACAATAGTATCGGGATTTAAAAAAAGTATATACTCACCGCTTGCCCTTGATAATCCTGTATTGCAGGCTTTGGCAAAACCGGTATTGCTATCATTTAAATAATAACTGATGCCGGGGAACAGCTTTTTTATATAGGCTTCACTGCCATCGGTAGAACAATTGTCTATTACAATAACTTCCATTGCTATCGCTTTACCTGCTTTCAAAACAGAGTGCAGGCACTGCTCCAGGAAGTATTTAACATTATAGTTGACTATGATTATGGAAAGTTCCATCTCTTACTGGTTGAGATATTTGCAAAATAGCATTAGATAATTGAATTAGATCATAGTATTTTTTCAAGTCCCTATCTTTGCGGCATGTTAAAAACAGTCTTACTACAGGCCACAGAAGTTGCCGGACAAATAATGAAGGAGTCGTTTAACACCTCTTTTGCTATTACCAACAAAGAAGGATTAAACAACCTGGTAACAGAAGTAGACCATGCTTCAGAGAGAGCCATTTTTAATGTAATACAAAAAAACTTTCCGGATCATTTTATTTTGAGCGAAGAATCCGGAGAAATTGTTACAGATTCTCCTTATAAGTGGATCATTGATCCTATTGATGGCACCATTAACTATGCCAATGGAATCCCAATCTGTTGCGTGAGTATTGCTGTGGAGTATGGTGAGAAAATAATACTGGGTGCGGTGTACAACCCTTTTCTTGATGAACTGTTTTTTGCAGAAAAGGACAAAGGGGCAACGCTGAATGGGAAACCCATAAAAGTAAGTGCACAAACCGAGGTTGATCATGCCTGTCTTGTTACCGGATTTCCCTATACTTATCTAAATGAGCCCAACGGCCCATTAGTAGTTTTTGAAAAACTTATCCGGAATGGTGTACCTGTCAGGCGGCTGGGTTCGGCAGCAATAGATTTATGCTGGGTGGCAGCCGGACGTTTTGATGGTTTTTACGAACATAAACTAAATGCATGGGATAGCGCCGCAGGGTTTCTGATAGTGGAAGAAGCGGGTGGAACTATAACAGACTTCAGCGGCAAATACTATTCTCCCTACCAGCCTCAAATCATTGCATCCAATGGTAAGATACACGATGGACTGCTTGATTATGTAAATGGAAGAAGGTAGGGGGCATTGAGCAAAATTACTTTTATCCTACATCCCATAGCTTATTGCCCAAAGCTCATAGCCCATAGCTGACACCTGATAGCTTTTAAAAAATTAAAAAATCATTATCGCATGTCGTCAAGAACTGAGATTGCAACATTAGGAGAATTTGGTCTGATAGATCATCTTACACGCAATAACGAAATACGAAATGCATCTACTGTAGTAAGTGTGGGCGATGATGCCGCAGTGCTTGATCATTTTGGAAAACAGATAGTAGTTACCACAGACCTGTTAATAGAAGGGGTACATTTTGATCTTGTATATACACCACTAACACATCTCGGCTACAAAGCGGTAATTGTAAATCTTAGTGATGTATATGCCATGAATGCCACTCCTACACAGGTAACGGTTAGCATCGGCATCAGCAATCGTTTTAGTGTGGAGGCACTTGAAGAATTTTATGAAGGGGTATATGCAGCCTGCCAGAAATATAATGTTGACCTGGTAGGCGGCGACACTACTACTTCCAACAAGGGATTTATAATCAGCGTAACAGCGATTGGCGAGGTAACGGAAAACCGATTTGTAAAACGTGATGGCGCCAGGAAGGGCGACCTGCTTTGTGTAAGCGGAGACCTGGGTGCTGCATACCTCGGGCTTTTACTGATGGAACGTGAAAAGAAAATTTTCCTTGAAAGTCCCTCGGTGCAGCCGGATCTGGAAGAACAGGATTATATCTTACGCCGACTGTTGAAACCCGAAGCCCGGAAGGATATTGTGGAGTTTTTAGAGAAAAATGATATACAGCCAACCAGCATGATGGATATCAGCGATGGATTAAGCAGTGAAATATTGCATATCTGCAAACAAAGCAATGCCGGTTGCGTATTATATGAAGACAAGTTGCCTATTGCGGAACAATCCCGGGAGTTTGCCTTTAAACTGGAACTTGACCCAACTGCCTGCGCCCTTAGCGGAGGAGAAGATTATGAATTGCTGTTTACAATTGATCAAAAAGAACACGATAAGATTGTACTAAACGAGCAAATCAGCGTTATTGGATATATCACCGGACCCGATGAAGGGGCACATATTATCACCCGGTCTGGGAAAAAACATGCTATTACTGCCCAGGGCTGGAATGCGTTCAAACAATGACACTACTAATGGAGGCAATGGCGAAGAGGCTTATCAATGGAATTGTAGTTATTTTAGTTCTACTATCCTTTTCGGGTTGCAGTATGAATGCAAAGTTGTATTCATCACAAAAAAAATTCTCTTCTGCAGACCTTAAGAAAGACTACAGCATTTTGCGTGAAATTCTTGAAAAATTTCACCCTGCATTATATTGGTACACTCCCAGAGATAGCATGAATTATTGTTTTGACCGGTATTATAATTCTATCACCGATTCCATGACAAGGCAGGAATTTGGGTTTCAGATACTGGCACCTGTTACTACTATGATCCATTGCGGTCATACCAGTTTTAACTACCCAAAGCCTTACAACCGCCAGATCAGGGAACATGCACAACCATCGTTTCCCCTGTTTCTGAAAATATGGCCGGACACAATGGTGATTACCCGCAACCTGAGTAAAACTGACAGCGTACTAAAGAAAGGAACGATTATTACCAGCATTAATGGACTTGATGAAAAAAAGCTGACCGGTACCTTATTTCGGTATATGCCAAAAGACGGGTATGCCGATAATGTAAACTATGTAAGATTAAGTGCGGCATTCCCTTATTATCATCGCAATATACTGGGCTTGTCAAAAATGTATTCGGTAGGTTATATAGACAGTCTTGGAAGAAAAAAAACTGCAGAAGTACCTGTTTTCGACCCTTCTGCAGACAGCCTCCTAAAAGCATTTATTCACTCCCGCAATAAACAGGTAGACCCAAATGAGAAACCTGAAAAATGGGAAGGTATCAGATCGCTAAAAATTAATTATGCAGATAGTATGGCTGTTATGGAAATAAACAGCTTCACAGGCGGCAGACTTCCTCTGTTTTTCAAAAAGAGTTTCAAAAAGCTCCGCAAAAAACATATTAACAACCTGGTAATTGATATCCGGGGTAATGGCGGCGGCAATGTGAGCAACTATACAGCGCTTACCCGGTATATCAGGTCTACAGATTTTAGGGTTTGCGATACCATGTTTGCCAACCACAATCGTCTCGGGTATTACAAAAAATATTTTCAGGCAGGACTTTTCAATTCCATGTTGCTGTTTTTTGTTACTAAAAAAGAAGCCGACGGAAAATATCATTTCAGGTATTGGGAAAAACATGTGTTTCATCCCAGGCGTAAAAATCATTTTAACGGTAATGTATTTGTACTGATCAATGGGCCCACTTTCTCTGCCTCTACTTTATTTGCCGGTGCAGTTAAAGGACAGTCCAATGTAACACTGCTGGGAGAAGAAGCAGGCGGTGGTTGGTATGGCAATAGCGGGATCCGTATCCCCGATGTTGTTTTGCCCCATACCGGATTAAAGGTCAGGCTTCCATTGTTTCGCATTGTGCAATACAATCATATTGCTGCTGAAAAAGGTAATGGAGTAATGCCGGATATATATGTGCCGCCTACCGTAGAAAATGTGAGAAAAGATATAGACGGGAAGATGAAAAAAGTAATGGAAATAATCAGGCAGGGCAAAAAATAATAACAGCTTTTATAAAATATGTAGTTTCACTTTCTCTTAGCAGCTTCATTTCCCCTGATATATCTTTAGATTACTCCCTCTTAGAAAAACATTTTTAGCAATAACCTCTGTAAACCAAGCTGGTTGTAGACAATACAACCTTATTGTTGCTATATAATTTGAATTTCCTTTAATCCCTAAATCTAATAGTTCATGATTATTAAATTACCCTTACCTCAATATCAGTTCTGCTGTCAGTATCAGCATTTGTGCAGGATTATCTCAAAAAAGCAGATTTGCCTTCTCCCGGTTTAGATGACATTAGTGGAGTTATTAAGTGGAATGGAAAGTTGTTTGGAATTGAAGATAGTGATATTGACAGAGCCATTTTTTAATATTGATTCAATGGATGGAAATGCTTTCAATCAGACGGTTGCATCATACCATTTAATGAGAAGCTGGTGATCAGTTTTTACAGCAATATCAAACAAGTGATGCAGCTAAGTGTTTTGGATATGTATGGAAGAAAATTGCAGACCCATCTGTTGCAATGCCTGCCCGGCAAATACAATTATAGTATAGATGGTTTAGCGGGATTGAGCAGTGGCGTATATTTTATTACCGGAAGAACAAAAGAAAATCTATTCATCCGTAAAGTATTATAATAATAGCTTTAAACAATACTTAACCATTAGTGATCACCTGATTCACATTGAGTGCATCATCAAAGACCACAAAATCAGCAGTAAAACCTTTTGCTATTTTGCCCAGTATTTTATTACCCGTAAGCAATTGGGCTGGATAGGTGGAAGCCATGCGCAGCGCTTCATCAAGGGAAATACCACAGTGATTAACCGCATTACTTACACACTTCATCATGGTAAGGGCTGAGCCGGACAATGTACCATCGGGCAATGTATACCGGTCGCCGGTGAAGACATGCTGATAGGCTCCTTGCGAAGTTGCGGTAACGGCATCGGTTATAAAGAATAATCGTTCGCCCATTATTTTTTTGCTGATACTGACAGCAGCAAAGTCTACATGAATTCCGTCGGCAACAATACTTGCTTTAATCTTATCATCATTGTATAGCGCACCTACCATTCCCGGCGCCCGGCTCTGCAGTGGAGACATGGCGTTAAATAAATGAGTGGACGTTGGAATACCAATAGCAAATTTGTTTTTAGCTTCAACATAAGTGGCATTGGTATGACCTGCTGAAACTATAATGCCATTTTGCATAAGCAGTTCGATAATTTCCGTATCACAAACTTCCGGTGCAAGAGTCATCATTTTGAGCACATCCCGGCCCTGGTCAAGGAGCATTTTTACTTCAGTAATAGTTGGCCTCTTTATACAGTCTGCTAGATGTGCCCCTTTTTTCGCAGGGTTGATATACGGACCCTCAAGATGAAGTCCTAACAATCCTTTGCCACCCTGCTCCCAATACCGTCTTACGATTTCCATTCCTTTCAGAAAAATTTCAATAGTATTGGTTGCCATCGTGATCATGAATTGGGCGCAACCGCCTTTCAGGCAATACTCGTAAGTAGCCTGTATGGATGGCACATCAAGATTTGCTGAAAATAATTTTCCATTGCCGCCATAAATCTGCAGATCAATAAAAGCAGGAGCAATATTTAATCCACCCAGGTCTTTTATTGTATAATCCAATCCAATCTTGTCACTATCAACTATATCTTCAATCACTCCGTCTGTCACAAGTATAGCTTTACCGGTCAGTTTTTTTTCAGAAGTATATATAGTGCCGTGTGTATAAGCAGTCTTCATTGATTTTTTTTATTGAGGATCTATTAAAAAATGATCTGCATCATTCCAGAAAGGAAATGATGAGCGCACTGAAGTTAAGTGTTCTTTTTGCAAAACAGCGGTATGACTCTCATCCTTTTCACCTGCATTATAGATGATTTCACCAAGAGGATCAATTATCATACTATCGCCACTATGATATATACCATTACCATCATTACCAATCCGGTTAACTCCTGCAACATAGCATTGATTCTCTATAGCCCTGGCTGTAAGCAATGTTTTCCAGGCATGGTTTCTTCTCTGCGGCCAATTGGCAACATAAATTATTACATCATATTCCGGATCAGTGCTGACGCCAGGTATAATTTGTTGTCTTACCCACACCGGAAACCGGAGATCGTAGCATATCTGCAGATTAATCTTCCATCCTTTTACGGAAGCAATCAGTCTTTTATTACCCGGTGAAAATTGTTGATCCTCGCCGGCATAACCAAAGCGATGCCGCTTGTCGTAGCTTCCATACCTGCCATCTGGCAACATCCATATCAGCCGGTTAAAATAATTTCCGTTTTCTTCAATAATCACGCTCCCGGTTAGTATTATTTTCTTTCCCATTGCCATTCTTTGCATCCAGGCAATAGTGCTGCCTTCCATTGTTTCGGCAAGCCGTTCCGGATGCATACTAAAGCCAGTATTAAACATTTCGGGAAGTACCACAATTTCAGTACGGGCTTCTATACTGTTGATTTTTTCTTCCAGCATAGCGAGGTTGGCGGTTTTATCTTCCCAGTGCAGATTTGTTTGTATGGTTGTTATGGATAATGAAGACATAAAAAAACCGGCAAACCTGTTAATGGTTTCCGGTTGCAAAATAAGTTATTTCTTGTATGGTATAAGGTTTGAGGTGTAAATCTCACATTCAATATGAAGCGTTTATGGTTTATAGTTTGTTGTTTCACTTCCCCTTTACTCTTCTTCCTGCTAATTCAATCCCGAATTGTTGATAAAGTCTACCAATGCAGCAGTATTTTTCAGATTGAGTTTTTTCAGGATATTGTGGCGATGTACCTCAACAGTTTTAAGGGTAATTTCGAGTTGCTGGGCTATTTCCCGGGATGATTGACCTTGTCTGATGAGGTTGATGATCTCAACTTCCCGTTGCGAAAGAAGGTTAACATCAGGTTTTTCATTTTCCTCCAGAATTTGTTCCGAAAGAATGGTTTTTACTTCATTGCATATATATTTACTACCACCCACAACCTCAGTTATGGCGGTAATCATTTCTTCTTTTGATGAATTTTTGGTGATATAACCTACCGCTCCCATTTGTAACATCTTTTTAGCATAAGCCGGCTGTGAATGCATGGAAACACCAATGATCTTTGAAGAAGGAGAAATTTTGCGAATTTCTTTTGTGGCTTCAAACCCATTCATTGGGCTCATATTGATATCCATTAAAATTATATCGGGATGAAAATTGCCGGAAAGTTCAATAGCCGATTGCCCGGTATCAGTTTCGGCAATCACCTGAAAGCGCTCATCGCTGTTCAAGATAAATGACCAGGTATCTCTGATTAACTTATGGTCATCTACAATTAAAATAGTTACTTTTTTTTCAATTGACGTTGGATTGTGTGTGAACATTGGGACAAGGTTTTTTAAATGTAATATATATTAACACTACAGTTAAAAGCATTTACATGCTATATCTTAAGGGCGAATTTAGACAATTGCAAGTGAAAGTAAATCAACAATTTCTAAAATAATAAAGATTAAAATTAATACAAATATCCACTTACTTCACATTAGAATAAACCATTAACTACTCGTTTTGACTTTTTTTGTAAAATTGTATTTCAGAAATAGTTTGAAAACTTAAAAATGAATTTAAAACAGGTACACATTTTTATAAATAATATCTTTACGGCTGTTCCCCTTTTACATCTTTGCCGATAAATGAATAATTTATTCACAAAAAAACATCAATTATGTCATTCAATCTTCTTGATTCTGTTTCCGGACTCTTCTCTAACGACCTGGTAACTAAGGCTGCTTCTGCCCTGGGTGAAAGCGAAACAGGTATTCAAAAATCACTCCTTGGAGCTGTGCCTTCTGTACTTACCGGTTTTTTGGAAAAGGCAGGTACCTCCGATGGAATACAAGCTCTCCTTTCATTATCCAGGCAGGCTTCCGATAGTGGTGTATTAAGCAAACTTGGAGATTTGTTTCAGAGCGGGGGAAGCAGTTTTTCAGGACTATTAGGAATGGCTGGTAGTCTTTTTGGTGACAAACTTGGTAATATAGGAAAACTCATTGCAAATTTTTCCGGTATTAAAGAGTCGTCTGCTGCCTCATTGTTATCAATGGTAACACCAGCGGCACTGGGAAAATTGGGCAGCCATGTATTTGCAAACAACCTGAGTGTAAAAGATGTCAGTTCTCTTTTGACAGATCAGAAACAAAATATTTTATCTGCTATACCGTCAGATTTTAATTTAGCGGGCGCGTTTGGCGTTGGGAACTTATCGGCTATTGGTGCAAAACTTAGCGCTTTAGCTTCCGGTGCTTCATCCCATCATACCCACGACTCCCATGTCACACAGGAAGAAACCAGAAAAAGCAGCCCGCTTATACCTGCATTCTGGGCTATAGGGATATTCGTGGCCTTACTCTATATATTCAAGAGTTGCGGGGTTGATAATACCCCTCATACTGCACATACAGCAACTCAAGAAAAAGAGCATACAGAAATTTTACCAGCAGAACCTGTAAGAGAATCACTGAAAGTAAAATTACCCGATGGTGTTGAACTTGATGCTTATAAAGGTGGCATTGAAGATAACCTGGTAACTTATCTGAATTCAACAGAACCTGTAAGCAAAGAAAAATGGTTTGACTTTGATGACTTGAATTTTGAAACAGGAAGCGCTGTTATTACTGCCGCCTCTATGAAACAGGTACAGAATATAGCTGCTATTCTGAAAGCTTTTCCCAAGGTAAAAATTAAAATAGGGGGTTATACTGATAATACCGGCGATTCCCTGTCTAATGTGAAACTTTCTCAGGAAAGAGCAGATGCGGTAACCGCTAAGCTGAAGGAAGCCGGACATGGCAACCAACTGAGTGCAGCAGAAGGATATGGCCCTACCCATTTTGTTGCGCCAAACGATACCGAAGCCAACAAAAAGAAAAACAGGAGAATTTCAATTAATGTAAAAGAAAAATAGAAATACAATTTTCTAAAACCAAAGCCGCTAATTCAACAGCGGCTTTTTTTTATATAAATGCGGCTACTATCATTTCCCATTCCTGCTGAAGGGATACAGCAGGAAAAGTTTTCCCGGCCCGGGAATACCAGTACTTTGCATTTCCTTGATCTCCTTCTTTTCGGTGCAGGTAAGCATGCACCCATGCTGCTTTTTTGTCGTCAATATCCTGAATTAACTCATGAGCTTTGTGCCAGTCACCTTTCCCGTCATACCAAAGCGCCTGCAGGTAGACTGAAATTGCCGGCGGGGGATCTTGCTGATGTAAGCTTGCAGAGAAGTATTCCAATTCCATTCTTCAAAAATAATAAAAATCAATACCCCTGTATATATCGGACAGAACACCTCTGATTTTAAATTGAACTATTTAAGACCAGGTGGGTTAATAAATCTGTACTCTCAATACCCCAATATGTTTTTGAGGCTTTTAATAAGTTAGATTAGCAAAATGGTTTGTATTATCAAATCTGTAGTTAGCTTACATATTTGCCTTAGTTTTGCACGGTTTTGAAAATAGATTCTTTAAAAAAACAAACCCAGGTATTATATGTCTTTGATTGTTGTTGGTTCTATGGCATTCGATGCAATAGAAACTCCTTTTGGCAAAAGCGATAAAATAGTTGGTGGCGCAGCTACTTATATTTCTTGGAGTGCTTCCAATTTTACGAACCCCATTTACCAGATATCGGTAGTAGGCGGAGATTTCCCGGGGGAAGAATTAGATATGTTGTCAAAGCGGGGGGTGAATCTTGAAGGGGTACAGATAAAAAAAGATAAAAAATCATTTTTCTGGAGTGGCCGATATCACATGGACATGAACTCCAGGGATACCCTCGAAACACAGTTGAATGTTTTGGGAGAATTTGAGCCGGTAGTACCCGATAGTTGCCAGGATGCAGATATTCTGTTGCTTGGCAATCTCTCTCCTGCGGTACAATTAAGCGTTGTAGCCCAGATGAAAAAGCGACCAAAGCTCGTTGTGCTGGATACTATGAATTTTTGGATGGAAACAGCATTGGATGACCTGGAAAAAGTATTATCCAAAATAGATGTATTGCTGGTAAATGACAGCGAAGCCAGGCAACTTAGCGGGCAATATTCATTGGTAAGGGCAGCTAAAGATATCTTAAAGATGGGGCCCAGGTATTTGATCATCAAAAAGGGGGAACATGGTGCCCTGTTATTTCACAAAGATCATGTGTTTTTTGCTCCTGCACTCCCCCTTGAAGATGTATTTGATCCAACAGGAGCAGGCGATACTTTTGCCGGAGGTTTTGCTGGCTATCTTGACAGTACAAAAGATTTTTCATTTGAAGGGATGAAGTCTGCTATTATAGTGGGTTCAGCAATAGCTTCATTTTGTGTGGAGAAATTTGGAACCACCCGGTTGAAAGAATTGAACAGAAACGATATTGATGAAAGGATCCAGGAATTTGTAGACCTTGTGAATTTTGAAATTTCTTTGGTATCCAAATAACCTGAAAAAAGTGCCAGTAATATTACCTGTAAAAGATGTTTTTCCTGTTATTGGCGACAATTGTTTTATAGCGCCTAATGCAACAATAGTTGGAGATGTTGTAATGGGTAATGATTGCAGCGTATGGTTTAATGCTGTAGTACGTGGCGACGTGAATGCCATTAGGTTGGGTAATAAAGTGAATATACAGGATGGGGCCGTAATACATTGCACTTATCAAAAAACACAGACAATTGTAGGCAACAATGTGAGTATTGGTCATAATGCTATTGTGCATGGCTGCACCGTACAGGACAATGTATTGATTGGTATGGGTGCAATTGTGATGGATAATGCAGTCATAGGCAGTAATAGTATTATAGCGGCAGGGGCAGTAGTGCTGGAAGGTACACATGTAGAACCCGGTTCAATTTTTGCAGGTGTGCCTGCACGTAAGGTAAAAGACATTTCGCAGGAACTGATAGGCGGGGAGATACACCGTATTGCCAACAATTACCTGATGTATAGTTCATGGTTTAAAAATAATGAATAGGCAAAGATGAAGGCGCGCTTATGTATTCACCATTCGCTTTTCATTTTGCCGGTCTGATATAAAATAAAATAATATTCAAATGAAACAGACACCCTTTACCCATAAGCATATTGCTGCCGGAGCAAAGATGGCCGAATTTGCCGGTTATAATATGCCTATAAGTTATTCAGGTATTAATGATGAACATGCAACCGTAAGAAAAAACGCCGGGGTATTTGACGTGAGCCACATGGGCGAATTTATTTTCAAAGGTGAAGGTGCACTGGATTTGATTCAGCGTGTAACAACTAATGATGCCGCTAAACTCAAGTCCGGTAAAATTCAGTATAGCTGCCTTACAAACGAGAATGGAGGTATTGTGGATGACCTGCTGGTATATTGTATTGAAGAAAACAACCCTTCTGCCGGCAAAACAGGTGTATATATGCTGGTAGTAAATGCATCTAATATTGAGAAGGATTGGGATTGGATCAGTTTTCATAATACTGCCGGTGTGGAAATGCATAATATTTCCGACAAAACCTGCCTGCTTGCTGTGCAGGGACCCAATGCGGCAAAAATATTGCAACCCCTTACCGAAATGGAAATATTAAATCTCAAATATTACACTTTTGTAAAGGGTAATTTTGCCGGAGTTGATAATGTAATAGTAAGCGCTACCGGGTATACAGGCGCCGGTGGTGTGGAAATATATTTTGAAGATAAAGACGGCAATGCCGATAAAATATGGGACGCTATATTTAATGCCGGTACTCCTAATGGTTTAAAACCCATAGGATTGGGGGCCAGGGATACACTCCGGCTTGAAATGGGATACTGCCTGTATGGAAACGATATTGATGATTTCACTACACCGCTGGAAGCCGGGCTGGGCTGGATTACAAAGTTTTCAAAAAAATTCACCGCGAGTGACTACCTTCAAAAGCAGAAAACTACCGGACCGGATAAGCAACTGGTAGGTTTTGAAATGATAGACAAAGGAATACCCCGGCATGATTACCGGATAAAGGACAGCGAAGGTAATCTCATCGGCCGGGTTACCTCCGGTACACAGTCGCCAACACTGGGCCGGGCAGTGGGCATGGGATATGTGATGAGTGAATTCTCACCGATAGACAGTGAAATATTTGTAGAAGTCAGGGATAAATTGCTTAAGGCTAAAGTATCCAAATTGCCATTTGTGCAACAGCCATAACATAAAATTGAAATCCATGTATTCTATTCATCTTACCACTTTTATCAAAGCTCCGGCAAAGCTGGTGTTTGATCTTTCACGAAATGCTACGGTATTCAGGAAAGCGCTTGAAGGAAGAAACGAAACACTTACCGCTAACGCAAGTGGGATACTCCTTAATGTTAGTGATACCATCACTCTGAGTGCTAAGCATCTTGGTAAAACCCGGATGATGACATTAAGGGTAACAGAAATGATTGAACCCGAAAAGTTTGTAGAAGAACAGGTAAAAGGAGATTTGAAAAGTTTTCGGCACGAACATCATTTCAAAGAAGTGGATAATGGAAGCCTGCTTATAGATATGGTATATATGGAAGAGCCAAGAGATGCAGTGGGCGGGCTGATGGGAAAGTTGTTTATGAAAGGCTATTTTGAAAAAATATTGAACAAAAGAAACGAATTGATCAAACAATACGCTGAATCAGATAAGTGGCGTACCGTAATGGGATAGTATATAACTATTCGTACAAAAACAATTTCAGACTGATACAGAACACAGAAGATGATAATTGGAAATAAACCTGCGCTTCATACCGTCCTTTCTCCGGCCTTATTATATCAGCACGAACTTTCAAATACTGTCGTAGTAATTATTGATGTATTAAGGGCTACATCCACAATAGCTACGGCCCTTTATAACGGCGCCAGGTATATTATTCCTGTAGACAGTGTACAAAAATGCATTGATACAGGTATGCAGACAGGTGCAATAACTGCGGGTGAACGGGAAGGTAAGGTAGCTGAAGGTTTGCAGCATGGCAATTCCCCTTTTGAATACAGCAGGGATTTTATTTCTGGTAAAATACTGGTACTCACCACTACCAACGGTACTAAACTTTTGCATGCTGCGGCCGAGAATGGTGCTACCACCATCATTACAGGTTCGTTTCCCAATCTTTCGGCAGTTTGCAGTTTTGTGTTGAAACAAAACAAAAATGTATTACTCACCTGCGCCGGCTGGAAAAACCGCATCAATATTGAAGACACATTATTCGCAGGAGCTGTGATAGATAAAGTGAAAGAACATTTTGACATCAATTGCGATTCATCCAAAATTGCCCATTCCCTGTACAAAGAAGGGGAAGCGGATTTATTTGGTTGCATAAAAAGTAAAAACGCATCACATTATATCCGCCTAAGTGCTTATGGATTAGAAAAGGATATCCGTTACTGCCTTACACCGGATACGGCTAATGTACTGCCAATGTATATGGATGGGAAGTTATATGCTGATCAGCACTATTGAAAGCTATTTCAGGTTTTGTTTTATTTACCTTTTAATCTGGGATAGCTCACAAATACTCCCGTAAAGTATATGGAACAACTGTTGATCGCATATTTGATATTGCGAGTCCTTTTTATATATTCGCACTTTATTCAGCCATTATAAAGCTAACAACAGATTTATGCGGTTTGATTTAAGGCTTTTTATGACTACCAATTTGCTGTTTAGTTTTACTTTGAGTATTGCACAGCATTCTGATTCTGTTGAAACAGGCAGTTTTAAATGGAAACAATATATTGTACCAACTTCTCTGGTAGGTTATGGAGTCCTGTCAATTTGTAATTCTCACTTAAATAAGTTTAATTATGATGTAAAAAAATTTATCTGTGGTGACGGGCAATATACACGAACCAAGGTAGATAATTATATACAATATGCCCCCGGGCTTGCTGCATTAGGGCTTAATGCAGCGGGCTTAAAAGGAAAAAGTAATTTTGGCGACCTCGCAGTTACCTGCCTCTTATCAAACTTAATTGCAACTACTATAGTCCACTCTACTAAAAGATTAACACACCAGGAAAGACCGGATAAATCTGCTCACAACTCTTTCCCAAGCGGGCATACCGCAGCGGCTTTTGTGGGTGCAGAATTACTGTTTCAGGAATATAAAGAGAAATCAGTATGGATTGGGGTTGCAGGATATGCCTGTGCTGCTGCTACCGGCTATTTTCGAATGTACAACAACAGGCATACATTAAGCGATGTAATGGCCGGCGCCGGAATTGGAATTATTTCCACCAAACTCGCCTACTTCTCCTACAGTAAAATCAAAAAAATATTTTTCAAAAATAAACCGGTTGATACTGTAATGATACCGGTGATACAAGGCAATATGCAGGCCGTTGCATTAATACATACTTTTTAAAAATCAATAAATAATCAGATTTTTGCTTATAGTCTGTCAATAGTAAAAATCAAAATCCCCGTGATGAAAATAAGTTCAGGATGTATCAGTTTGTTGCTTTTTTTATTATCCGCATATACTATAAATGCTCAAACCATTGATTCAGCTTCAGTAAGTCAACCCCTTAAGTTTTCAAAATATTTTGATACCGCTAACAAACAACTTCATGTTCAATACAGGGAAAAAGAATTAGTATTTGATTCACGTGGAGTCTTTCATTTTGTTCGGTATCTGCCTGACGATATGTGGCAGATAGCAAAGTCGCCCTTTAAAAAACAAAATTTATTGGGATTAGGCATAGTAGCAGCTTCAACCGCCATATTGCTGCCTCTTGATCAACTGCTGATTGATAATGTAAGAGAAATTTCCAGAAACATACATTTGTCTGATGTAAACAGCTATGGTGTTGCACTGGGTATAGGCAAGGCTAAAATCATCAAGTATCCTCAAAACATAAACTCGGCATTATATCAAATGGGGGAAGGTGGAACGAGCATGTTTCTGGCCGGGGGACTGTGGATATATGGAAAAATAAAAAAAGACTATCGCGCAATTCAAACAGCAGGCGACCTGGCCGAGACTTTTATTATCATGGGAGTCACTACACAAATTTTAAAACGGATATCAGGCAGAGAAAGTCCTTTTGAAGCAACTGCGAAAGGCGGAGTGTGGCGCCCGCTGCCATCTTTCAAAGAATACCAGGAAAACACCCCAAGCTATGATGCCTTCCCATCCGGACACCTGGCCACTATGATGGCAACTGTCACGGTTTTATGCAATAACTACCCTGAAAAAAAATGGATAAAACCGGTAGGTTATTCCTTGATTGGTTTAACTGCCTGGGCAATGATGAATACAGAAGTACACTGGATAAGCGACTATCCTTTGGCATTGGCACTGGGATATATTTCCGGAAAAATCTCCTCCATGAGACATTATAAAAAACCAATAATAAAAGATATCAGTTATTAAATTCTCAGATCTATCTTCTTTGAGTAAAATGACTTTATCATTCCGGTAAGCGGAGGCAGGTCTTTCTAATATACATATAAACACATTTGCTAACTATGGTTGGCAGGAGAGTAATTCCTTTGTGAAAATTTGAATCCCCCCAGGTATTTATCCTTCCTCAACTTGCTTTTTTTTCTTAATTTCGCCAATTAGCTTTTTCCGTAAGGAATGGCGTTTATTGTTTTGTTTTGAATTAGTTTAAGCATGGCTTTACCACACCTGATCAAGTTTGTATACAACAACGGTACAGACGAAGTAATCCGCCGCGGGAAAAAAATCCACTCTATAGGATATGTTGAGCTGGTTGAGCACGATGATTTGCTTGGCTCGGTTACCTTTCGTGTGAAAGATGACAGTTACGCCACATATTACAAAGTATATATCCAAAAATATAAAGACCCTAAAGCACTCTCAGTTCGCTGTACCTGCCCTTATAACCTTGGGGATATCTGCCGCCACGAAACCGCAGCTTTATTACAGTTACAGGAACTGCTGGATAAAAACATCCTGGGCGAAAAAGATATTTTATATCACCAGCGGCACACCGTAATCAAAATGAAAGACATTGATCTTAAGACGATCAAACTACTGAGTTCACCGGAGAGTTACACAGAGGCTGATACTATAATGCGGTCGCAAAAAGCAAATATCTTATCCGCCGCCAACGAACGTGTTGAGGCAAGCCTTGCTGCTGATGGAGATACTTTTATCGTGGTAATACAAAAGAATGAAGAGCGAAATTTTGACACATCGTGCAAATGCGACGAGCAGGCGCACCCCCTTTGTGTACATAAGGTTGCCGTATTTCTGCAATTGCTTAATGCTTATGGGTCAAATTATTTCGATTCAATACGCAATTGGGATACCCAAAAAAATAAATTACTGGAGGCTTACGGTTTTTCACTTGATGATGACCTTAAAGGCAAGTTTGAATTCGTCTATAAAGACGGCAAACCCTTCCTTAGGGTGCTTGATCCTTCCATCAAAAGACTGGATCCCTTACTGCAAACAACAAAGCCGAAAACAATTACAACTGTTGCTGAAGCAGAAGAAAAAGAACCAGAAGTAGCAGTAGAAACCACAACACCTGCAGCAGGGGCACAAAGGATTGGTATTGTGTTAAACGCATCGAATAAGTCATACCCCTACTTTTCACTGGATGCGGTAAGCGGTGAATCTTCAGATGACGGAACGAGTTTTACTGGCAAAGTAGAACGGCTGGATATGGGCAAGTTCATTAACGCAGATATTTTTTCTGAACAGGACCGTCAGTTACTGCAGCAGATAAGAAAGTTGCAGGAAACTGAAGTGAATAAATACGTGAGCCGAAATTCTCCCTTCTCCGGAATTTGGGAGAATATCATTCATAGCGAAGAGGACGAACTCCCTGAAGAAACCAGGTCGCTGATTGCCGAGTATTGGTATCCCAAACTTATAAAGCTGCTGAACGAACAAAAGGATAATGCCCTTACCTTTTTTTTACCTCCCAAAAAAAATTTTGTTACCTCCAATCTTAAACATGTCCAGTTATCGGACGAAACTGTAACACCGGTATTTCTCATTCAGCAACAAAACGGGAAAATAGAAATATCCTGCCGGGTACAGGTAAATGGAGCGGAAGTAGGGCTGGGAGAAAATGAATGGCCGGGTAATATGATTTTTAAATATGCCGACACTTTTTACAACTGGAGCCGGCAGGAAGATATATCAGAAGTAGAAAAATTTTCGGGAAGAGCGGCTATTGCCGTGCCGGTAAATGATTGGCCCGGCTATCTTCAAAAAGAAATTATTCCGCTAACTAAAGAATACAAAGTAAGATTTGACAAAACACTGGTTCATGAGGTAAAGGATGGTAGTCCGGAAATAAAAGTATTGCTGCAGGAAAAAGGTGAATATTTAGTTTTTGTCCCTGTATTTTCATACAAAGGTTTTGAAACCAGGTTCAACGAAAAAGATATTATCACTATTGCAGTAAACGACAAGGTGCTGGAAATACACCGCGACAGGCAGGTGGAAATGCAGTTTATCAAAAAACTGGAAAAACTGCATTCAAATTTTATTCATCCTGAAGGTGCCGCCACCCTGGCATTGAAAGGCGCTGATGTATTGAAGAACAACTGGTTCTTCCTTTTTGTAGACAGCATGAAGGAAATGAATATACCGGTTGTAGGTTTCGATGTATTGAAAAACTTCCGCTTTAATACTGCACGCCCCTCTACTCAAATTCATATCAGCAGTGGCACTGACTGGTTTGATGCTAAGGTAAATGTATTATTTGGCGAGCAACATGTAAGCATAGCTGAAATAAAACGTGCTTTGGCCAATAAACAGCAGTTTGTACAACTAAATGACGGTACGCTGGGAATTTTACCTGAGAACTGGTTAAAAAAATATTCACTTCTGTTCAGCGTTGGCGAAGGACGGAGTAATTCGCTCCGATTATCAAAATACCACCTGAGTGTAATTGATGAACTATATAGCGAGCGGGACGAAACCGAAGTAATGATAGAACTTGAGGAAAAGTATAACCGTCTTCGCGGATTTAACCGTATTAAAGAAATAGATCCGCCCCATCGGCTGGCGCATATATTGCGCCCATACCAGGTAGCGGGGTATCACTGGCTAAATTACCTGAGTGAAGTGGGCTGGGGTGGCATACTTGCTGATGATATGGGTTTGGGGAAAACCGTGCAGGCGCTGTCTTTCCTGCAATTTTATAATGATACTTTTCGTTCCCTCAGGGCTATAGTGGTATGCCCTACAACGCTGATGTTTAACTGGGAAAATGAAATTAAAAAATTCACTCCGGACCTCACTTATTTTATACATCATGGCGGAGACCGGGCAAGAGATAAAGAAGCATTCGCTTCAAACATTATTATAACTACCTATGGTACGCTCAGGAGCGATATTAAACTGTTAACGGAATTACAGTTTGATTATGTAATCCTGGATGAATCGCAGGCTATCAAAAATCCACAAAGTAAAGTTACAAGAGCGGCGGGGCTGCTAATCGCTAAAAACAGGCTTTGCCTGAGCGGTACACCCCTTCAGAACAATACATTTGATATTTATGCCCAGATGAATTTTCTTAACCCCGGTATGCTGGGCACGGTGGAATATTTCAGAAATGAATTTGCAACACCTATTGATAAATTTGGAGAACAGGATAAGAAAGATCATCTGAAAAAACTATTGTATCCATTTATCCTCCGCCGAACCAAAGAACAAGTGGCAAAAGACCTGCCCGATAAGATGGAGACTATTCTATTCTGTGAAATGCAGGATGACCAGCGGGAGATATATGATGCTTACCGCAATGAATACAGAAATAAAATATTGGGTGTTATCAATGAACAGGGCATTGCAAAATCGCAATTGACCATATTGCAGGGATTGATGAAACTTCGCCAGATATGCGACTCACCTGCGATTATGAATGAACCTGAAAAGTATCCCAATCATTCTATAAAGCTGGAAGAAATAGGACGTGAGATTACAGAAAATATCAGCAATCATAAGGCGCTGATATTTTCCCAGTTCCTCGGCATGCTTGCCCTTATCAAAGAAAAACTCAAAGAGTTGGAAGTACCTTTTGAATACTTCGATGGCAGTACGTCAGCTCCTGAGCGTGAAAGGGCTATCAATCGTTTTCAGAACGACGACACCTGCAGGGTATTCCTGATCTCACTCAAAGCAGGCGGAGTGGGCTTGAATTTAACCGCAGCCGATTATGTATATATCGTTGATCCCTGGTGGAACCCGGCAGTAGAACAGCAGGCTATTGATCGTACACATCGTATAGGACAAACAAAGAACATTTTTGCCTATCGTATGATCTGTAAAGACACCATCGAAGATAAGATACTGCAGTTGCAGGAAAAGAAAAGATCACTGGCCAGAGACCTGATTGCTGATGACTCCACATTTGTGAAGAGCCTTAGCCGGGAAGATGTGGAATACCTTTTTAGTTAGGACTTATTATAAAAGTGTATTTGAAAAGACGGTATATTCTTCTGCTTAATTTGTATTTTTAGTTCATTGCCGGCAGAAATACCGGTTCGGATAATTGCAAAGCCACACACTATGTTTAGCAAAACAGATATTGAGCAATATTTTATTGCCGAAAAAAATGCAGGCTTGTTTTTTTTGATTGCCGGCATTGTTGCTATTGTTATTGCCATAGCATTATTTGTTTTTCTGAGAAGCAACATGTATAAAGGATTAGCCTGGACATTTATTGTATTAGGATTGCTACAGGCTATAGTGGGCTACACAATATATAGCAGAAGCGATAAACAACGAACTGATTATGTATATGCCTTTGATATGAATCCCGGAAAATTAAAAACCGAGGAATTACCGCGAATGCAGAAAATGGTAAAAAGTATTACATTTTTTTTGTGGCTCGAATTGTTAACTTTTATCATAGGCATTATACTCATTTTGATATACCGGAGGTTTCTTACCGGATCTGATTTTTCTGCAGCACCGGTTTGGCTGGGAGTAGGACTGGCACTTGTTATCCAATCTATCCTTATGGCCACAGCAGACTTATCGGCCTACAAACGAAGTACAAAATATACACTGCTACTCGAAAACTTTATACATAAAAATTGAGTTTTTAACATTTCCGAAATATTTCGTATTTCAGAAAAATCTATTACATTTGATCTACTAAAACTTTCGTAAATCAAAAAATGATGGGTTATGAATATATTATTTTTAAAACACACTTCTCTTGGAATGATTACTGCGGCAATGATGTTATCTGCTATTGCGGTATCTGCACAGGATAATAAAAAAGTAAAAAAACAAAAACAGGAAGAAATCATTATCAAAAAAAAGGGTGATAGTGATAAGAAAACAACAATCATAATTGATGGCGATGCCGTAACAATAAATGGTAAACCGGTAACTGAATTTAATGATCATGACCTGTCCGTTATGATAGACCGGAATTTTAGTTATGATGCCCCAAATTCCGGTGCAAGGAGTTTTCAACGGATTCCCGGAGTGCCGGTGCCTCCTACCCCACCAATGCCACCCTATTATTTTAACAGAGGCGCATACAGTATTGATGGGGATGGAATTAATCTGAAGGCTGAACCCAAAGCAATGCTTGGTGTATATACAGAAAAAAATGAAAAAGGAGCTAAAATTGCAGGGATAATAGATAACAGCCCTGCAGAAAAAACAGGATTGCAGAAAGGAGATATTATAACAAAAGTGAACAATACAACCATTACCGATGCATCGGCATTATCAGAAATAATTGGAGAGATGAAACCGGGAGATAAAGTTGATATAACATACATAAGAGATAATAGTGAAAAAAAGATTTCAATCCAGCTTGGCGAACGTAAAGACCGTTTCAGCAGATCATTCAGTTTCAATGTACCGCAGTTCAAAGATGATTTCTTCAGGAATTACAGGTTTGACGGACCGGTATTTGGTAATCGTCCCCGCCTTGGTTTGAAAATACAGGATACCGAAGATGGCAACGGTGTAAAAGTTATAGATTTGGAAGATAGTTCTCCTGCCGCAACTTCAGGTATTAAAAAGGGTGATATTATCACAGGTATTGATGATGCAGAGATAAAAAACACTGATGATGCAAGAGAAAAGATAACCAATCTGCAAGACAAATCAACATATACACTGAAATTGCTTCGGAATGGTACAGTAATGAAAGTGGATGTAAAAGTGCCTAAAAAATTAAAAACTACAGATCTGTAATTTGACAGACTACAATAACAAAATTTAAGTGAAGTAAAACAGCCCGGATGTTTCTGTCCGGGCTGCATCCTGACAGGTTACGGATTGTTATATAAATGGCATATACTTAAATTTTTCGCCAAGTATACCTTCATCATCTGCATCCAGCCATTTTTTCAGAACAGTAGCATACACTTCTTTGAAATCTACTTTAAATTTCAGATCCCCATCCTGCAGGTCAGATAAATCGCACACAGGATTGATCAAACCTTTTTGCTGAAGACCACCGCTTATAAGAAACATGTTATTTGCTGTGCCATGATCGGTACCGTTGCTGGCATTCTGAACAACTCTTCGGCCAAATTCAGAAAACGTAAACAAGAGTACATCCTCAAAACGATGATTGGCTTTAAGATCATTTACAAAAGCTGCTATGGCATTATTCATTTCGGTAAACAATCTCTGTTGCTGTGCAGCCTGGTTTACATGCGTATCAAAACTTCCCAGCGATACATAATATATTTTAGTATTGATATCCGAAAATATCAATGAAGCTATTGTTTTTAAATTATTGCCCAGTTCAGTACGCGGATATTCGGCATTAGAAGGGTGTAGTTTACTTTGTTTGAAAATATAGTCGGCTGAAGATAATGTTTCAGCAAGCGTTTTATACAGGTAATCAATGGGCTGATCGTGATGTAAGGTTTCGTGGCCGGCACGTATATCCTTAAAGAATGCTTCATTGGCTGTACCGTATAATCTTTTGGGATCTTTTACTGCCAGTCCATTCATATCATTTCCTTTTAGCGCAAGACTTAACACATCATCAATTTCAATGGCCTGTGTGGGTTTGTTGCATTCATGACACTGAGCGTCAAGATAACGGCCAATCCATCCTGAATTCAAATATTGATTGCTCGCGCTGGCAGTCTGCCAGATATCCATACTGCGAAAATGTGAACGATCAGGATTTGGATAACCTACACTATTGATGATGCCCAGATTGCCTTCATCATACAACTGCTTAAACGCACTGAGCGCCGGATGCAATGCAACCTCATCATCAAGCTTTAATACTGCAGATGATGAAATCCCCAACTGGGGTCTTGACTTATAGTATAGGTCATTTTGAAACGGAATTACGGTATTAAGTCCGTCGTTGCCTCCACTCAGTTGAAGCACAATCACTACTTTATTTCCCGGGGGAACAGCATTTTTGTTTTCAAATGCTTTCAAAAATCTTGGCATTAACAGGGATGCCGTTGCCAGCGAACCGATTTGTATAAATTCTTTTCTTTTAATCAGCATATCGGGGCCTTTTTAAATGAAATTTTAATTCTTATCCCAATAAAAAATTTTACAAATACATTCAGCACATCTGGTATTCTGGCAAACTCATCATACGCATGGTCGCTGATTTGATGAAGTTATCCCTCGACGAAACATCGGTATGCTGACGAATAAGGTCCTGAGGCACTACACCACCAGATTGCAGTAATATATCAGCCATCGCATCAATGATCTTTTCTTTGGGCAGGTCAGAAAAAGTTTTGTTATATCCATCCCAGTCAATCCGGGCATTGAATGTTTTCAACCCCTTACCTTTTTTAGCTCTCAGACGAAAGGATGCATTTTCATCTTCTTTTCTGCCCATCATCTGATCATCATCATCTTTGGGTTTTACATTCAAAATATCTGCATCGCTCAAAAGCGCAGGCAACCGCATCCGCATCATAAGCGTGGTACTGTCAATCCAGTTTTTTCCCCCGGGCCAACCCGCAACATTGGGCGGATATAGTAGTACTTGTCCCAGTATGCGTTGCAGTGCTAGCAAAGCATTGTCGTTTTCCATTTGCATATGCAAAATGCGTTGCATGCCGGCAATAAGCTCAACTGGCGATTTTATCCTGGTTCCAATATTTACCGGATCATAAAACCAGGAAGCAGTAAATATCTGCTGCAGGAGTGAAGCAATATTATAGCCACCAGAATAAAAGCTGTCAGCAAGGGTTGATATTTTATCATTATCCAACTGCTCATTCACAAAAAAGCGATATATCTTCTGTACTATAAACCGGGCGGTTTGTTTCTGATCAAGCAATATATCGAGTATATCATCACCATCGAAATTACCAGTTTTACCGAGCACTGTTTTTTTACCATCATCGTGTAGGCGATTGCGGAAAACAAATTCACCTGTTGGGTTTGCACCCCACCCGGTAAAAGCACGGGCAGATTCCTTTACATCCGTTTCGGTATAATTGCCTCTGCCAAGGGTAAATAATTCCATTACTTCACGTGCAAAATTTTCATTAGGATGCCCTTTACGATTTTGATTATTATTGAGGAAATTTAACATAGCGCCGCTCTTAGAAACTTCATGCAGCAAGTCCCTGAAATTTCCAAGGGCATTACGTCTTATGATGTTTAATAATGATTGTTGATGAATGGCATTAATACTTCTGCAGGCGAAATGCCCATGCCAGAAAAAAGCGACCTTTTCACGCAGTTGTGCATTTGTGGTTACTATGGTATTGAGCCAGGTTAGATTGAGTTGTTTAATACTGTCTTGGTTCCTGACTCTCAGCATTTTCTTTTCTTCGGCAGACATTACTTTTTTATTGCGTATATCCACAGGCGCCATGCCGGAAGCAAAAGAAATAAGATCTTTATCTATCACATTAAAATCTTCCGGTTTCTTTTCTGATAAATTGTATAAGACTTGATATAATGCTTTGCCCGGGATTTGTTGCAATTGAGGAATCTGTGACAAATCAGGTCCAAAACCTGTCCTCCACAATAAATGAATATTATCCTTTTGTATTGCCGTTGACATTAAGCATTTTTATGTTAAGACTCCTTCTATAAATCAAAGTTTAAAATCCGGTTAAACAAATGCATTCCGCTAAGTCATTTTTTTTAGATCTTACAATAAAAAGAGTATATAACGGTTTATGGATGCTCTGTTATTTGCGGGAGTTAAATTATTTTTTTACTATACTTGCAGTCAACCGTTCTTTTTATAGCAAAACGATTCTTATGAAATGTAAATTCCTTGTTTCCTTTTGTCTTCTTTTGGCAATTCAAATAGAAGGTTATTCCCAGTTACTTAATCTTTCCAATGCCAAAGTGTGGGTTGGAGATTCAAAATCTGTATCTCTTGCTAAACCATTGCAGGTATTAAAAGAAGAGGTAGAAAAAAGAACGGGGATACATTTTCAGACTGTAGATAAAATCCCCAAAGAACAGGGGACAATGATTTACCTGATAGTTGAAGACAGGATACAGAAATTGCCCAATGAATTGCGCGATGCATTGAATACATTGACAGTGCCTGGTAATGAAGGATTCCGCCTCCTTGTATCTGAAGCTAATTCGGCAGTAATAATATCTGGAAAAGATGCACGGAGTATATTATATGGTATTGGAAGATTACTCAGAAAATCCGACATGCGGCCGGAATATATTGCACTGCCCACATCAGCTACTATTTCATCAACTCCTGTCTATTCCATAAGAGGGCATCAGTTGGGTTTTCGTCCCAAGACAAATTCTTACGATGCTTTTTCAGTAGAGCAATATGATCAATATATCAGGGAGCTTGCTCTTTTTGGAGCAAACAGCATTGAGATAATGCCCCCGCGTACTGACGATGATGATACCAGTGTGCACATGAAACTCCGCCCCGAAAAAATGATCATTGAACAATCACGAATTTGTAAAGCCTATAATTTAGATGTGTGGATGTGGTATCCTAACATGGGCAAGGATTATACTGACAGGCAGGAACTTCGTAAAGAACTACAGGAGCGTCTTGAAGTATTTGCATCCTTACCCAAACTGGACCACGTATTTGTGCCCGGGGGCGACCCCGGCGACCTGGAGTCAGGCGTATTGTTTGACTGGTTAGGCAAAGTTGCCATAGCCCTGCATCAATTTCACCCCAACGCTAAAATATGGGTATCCCCGCAGGTATTTCGTCCAACTCAAAAATGGTTCGATGAGTTTTTTAAACAGATAAACTCAGGCTATCCCTGGTTGGGTGGTGTGGTATTTGGACCCTGGGTAAAAATACCCTTAGCAGAATTACGCAAACTGGTAAATTCTGGTATTCCCATCAGAAGGTATCCTGATATTACCCATAGCCTTAGTTGTCAGTACCCAATACCTAACTGGGACCTCGCCTACGCTCAAACATTAGGCAGGGAATGCATCAATCCCCGACCGGAAGATGAAAAGCATATACACAATGTGCTTTCTAAATTTGCTTCAGGAAGTATCAGTTATTCTGAAGGAACAAACGATGATGTGAATAAATTTGTATGGAGTGACCAGGATTGGGATCCTTCCACTCCGGTTATAGAAACCCTGAAAGATTATACACGTCTTTTTATGGGATCCGATTTCTGTGAGGCAGCAACACAGGGTATTTTGAACCTAGAAAAAAATCTCAGGGGGGCATTGTTGAGTAATAATACCGTGGAACGAACCCTGATGCAATGGCAGGATCTTGAACAAAAAGCAACACCTGCTCTAATGAAAAACTTTCGGTTTCAGATGTGCCTGCTTCGGGCTTATTATGATGCATATGTAAGGCGAAAACTTATTTATGAAACTGCGATTGAATCAGAAGCAAAAACTATACTGGGCGCCGCCACTGCTGAAACATCAGCTCTTGCAGTGTTAAAAGCCAAAATGAAATTGCAGGAGGGAATAGATGAACCAACCGCCCCGGCACTGAAAGAAAAATGTAATATACTGGCAGATTCATTATATAGCAGTATCGGCGCACAATTAACAATAAAAAGGCATGGAGCAATGCCCGGCAGGGGAAATTTTATTGACAATATGGATATACCTCTCAATGATGCGCCATGGTTAATGGATCAGTTGAATGTTCTTAATCAGGTAACCGATGATACGGAAAGAGTAAAACAGATACGGGAAATACTACATCGCACAGACCCCGGACCCGGTGGTTTTTACGACCATTTGGGAAACCCTGAAAGTAACTATCGTATTATCTCCGCCAAATCCTGGGCTGAAGATCCCGGTAGTCTTGAATCGCCGCGAAAAAGCTTTGGTGTTGGTTTGATTGGTGAAGAATGGGTACATGAAGTACAATCAAAAGGGTTTTCGGGAGAAACCACACCTGAGCCCTGGATGAGCCAGATCACTGCACTTTATGAAACCCCTTTGAAGGTTGAATATGACAATCTCGATACTTCAGCCACTTATAAAATGCGTATTACCTATACGGGCAGATTCCGATCAAAAATAAAACTGATTGCGAATAATAATATTGTCATTCACGATTTCATACAAACTGGTACAAAACCCACATATGAATTTGATATTCCCAGAGAAGCTACCTCTGCCGGCAAAGTAGTGTTCTCCTGGACATGCGGTGAAGGTGAAAGAGGAACCCAGGTAACAGAGGTGTGGCTAATGAGGAAATGAGAAAGATTATTAATTGGTTTATAGTTTGAGGTTAAATATTTTGAGCTTTTATATCGGTATGTATCAGCTTGTAAAATATAATTTATGAAAATCCTTAATTATATTCGGCATGTTTACCTGATCAACCTGTTACCGGTCATCCCAAACATATTTTTCCTCTAATATACTTTCAGGGGATCCGGGCTTTTGAATAATTGTTGTAACCAGGCAGTTTTTATTTGCTGTCCATAATATTTTTCGGGTGCAGGTACTGTCTGAAATCCTTGATATTTTTTCAAGGTAAATTGTTCGTACTGCGGTGCTGTTCTGGTCAAGCAATACATCTGCTTTTCTGATTAATGCAGTATCATTTGTTGCTGAATATGTGAGCGAAATTGTACCGATCGAGGCATCTATAAAAGACACTTCATCGTATTGTTTTTTTAGTATTGAAGAACTAATATCAGGGAAAGAGAGATCTTCAGCAATAGTATTGAAATCTGTTTTTTCAACAATTGATGTGTCTGTATGATGATCTCTTGTCGTATATTTTATTATGGCAAGTGGAACGGAATCCAGCCACTTCAACTGGTTTTTAATATATCCGGATATGGGATAATATTCCTTATTTGTGGCAGAAGTATCCTGCTGTGATGCTGCATTGGAAGCTGAGTTAGATTTACAGCCAGACAGTATAGTACCCATACCCAATATCAGGAACAAAGCAAATAATTTCATCTGTAAATTTTTATTGCAAAGGAAACCATTTTAGTTAAACAAAACGGCAGTAAACAGTACATATTATGCCAGGCAATAAAGCTTGCTTGTTATTTATAACAACTCTGAACAAAAATAATGAATGAATTAAAATATCAACTACCGAAGGGTTTTGGTTACCCCAATCTTAAATCCGAAGTCAACCATATATTCTTTGATGGGATAAGCGTTTTTGTAACTTGACATTAGCTGGTAACGAAGTTGTGGGCCTACCTGCCATTTAAATGATCCCATGTCGTACGAGACATAGGTTTCAATACCGGCGTTGATATTCCATTTTCTGATAAGCGATGGATCCTGCACATAATATTTGAAATCTGTAGACAACAGATATGTATTGTTGGCAAAATTATATACCGGTTGTGCGCTTGCAGCAACATTCCATTTCAGGGTTGAATTGCCAACAACACTCCATTCAAAACCAATGGGTAATGATATTTGCAAATACTCATTGTTGAGCCAGGAGGATCCGTAGCCTTCATAGTTTTTTAGTGTGGAAACAAAGTTCACAGAATCTGTTCCACCCCAGTTGTTATGCAGAGCAAGAGTTGCTATTTCAGGCTTTGTATTATAAGCACTAAGTTGATACCTGGAGTAATTTAGCTGTACCCCTCCCTTCAAAGTAAAATTATCTGATAACTTATAAATAAGACTTGCACCAACTTCTGCTCCTATGGCGGGTTTATGTGCCACCAAATCATTTACCGGAGTTTTCGTCTGTACGGTACTGTAAGGGACGCCCCTGAATACTTCTGTTATCTGACCAAGCCCGCTGGTTAACCTTCTATAACTGATGGTAGGGGAGAAAGATAACTGCCATCTAAATTTTGATGCTTTGAGAACTTCACCACCCCACAATTTTTTTGTTGTAGTTTTTACCTCACTACCATTTTCATCATCTTTCTTTTCTTCTCTGGCTGTTGAATTATTAGAGTTATTTATATTGTTTTTAAAAAGATGGAGGGTATTTGAAACATCAGATATCTGTGCAGGTAAAGTATTTGTTATTCCCTTAGAAGTATAGTTGTTTTCATCAACAGATCTATTATCTTCCTTCAGTCTGCTGATTTTAGACAGCCCGGCATGATGTTTATTATCAACTGATACACTTTTGATGATTTTATTGCTGTTTTCGGGTTCTGATAAATTTTCTACAGGATCCGCAATTATTTTATCTTCCACCTTTCCTTGACCAGAAGTGGATGAAAGTATAGCCGGAGAATTGCTCTTGTTCGTTTGATTAAAAGTGAGGAAACTTAATTTGCCAGGCACTACATAATTAAAGGAATTGTAATCAATAAATACAGCAGTACCTAATAAAAGGAATAAGGTTAATGCTGCATATGGCCATTTTTTCCTGGGATGAATTGACCGGTTAATGTTACTCCATATCTTGTCTGAAGGGTAAACTTTATATTGATCAGCTTTATCCTTAAGGAATTGTTCAAATTCATCTCTATGAATATTTCTCTCCATAATCAGTTCCTTGGTATTTTCATATTAAGGTTAGCGTTAGTTCGGTTAAATAATAATTATTGTTTTGGTTAAGGGTTCATTGCCATTAATTCCATATTTCTAACATGTTCCGGAAGAATATTTTTCTTTAGCAAAATATCTTCCAGCATAGCTTTTGCTCTTGTATACTGAGAACGGCTGGTGCTCTCCTCTATATCCAGCAATTCAGCAATTTCCCGGTGCGAATATCCCTCAATAGCATACAGGTTCAATACAGTCCGGTACCCTATTGGCAGGAGCCTGATGCATTCCACTACTTGTTTTGCCTGAACAATAGAGGGTATTGCTTCTTCCCTGATATAAACACCTGATGCATGTATAAGATCTACGCTTTCGTTAAATTTCTTATTCTTTTTTAAATGGTTGATGCAGGTATGAACGATGATTTTTCTTATCCACCCCTCAAGTGCTCCTCTGTTCTGAAATTGTTTTATCTGGGTAAAGACCTTAATAAAGCCTTCCTGCAACATATCTTCTGCATCTTCCCTGTTTTTCCCATAACGATAACACAAAGACAACATGCGCGGACTATACTTGTAATATAGTTCCTGCTGCGCAACTGCAACATTCCTGATGCAGCCTTTTAGCATTGTTTCTTCCGTCATGAAATCAAGTTGATTTCATGTAATTTAGACAATTTCTTTATACAAAATGCTGCCCACACCAGAAAAAATGATTTTCCTGCTTTTCTTATGCAGCATTTTTTAAAAATGTCTGAATAATAAGAGTAGAAATTACCAATCGGATACCTGGTAAAGCAGGCATCCGAAGAACGAAAAGCTATTTAATCAGCACTTTTCCTGTCATTTCTTTAGGCACAGGGATATTCATCAGTGTGAGAATAGTAGGAGCAATATCGCCTAATTTGCCGGGTTTGACCTCTCCTCTCCATTGATTATCAATGACAAACAAGGGTACAGGGTTTAAAGTATGTGCTGTATTGGGGGAGCCGTCTTCGTTTATAATATAATCTGCATTGCCATGGTCGGCTGTTAGTAGTATTGCGTATTCATTTTCTAAGGCAGCAGTCACAACCTTTTCTACACAGGTATCAACTGTCTCTACAGCTTTAACCACTGCATCCCACACCCCCGTATGTCCAACCATATCGGCATTTGCAAAATTGAGACATATAAATTCCGCAGACTGATTTTTTATTTCGGGGAGCAACATTTCGGTAAGTTCAAAAGCACTCATTTCAGGCTTAAGATCGTAAGTGGCTACTTTGGGTGATGCGGCCATTATCCTCTTTTCGCCCTCAAAAGGAGTTTCTCGCCCCCCGCTAAAAAAGAAAGTTACATGGGGATATTTTTCTGTTTCTGCAATTCGAATTTGCCGCAATCCTTTTGATGCAATTACTTCTCCAATTGTATGGGTAAGATTATCATTGTCGAATATGACGTTGACCTGCTTAAAAGTCTTGTCATATTCAGTCATTGTGGTGTAATGCAACTTAAGACTATGCATATCGTATTCATGCATATCCTGTTGTGTAAGCACTTCCGTAATTTCCCTGCATCTGTCTGTTCGGAAATTAAAGCATATTACTGAATCGCCGTCTTTTATCTTTCCTTTATCATCTTCAACTGAAGTGTTGATAATGGGTTTGATAAATTCATCTGTAATATTTTCGGAGTAAGACCTTGTTACCGATTCAAGCGGGTTGCTGCTTTTTTCTCCAATCCCTTTTACCAATGCATCATAAGCCAGCCTTACCCTTTCCCAGCGTTTGTCGCGGTCCATGGCATAATATCTTCCTGTAATTGTGGCAATTTTTCCCGTAGTCATATCCAGGTGATCCTGAAGATCTTTAAGAAACCCTAACCCACTTTTTGGATCAGTATCCCTTCCATCGGTGAACGCATGTATAAATACATCTTTCAGCTCTTGTTGTTTACAAAGACTTATTAATGACTTGAGATGATTGATATGAGAATGCACCCCTCCGTCGCTAACCAAACCCAAAAGGTGCAGGGATTTTTTGTTGTTCTTTGCGTAGGTGATAGCGTCAAGTAAAACTTCATTTTGATTAAATTCTCCATTTCTGATAGCTACATTGATACGCTGGAGTTCCTGGTATACTATACGTCCTGCCCCCAGGTTGAGGTGCCCCACTTCGCTGTTACCCATTTGGCCTTCAGGCAACCCCACATCTTCACCGCAGGTAATCAAAGTAGTGTGGGGATATTTACCATAAAGAGCGCTTACAAAAGGAGTTTTGGCATTTTGTATGGCATCGCTCGACCTGGATTTTCCAAGGCCCCAGCCATCCATAATGATTAGTATTACTTTTTTCTGTTTCATGGCCTAAAAATAGGCTATTTCACAATTGTATCCTGTACCCCGGGAGAAGTGAGCGCCGGGATTAAAAATTGAATTTTTATTAACACCAATCCCTTGCCTGGGGGTTTGGCACATTTTTGGTTTATATGGGGTTTTAAGTATTGTGAATGAAATCCGCTCTTACAATAGTATTGTTGGCTTCCTGTCTGGTTATTGGGCGGGCAGGGGTTTTGCACTTATACTCTATTGACGATGTAGTGTCGGCAATGAGGAGTGGGAATGCCAGCCAACTGGCTAATTACTTTGACAGCAGGGTGGAAATTACACTTCATGAGAAAAGCAACTCCTATAGTGCCAACCAGGCGCAAATGATTATAAAAGATTTTTTCAATTCTTATACTGTCAAAGCTTTTAGTGTTATACATAAAGGCTCTAATAGTGGTTCCGAATATTGTATAGGTAATCTCCAAACCAATTTAGGGATCTTCAGAACCACTATATTCATGAAAACACGTTCGGACAAACAGGTATTACAGGAAATTCGATTCGAAGAAAAAGAATAATCATCCAGGATAGCTACCTTAGTACACTTAGGGAGCAAATTGCTTCTGCATAAAAGTTATTGCTATGCCGGATGATATATTGAAAATAAATACCAATACAGGAAGTGCTGAAAAAAACACTTTTGATGCTATAGTGATTGGCTCAGGAATCAGTGGTGGCTGGGCCGCCAAAGAGCTATGTGAACATGGTATTAAAACTCTGGTACTTGAACGGGGCAGAGATGTAAAACATATAAAAGATTATCCCACTGCCACAAAAAATCCCTGGGAATTCCCACACCGGGGGAGTGTAACCGAAGCTTATCTTAAAGAAAATCCACTTATAAGTAAAGCAGCAGGATTTGGAGAGGATACTGCACATTTTTTTATTAAAGACAAAGACCATCCCTATATACAGGAAAAACCTTTTGACTGGATACGCGGCTACCAGGTGGGAGGTAAATCGCTGATCTGGGGGAGAGCGTGCCAGCGATGGAGTGATTTTGAATTTTCTGCACCGGCACGTTACAACTATGGATTAGACTGGCCTATCAGGTATAATGATATTGCGGCATGGTACAGTCATGTTGAAAAATTTATAGGTGTTTGCGGCAACAGGGATGGAATTGAAGCTATGCCCGACGGGGAATTTCTTCCACCATTTGAACTGAACTGTGTTGAACAGCATATTAAAGAGGCCATTAGTAAAAATTACAGAGACAGGTACCTGGTACATGCCCGCTGGGCACATCTAACACAACCTGGTGAAATTCATTTAGAGCAGGGTCGGGGTAAATGCCAGGCAAGGAACCTCTGCATGAGAGGATGTCCTTATGGAGGATATTTCAGTTCGGTGTCCTGCACATTACCCTGGGCCGAAAAATCAGGCAACCTTACCATCCTTCCGGACTCAGTAGTACATTCTATCATTTATGATGAGAAAAAAATGAAGGCTGCAGGTGTGCGGGTTATAAACGCTCACACTCAACAGGTAACTGAATATTTTGCCAGGATCATTTTTGTTAACGCTTCTGCCTTAAATACCAACCTGATTTTATTAAATTCAACATCTGGCAGGTTTCCAAAGGGACTGGGAAATGACAATGGATTGCTGGGGAAATATATTTGTTTTCACAATTATCGCGCTTCTGTAAACGGAGAGCTCGATGGTTTTAAAGACAAATATTATTATGGTCGTAATCCGACCGAGCCTATACTTGCCAACTATCGCAACCTGCATCAACCGGATACGGGTTATGTTGGCGGGTTTACCACCTTTATGGGAGCCTACCGCACAAGGGTAGACGAAAATAGCACTTCCGAAACTATCGGCACAGAATTCAAAAAAGACCTGACAGAGCCGGGTGGCTGGCATGTGTATATGTATATGCAGGGCGAAACTATTCCCAAAGTAACCAACCATGTCAGATTAAGTGCAGATCAGAAAGATCAGTGGGGTATCCCCCTCCTTGTTGCATCTGTTGGCTATGATGATAATGACGAGAAGATGATAAAAGACTTTTTGCAGGAAAGTACTGAAATGCTGGAAAAAGCCGGCGTAAAAAATATCAGGCAAAACGATACCAGGCAGGCGCCCGGACTGGATATTCATGAGATGGGCGGGTGCAGGATGGGGCATGACCCTAAAACTTCTTTATTGAACAAATGGAATCAATTGCATAGCTGTAGCAATGTGTTTGTAACAGATGGTGCCTGCATGACAAGTACGGGTAATCAAAGCCCATCTATTTTGTATATGGCGCTCACAGCAAGAGCAGCAAACCATGCCGTAAATGAAATGAAGAAAGGGAATCTGTAAAACGGATTTTAAGGACAAAAAGGGTATAGATAAAATAACGTTGAAATTAAAAAGATAATTTCGCATAAGTGATATCTTAGTACTATTATTATTCATAAAAATACAACCTGCTTATCCCGGTACATTACCCTGACAATACAATTTTCAAAAAGTCATTTTATATGAAATCAATTCTAACCATTACGAAAGCTCTTTTTGCTATCCTTATATTCTGCTCAACTCTTCCCGCCCATTCTCAAAAGAAAAAAATAAATGGTTGCGGATATATTATACCACCCCGAAACAGAATGGTTACCAATTTCAATTCGGTATATGAAGCCCGTGATATTGTCAAACAAATGTTGAATAAGATCAACTGGCAGGAGAACTTTAGCTTAAGGGAACAGAATGGTATCCAAAATGCTTATGCTACTATAATCAACAACATACGGTGGATAGTATATGATAATAGTTTCCTGGAAGATATTGATGCTTACACAAAAACCAAATGGTCGAGCATCAGTGTTATGGCACACGAAATGGGGCACCACTATTATAACCATGTAGTAAGCAGAACAGGCAGCACTATCCCCAAAGAATTGGAAGCTGATGCGTTTAGCGGGTATATGATGGCTTTACTTGGTGCTACCAGGGAGCAATCCATTGCAGCTATTAGCATGATTGCCTCAGATCAGGCCAGCAGTACACATCCGGGGAAAGCCGATAGGATTGAAGCTATTTCCCAGGGATGGGAAAAAGCCGGAATAACTTCCAATACAAAAAATCCACCTCCAAATAATCCCCAGCCCATTCCGGCACCGGTACCTAATAGTCCATCAGCAGAAACACCTTCACCGCAACCCATTCCTTCCGGCACTGTACAAACTGATCCTTCAAACGACCCCAGTTGGATTGCCCTGTATATGTACAGTAATAAAGATGAAACTGTTTACCTGAGTGATGACGGTAAGAACTACCAAACTGCTTTAATAAAATCGGGACAACCCTTTGTATTTAAATTTGAGATTTACAATTATGGATGGTTACGCCTGAAATATTACAATGGATTCAGAGTATACAAACTGACTCATGGCAATGACTATATCATTGCCTGGAACCGCCGTACCGGTAATTGGGTTGTAAATCAAATTGGTGATTGAGGATAGTTGGTAATCGCAGGGCAGATTGAGCAGTCTCATCTATATTTTCCCTGATCACAAATCGGCAATGAATTTATATTTTGGCACCAGCATTTTCATGATTCCCCATGCAATTAAATAAGCTATGGCACAAACGGTAAACATAATTGTGTAGCCGGTTTCAATATGGCCGAGTGCTTTGTAATGATCGAACAAAGCGCCCCCTATCTTTGTTATTAATACTCCGCCTAATCCACCGGCCATGCCGCCAATGCCCACAACTGATGCCACCGCTTTTTTAGGGAACATATCTGATACCGTTGTGAAAATATTAGCACTCCATGCCTGGTGTGCCGAGGCTCCAATACCTATCAATAATACCGGTGCCCAATAACTGATATGTCCTAAGGGTTGAGCCGCCAATACAACGAGCGGAATAAACGCAATGATCAGCATGGCTTTCATTCTGCCATCATAAGGGTTATATCCTTTTTTAATAAAATGTGCGGGGAACCATCCACCGGCAATACTACCTACCATTGTCATGCTATATAACACAGCAAGAGGAATTGCCATTTCGGTAAGCTCAAGATGATATTGATCTTTGAGATATGCTGGCAGCCAAAACAGAAAGAACCACCATACCCCATCGGTCATAAATTTTCCCACAGCAAATGCCCAGGTTTGATTGTATCCGAGAAGTTTCGTCCATGACACTTTCTTTTCAATTGTTGTTTCTTCCAGTATCTCAGCTTTATCAGCATCGCTCCTGATGTATGCCAGTTCTGCCGCGCTTAACCGTTTCTGTTTTTCAGGTTTATCATAATAAGCAAACCAAAAAAACAACCAGAGGAAGCCTATTATCCCAATTATGATAAAAGCAGCCTGCCATCCCCATTGTTTTTCAATCCAGGGCACAGTTAAAGGAGCTAAGATGGCACCAATTGTAGTGCCTGAATTAAAAATGCCTGTCGCAAACGATCTTTCTTTTTTGGGAAAATATTCAGCCGTGGCTTTAATTGCTGCCGGGAAATTTCCGGATTCACCGATTGCTAAAACGGCCCTGGCAAAAATAAATCCAAGTACTGAGGCCGGTATTGCAGCAAGCCCTATCCATCCCAGTGCAGCATGCATTCCCTCTCCTATATGTATGGCCTGTGCATGGATGATAGCGCCAACAGACCATATAATAATGGCCCAGGCATATCCTTTCTTTGTATCCAGTTTATCTACAATACGTCCTGCTACTAAAAGCCCAATAGCATACGCAAATTGAAACGCTGCGGCTATGTCGGCATAGTCTGTATTAGTCCATCCGAATATTTCTTCAAGAGATGGTTTTAAAAGACTCAATACCTGCCGGTCCAGATAGTTAACCGTAGTAGCAAAGAAAAGCAGGGAGCAAATCATCCAGCGATAGCTTCCAATGCCTTTTGGGCTTGAAGAATTTTGTACGGATTGTTCAAAGTTGGGCATAGACTGGGGCATGTTCTGGTTTTAAATAGTGATTATTGGAGGTTAAAATATCTTTTGGCATTAGTATAACAAATATCCTGAATCATCTTTCCAAGCCATTGTATGTCGTTGGGAAGTTCTCCATTTTCCACATCATTGCCTATGAGATTGCACAGGATACGACGAAAGTATTCATGCCTTGGAAAAGAAAGAAAGCTTCTCGAATCAGTAATCATCCCCACAAAAAGACTAAGCAGCCCCATATTGCTAAGAGTATTTAACTGTTGCTCCATGCCATCCTTCTGATCGAGAAACCACCACCCTGACCCAAACTGTATCTTGCCGGGGGTATTACCACCCTGGAAATTGCCGATCATAGTAGCATACACTGCATTGTGTGAGGGGTTATTATTATATATAATCGTTTTAGCCAGTTTATTTTCTTTATCTAACCGATTGAAAAAGGCTGACATAGGTTGAGCTACCTGCCAGTCACCAATAGAGTCTACACCAGCATCAGCGCCTAAGCGTTGTAACAATCGCGTATTATTATTACGTAAAGCTCCTATATGAAACTGCTGTGCCCAATTGCGTTCAGCATTCCATTGACATATAAAATGAAGTGTGGCAGATTTAAACTGGCATATTAACGGCTCACTAAGCTTTTCTCCTTTTCGCACTTTTTGAAAACTCTGTTCCAGTTCAGCCATAGTAAAATCATCGGCATACATGGTTTCCAATCCGTGATCTGAAATGCGGCAGCCTGTCTCGTGAAAAAAATCGTGGCGCTTTTTTAAGCTTTCAAGCAGTTCCCTGTAGTTGCTGATAGATGTATTGGAAGCTGCGGAAAGACGATCAATGTATTGATTGTACGTGGCGGGATCTTCCACCGCCATCGCTTTATCGGGGCGAAAGGCAGGGAAAACTTTGATTCCGGCATTGTTTTGTTTAATTGCAAGATGATGTTCCAGGCTATCAGCAGGATCATCAGTAGTGCATAATACCTCCACGTTAAACTGCTTCAATATGGTATATACCGGTAATGAAGATAATTGTTCATTACATTTTTTATAAATAGCCTCAGCAGTATTAGGACTCAGGAGGTCAGTAATGCCAAAAGGGTTTTTCAGCTCAAGGTGCGTCCAGTGATACAGCGGATTGCGCATGGTGTATGGTACTGTTTCTGCCCATACTTTAAATTTTGTAAAATCATCCGCATTGCCGGTGATATTATTTTCATCTATACCAAAAGTGCGCATGGCACGCCATTTATAGTGATCGCCTTTGAGCCATATTTCGGTGATGGTGCTAAATTTCTTATTTGATCTGATTTCAGCAGGCGGCAAATGATTGTGGTAATCAATAATGGGCATATTGGCAGCATAGTCATGATACAACTGCTGCGCAGTTTTGGTTTGGAGCAAAAAATCCTGATCAAGAAAATTTTTCATTGGCCTAAATTGAATTAGAAATGCACTAAATACATGTAGCCGACAGCCGGCAGACTATCCTTTGGAAAGGTGAATATATTGAATAATTTTTTTAATATGATTGGTAACCAGATCATATTGCCCGTTTGCCAGCCACTCCGGCGGGAAAAGCTGAGATCCGATACCCACAGCAGATACACCTCCCTTAAACCAGCTTGTGATGTCCTCCTGCGTAGGCTCTACACCACCGGTTGCCATAAATTGTATTGCCGGAAATACGGCACGTACCGCTTTGATATATGCCGGACCACCTAATTGCCGGGCTGGAAATATTTTTACGATATTTATTCCCCAATTTTCAGCAAGTCCAATTTCAGAAGGTGTTGCACATCCGGGCATCCATAGTTTCCGATTTTTTACCGCCACATTATTTATCTCTTCCAATATCATTGGCGAAATAAGAAAATCCGCACCAGCCGCAATAAATTGTTCTGCCTGCTGTGCATTTTTGATCGTTCCTATTCCAAGGATCATTCCCGGAAGTGAATCTGTACAATATTTTCGCAATGCACAGAAAATATCAAAAGAGTTTTCATTGCGGTTGGTAAATTCAAATAAACGCACCCCGGCGTCATAAGATGCTTTTAATACATTGGTGCAAACTGACAGATCTGTATGCGTAAACAACGGCATGAATCCTGTCTGCTTTACCATACCTGCTATTTCCTGTTGGGTCATGTGTATAAATTTTTAGGCGGTTGGCGGTGAGCTATCGGCATTGGGCGGTGAGCTTTGAGCGGTGGGATAATCAGCTTTCATTTGACGCTCTAATCATTTCTCATCGTCCTAAACTCATTGCTCATTGCTTATCACTCAACGCTCACTGCTCAAAGCCCAAAGATCATCACTCCCCTCACCTGATTATCCTTCCGCTTCCACCTTGTTTTATAATTGTATTTACTTCTTCAAGGCTTGCAATATTAAAATCACCGGTTATACTGTGTTTAATTACGCCGCAGGCTGTTGCCAGTTCAATTGTTTCACCCAGGTCCAACTTTGATCTTATTCCATGAATCACACCAGCCATAAAAGCATCACCGGCTCCAATCCGCTCTGCAATCTGTTGAATACGGTATGGTTTTGACTGGTAAATTTCTCCATTATGCCACAGGTAGCCTATATATTGATTTGAACTGGCGCTTTCCTGTACCCGCATCGTCATCACAATATGACTGGCTTTGGGTAAGCGTTTATGTAACAAATCAAAGGTACTATTAACAAGATTTTTTTCATCGGGTGATATACCAAAATAGAGTTTAGCAGTATCTACATCTGCGAGTATAATATCACAATATTCCAGAAGTTCCGGCATAATGTCCCTGCAGTTTTTACCATAATTCCACAATGTACTCCGGTAATTAAAATCTGCGGAAATTATAAGCCCTTTATTTGTTGCAGCCATCAATGCTTCTTTACAAATAGCAACAAGATTTTCATTGAGTGCAGGGGTTATGCCGCTCCAGTGAAACCAATCGGATGATTCAAAAATCTTCTCCCAGTCTATCTGTCCCGTATGAAGGTAACTGAATGCAGAATAAGCCCTGTCATAAATTATTCTTCCCGCCCTGGCTCCCTGTCCACTTTCATAAAAATAAATACCTGTTCTTGTAGCATTGGAAGGGAGATTGCAGACCTCTACTCCATATTTGTATAATTGGGAAAGTCCCGCCCTTGCAAGTTCATTGGAAGGAAGAGCTGTAATATAAGTTGTCTTATTTCCAAAAATTGATAATGATACTGCAATATTCGCTTCAGATCCTGCCCAATGCATTTCAAGAGTATCTGCCTGCACCAGCTTTTGCTGCGACGGTGGTGTGAGCCTGAGAAGGTATTCCCCGAATAAAGCCACTTTTTTCTCCATAATTGTTAACTGAATACCGAATATAGTTAATTCGGGATTGAAAAGATGCAAACCTTTTTGTTTCCAAAACCAGTAACCTCAAAATTGCCGCTCTCATGCAACATTTCATTAAAAAAAGATTACGGTAATTAATACTCAGTCAACTGACAACTGTATAGATGTTTTAACACTGTTTAACCTTATTTTTCTTACTTTCATGCCCTCAAAAAAATCTCATGCGAATAAAAAACCTCTATTATCTTTCGGCTGTAGCTGTTATATTATTGCACAGCATCGGTTGTAATAATGCTGTTGAAAGCAAAACCAATGCAACAGGGGCTGCTGCTGTAGCAGACAGTACATTACCTGCGTTAGAAACTGAAGCTCCCAACTCCGATTACAAGCCGGCATTTGCGGGTCAAACCCGCATAGGTGCTGTGAAAACCATCACTGCGTACCAGTCAGAAATTTTAGATACCGGTCTGGTTCGTCCCTGGGCTGTTACTATAATGCCCGATGACAGGCTGCTTGTTACCTCCAAATCAGGTTATATGGAAATACGTGGCACCGACGGAAAATTGCAGAAAAAGATTATCGGGTTTCCCAAGGTGGATGATGCAGGACAAGGCGGTTTATTAGATGTGGCACTCGATCCGGATTTCAATAACAATAAAATAATTTACTGGTCCTTCTCCGAACCGTATAAGAAGGGTAACCTCACTGCAGTTGGCAAAGGTATGCTAAATGAAACAGCAGGCAAAGTGGATAACCCGATGGTTATTTTCCGGGCATTGCCAGAGCTCAATAATAGCACGTTGCATTATGGGTCGCGTTTGATTTTCGATAAAGACGGCAACCTTTTTGTAAGCGCCGGCGAACGCTCTGTACTTGAAGGGAGGGCGCAGGCTCAATTATTAAACGCCGGGTTAGGTAAGATATTTAAAATCACTAAAGACGGGAAACCAGCACCCGGTAATCCTTTCCTTGCTACATCCGGTGTTATGCCTGAAATATATAGTTATGGACATCGCAACCCACAGGGACTTGATATCAATCCGGTAACCGGTGAACTGTGGGAAACAGAATTTGGCCCCCGTGGCGGTGATGAAGTAAACCGGATTTTACCCGGAAAAAATTATGGCTGGCCGGTGATTACTTACGGCATTGAATACAACGGGAAAAAAATTGGTGATTCCATACAACAAAAAGAAGGCATGGAACAACCCGTTTATTACTGGGATCCTGTAGCATCTCCAAGTGGCATTGCTTTTTACAAAGGCAATGATATTCCCGAATGGGAAAACAACCTGTTTATAGGTGGGCTGAGCAGTATGCATATAATACGCCTTGTTATTAAAGACAATAAAGTAACCGGTGAAGAGTGGTTGCTAAGCGATAAAAAAGAAAGATTCCGCGATATTGCTTACAACAAGGGCGCTTTATATACAGTTACAGATGCGGGGAAATTAATTAAAATCAGTAAAAAATAAATATTCACGATTTATTTTACCGGAGCCACATTGCCACTAAAGTTAATGGGGCTCCGGTTCTTCATTTGCACACTCAATTGTGCTGAACCATTAGTAAATAATGAAAAGTTAAACGACTGCACTTCACGATTATCGTTTGGTTTTATCGCAATATTCCATCTGCCTTTTTTATCAACATCTTTTGTGAGAACAAAACTTGAAGAAGTAAAATCCAGAGGACTTGTAGTTTCTCCAATAGGCGCATAATAAGCCCTGCCAAAATAGGGAAGCACAGATATTATAGTATCTTTTTTACAAAGCATAGTATAGCGTGAGGTCAATATTCTTGAGCGGCCGCTTTGCGGCATTGCCTGGTTAGCCACAAATATCCATCTGTCTTCAGCAATAGCCTGTTTTATTTCATCTTCAGAAGCACCCACTACTTCTACAGGATGTTTTGTAGCAGTACATGCTGGAAAGATATACATGCAAAAAGATATTATTGCTGTGGGTAGCATTATATGGAGATATTGATTATACTTCATAGTATTAAAATTTATTAGATACAAATCTAAATTATTATCCGTCTAATTTATTGAATCTTACCCTGGCGGAAAGTGAACTTAATTTGCGATATTTGATAGGATTGCTATTGTTCACAAAAAATCTACTTGCCATTATGGATACCCGCCGGGAGTTTCTCCGCAAATCAATGCTCCTGTCCGGTGCTGCCGGACTATCTTCATTTGTTCCCGAATCTGTTCAAAGAGCATTTGCTATAGATCCTGCACCAGGCAGCACTTATCTCGATGCAGAACATATTATTGTACTTATGCAGGAAAACAGGTCTTTCGACCATTGCTTTGGTACTTTACAAGGCGTCAGGGGATATAATGATCCGAGAGCAATATCATTGCCCGATAAAAAACCGGTTTGGCTTCAAACCAACGATAAAGGAGAAACCTATGCACCTTTCCGACTTGATATAAAAGACACAAAGGTTACCTGGATGGGCGATCTGCCACATTCCCGCCCAACGCAGGTAGATGCTTACAATAAAGGCAAATACGACAAATGGTTGCAGGCTAAAAGATCGGGCAATAAAAAATATTCCGATATGCCTTTAACACTTGGTCATTATACCCGTGCCGACCTCCCATTCAATTACGGCATGGCAGATGCATTTACTGTATGCGATCAGAATTTTTGTTCTGCAATGACCAGCACCACACCCAACCGTTCATTTTTCTGGACAGGAAAAATATCGGAAATGGAAAATGGAATAATGCAAGCCAATATCCGTAACGAGAATTTCAGTTATGGCAAGATGCCCTGGAAAACATTTCCCGAATTGCTGACTGCAAATGATATTTCCTGGAAGTTTTATCAAAATGAAATAAGCTGTGGTGGCGGTTTTAAAGGTGAAGAGCGTGCATGGCTGGCCAACTTTGGCTGCAATTTGCTGGAATTCTTTGCAGCATATAATGTAAAGTTTGGGCCACGTTACATTCAGGGCTTGCAGAAACTGGCAGATGAATTGCCCGGAGAAATCAATAAACTGCAGGAAGCCAGCCCTTCTGATGAAGAAACTGCGAATAAGATTAAAAATGAAGTCGCCAAAAAGCAGGAGGTGCTTGATCATGCTATAGGCGAACTGAAGAAATGGAATAAAGAAAATTTTGAAAAGCTCTCTCCATCTGATAAAAAATTATTTGAAAATGCTTTTGTAATAAACAGTGCCGATCCCAATTATCACTCTTTGTCAAAACTCTCTTACTCTGACAATGGAACCGAACGTGAACTTACTGTTCCTGCCGGAGATATACTCCATCAGTTTCGCAAAGACGTGAGCGAAGGAAAGTTGCCGGCAGTATCCTGGTTTGCTGCCCCTCAGAATTTTTCTGATCACCCCAGTGCACCCTGGTATGGCGCCTGGTATGTTTCGGAAATTCTTGATATACTTACCCAAAACCCTGAAGTGTGGAAGAAGACTATATTAATACTAACCTACGATGAGAACGATGGTTATTACGATCATATACCGCCTTTTTCGATTCCAGACAATAACAAACCTGCTACCGGAAAATGTTCGGCAGGCATTGATACCGAAATAGAGCATGTACGCTATGAAAATGAGTTAAAATTGGGAGTGCCGGCCAAAAATGCACGTGAAGCAGCTATAGGTCTTGGTTTTAGGGTACCGATGATTATAGCCTCCCCGTGGAGCCGTGGCGGTAAAGTATGCTCACAGTTGTTTGATCACACTTCTACACTGCAATTCCTTGAAAAATTTCTCAATCAAAAATTCAATAAAAATATTCATCTTGACAATATCAGCCAATGGCGGCGTACTATATGCGGCGACCTTACTGCTGTATTCAGTCCCTTCGATGGTACGCCTGTAGATAAAATACCTTTCCTCAAAAGAGATCCATTTGTAGAAAGTATCTACAGCGCCCAATTCAGGGAAGTACCTTCAGGCTATACATTGCTTACTACTGAACAGATAGAAAAGATTACCAAAGACCCTGTCAATTCAGATTTATTACCCCGACAGGAGGCCGGGACACGCAGGTCTCCTTCAATACCCTATGAGCTATACGCCGATGGACGATTGTCGGCAGATAAAAACAACTTCGGGATAAGGATGGAAGCCGGCAACAAAGTGTTTGGCACCAAAGCTTCAGGTACTCCATTTACTGTGTATTCACCTGTGAAGTTTACAGATGATGCCGGAAGTGAAATTTGCAGGAATTGGTTTTTTGCCCTGAAGACAGGCGACAACTTCGGTTATAGCTGGCCGATAGATGCGTTTGAAGGAGGAATTTATCATTTACGGTTGCATGGTCCCAACGGTTTTTACAGGGAATATAAGGGAGATAAAAACGATCCGCTGCTGGACATCACTTGCACTTACGAAACCAGTCTGCTCAATAAACCTACCGGTAATATTTTACTCGAATTTGTTAACAATAATTCTTCACATCCGCTTACCATAGAAGTGATTGATCATGTATATGGCAATACACCTGTCCATAAAAAAATAAATAAAGGGCAAAGACAAAACCTGGTGCTCAATTTGCAAAAAAGTGGAGGATGGTATGATTTCAGTGTAAAAATTAACGGATCAGTTCTCTATGAAAAAAGGTATGCCGGTCATGTAGAAACAGGAAAAGAAAGTATTACCGATCCGTATATGGGAAGAGTTGTATAAAACAGGTTGTAGATTTTATATATAGTTCTGTACATCAGGATTTTTATGATACATTGTTGCACTGGTGAGTGTGGGGCAATGTTGAATTCACCATTGAATATTCAGTATAAATCAATGGTAACATATACTTAGTGGTAACCTGGTCTTTACAGAAATCGTATTGACCGGAAATTACCGTAATAATTGTAACTAACTTCTTTTCAACTTATTAATTACAACATATTATGAAAATCAAACTGACAGTTTATTTAATTGCATTTTTTATTGCTTATTATAGTTTAAATGCTCAAAATGCTGATACCGCCTCATTATTTATTTCATCAGCTTTTACCCCTGTCAATAGCTTCACCAATGGAGTGGAGGGTCCAGGGGTTGACAAAGACGGAAACCTTTATGCGGTGAACTATCATCATCAGGGCACTATCGGTAAGATTACCCCATCCGGTGTAGCATCCGTTTTTATAGAATTGCCAAAGGGCAGTATTGGTAATGGTATCCGGTTCGATAGTAAGGGCAATATGTTTGTTGCCGATTATACCAACCATAATATCCTTAAGATTGATATGAATAGTAAAGAGGTTTCAGTTTTTGCCCACGACAACAGAATGGCACAACCCAATGATATAGCTATTACAAAATGGAATACATTTTTTGCCAGTAACCCGGACTGGCCAAAGGGTACGGGATCAATTTGGTATGCAAATAAAAAAGGGGAAATCAAAATATTGGAAGCAAATATGGGTACTACCAATGGTATTGAAGTAAGTCCGGATAATAAGAAGCTGTATGTAAATGAATCGGCACAACGAAAAGTTTGGGTATATGATATATCAAAAAAAGGAACCATCAGTAATAAACGACTCTTGATAGAATTTCCGGATTTTGGTATGGATGGTATGCGCTGTGATGCAAATGGAAATTTATATATAGCAAGATTTGGCAAAGGAACAATAGCAATCATCTCACCGGAAGGAATGTTGATAAGAGAGGTTTCTTTGATTGGCAAAAGACCCACTAATGTGGCTTTTGGTGGCCCCGATGGTAAAACAGTATATGTAACTATGCAGGATATGGGTAATATTGAAAGTTTCAGAACGGATACCCCGGGACAGGAATGGGTAAACCAGCACCACATTAGCCATTAAGACAAATTAAAATAGTATAACTCGTTATTGAAAATTTAAATATATCCGAATGAAGAATATAAAAGTTTGCGGGTGTATCTATCTTTTTTTATTCCCTTTTATCACAGTGCAAAGCCAGGATACCCTACCAGCGGTTCAAAATATTTATAACATATTGAAAAACGATTCGAAAAAATCCCTTTGGACATTAAAGAAAACAGATATATTTCGCATTAATCTTGTAAAGATGCAGGGCCAAGGTAAAAAACATGAACATCCTGATGCTGAACATACTATTATGATTATTGAGGGAGAAATAAAAGCTGAAATAGGAGAAAAAACTATGTTATTGAAAAAAGGGGATATTATTTCCATACCTAAAGGTATGCCTCATAAATATTTAGTTGTAGGGAAACAGGCAATAATAGTAAGTATGGATGCTCCTTATTATGACCCTTCCAAAACAATCCTGCTGGAATGATATCAACCTTGCCCTAACAGGTACGATTTTTGTTTTCAAGCATTGCTTTTACAACTATTTTTTGTAGATTAGAAATCCTTTAATAAAAGTTAAAAGAAGGAATTGAATTTGATTTTTTACTCAGCCCTGATAGTGTTTTACTTAACTGATACTTAAAATATAGCACAAAACCGTATGCATTTCTTAATACATTTACTCAATTTTTGTTAACAATATCCCTATGTTAAAGTCGTTTATAGTGAGGTTCAGAAATAATAATCCGATGAAAATCCGTACTCTGCCTAAATACTTAGGATACAGCCTGCTTTTGGCATTACCCATAATGACAGCCGGCCGGCTCGAAAATAAAATCCTGCCACCTGTAATACCTACAATTACTTACTATCTTCCCATTGATATTAAAGCTGATGCGAGGAGCTTATATACAGATCAGTTATATGATAGCACTCATCTTGCCGAATATGGCTTACAAAAGCATGTACTTGATCTGGCATTGAAGGGGTTCAGCAAACTTGCATTGAAAGGGAAACTGAACAGGGATAGCATCCTTACTATTGTTGATTTTTCAAAATCGTCAAAGGATAGAAGATTGTATGTAATTGATCTCAAAAATGAGATATTACTATTTAATACACTGGTAGCTCATGGCAGAAATTCGGGAATGGAATATGCTCATAATTTTTCTAATACACCTTCTTCAAAGAAAAGCAGCCTGGGATTTTACATCACTCAATCTACCTATCGTGGAGAGAATGGATATTCTTTGAGGCTTCAGGGAGTGGAAAGAAATATCAATGATAAAGCTTTAAGAAGAGGTATAGTAATGCATGGTGCAGACTATGTGAATAATAAATTTGTAGAAACAAGTGGCATGCTGGGCAGGAGCCTGGGTTGCCCTGCAATTCCGATGGAAATGAATACAGAAGTTATCAATACTATAAAAGAGGGTTCCTGTTTATTTATATATTCCCCCAATAATAAATATTTTAAAATGTCTACGGTTCTTAACGGTTAAGGTTGATTTAAGAATGGTTAAGGTTGATGCCCGGGTCCTCATTGCGACCGGGCTTTTTTTATGAGAGAAAATAAAATGCGAGACATTGACCTATAAATCCAGAAGCAAGCCCACAAATAACTTCAGGCATACTATGATCTGAAACAATAAGACGGGCGGTACAAATCAATCCTGCAATTAGGATGGCAAGGGCTATTGGATAACCAATAAATGCAGAAGAGGCAAACAGCATCATCACCATCAAACCTGTTAAACTTCCCGCTCCGGCAGCATGCATACTTATTTTAATATAGATATTCGCAATAAAATTGAGTGACACGGTAAGAAAAATACCTAATGCCATTTTTGCTATAATGGGTGGCATCCCCGGTTTATTGTTAAAAACATAAAATGTCCAAAAGAAAAAGATCATAGTAATGGAATATAGAATGATCCTTTCTTTTTGAGTATTCTGTCTAATAGATTGAATGAAACCAAGCGCTTTGCATAATAGCACTGAAACCAAAGGAAAGAATACAGCGTTAATAGCATAAATCAAAACTGTTTGACCTTTACCTTTTAATCCGATACCCATAAAAAAATCAGGCTGAAAATATACGAGATATATACACATATACAGTCCAAGCAATAAAGGGTGAAACACCCACGAGATAAGGCCTGCTGCATACCTGAGCACCGGTGCAGGAGAAATTTGTATAGATTGATTCATAATTGTTTTCTGAGCCTGGCAACCGGAATATTTAATTGCTCCCGGTATTTAGCCACTGTTCTACGGGCAATATTATACCCTTTTTGCTGTAGTAATATAGTCAGTCTTTCGTCGCTAAGCGGCTTTTTTTTACTTTCCCCTTCCACCATATCACTTAATATCTTCTTCACCTCTCTTGTAGAAACCTCTTCACCACTTTCGGTACTCAACGATTCACTAAAAAAGAATTTAAGCCGGTAAGTGCCAAATTCTGTCTGTACAAATTTACTATTTGCAACTCGGCTTACCGTAGATATATCCAGTCCTGTGCGCTCAGCAATATCTTTAAGAATCATAGGCTTCAACGTCGTTTCATCACCTGTGAGAAAGAAATCCTGCTGATAATCCATTATGGAATGCATAGTAGAAAATAAGGTATGCTGCCTTTGCTTAATAGCATCAATAAACCACTTAGCTGCATCAATCTTTTGTTTTATAAACAAAACTGCCTCTTTCTGGCGCTTATCTTTTTTACTTCCTTTATCATATTCCCTGAGCATATCCTTATATCCTTCGCTAATACGCAGGTCAGGTGCATTTTTAGAATTGAGCGTCAGCTCCAGCACATTGTTATTATTATGTATAAAAAAGTCGGGTATAATATAACTTTCTGCTTTGTTCAATTCCCCGATATTGCCCCCTGGCTTTGGATTTAACCGAATAATCTGATTGATAGCTTTTTTGAGATCCTCATCTGTGAGATTTAAACCCCGCTGTATTTTTTCGTAGTGTTTTTTTGTAAATTCATCAAAATATTTAGTAAGGATATTGATAGTCATCTCCACTTCTCCGCCTTCGCCAGCCTTTCTTTCCAATTGAAGCAAAAGACATTCTCTTAAATCCCTTGCGCAGATACCTGGTGGGTCAAAATGCTGAATTTCTTTTACCAGTGCTCCTATCTCATTTTCAGTTGCAGAAATATTCTGTCTGAAAGCAAGATCGTCTGCAATAGCATTAAAATCCCTTCTGAGATACCCATCATCATCAATGCTGCCTACAATTTGTTCTGCAATCTTTCTTTGCCTGTCGTTTAAAGTAAGCATACTAAGCTGGTCAAGCAGAAATTCATGAAAGGTTCTTTCAATTTTAAATGGGAAAGACTGTTTTTCATCAATTTCAGGATAATTATCGTCTTTAGTCTTATAGTCAGCTATTTCATCATCATCATGTACATATTCACTAATATCTATATTGTCATATTCGTCTTCACTACCATCATTTTCAAATTCGTCATCATCAGCGGTGCCATTGTCTAATTCATCCATATTTTCCATATCCTCTTCATGGCTGTCTTCTGCAGTTTCCAATGCCGGATTTTCCTCCATTTCCTCCTTAATTCTTTCTTCAAGGTTGGCCGTAGGCACCTGCAGCAATTTCATTAACTGAATTTGCTGAGGGGACAGTTTTTGTAACAGTTTTTGCTGTAGACTTTGACTCAGGGCCATAACATGAAAAATATTATTTAACGAGGTCAGCGATGGAAAAATATGAAAAAAGGCGCGACACCACAAAAATCAGGCCGCAATTTAATTACAAATTAATTTGAGGTGGACAATATTCTAAGATTATTAACCCCCCTTAACAAAAATTTATTGATTTTCCCCGTGTTTATACTAATGATACATTGTGGAATTACTAAAAAACATTCTGCAGTTTAAAATACGACACTAAATTTGCTGATAGTCCGTTTTTTATAAATTATCTAACCCAGAATATAAACCATATTGAATGCTTTACAAAGCGCTGAAAGACATATCAATATTACTCGTTGAAGATAATGAAATGAATACGCTGCTGGCCTCTGCAATCCTTCAGCGAACCGGTGCGAATATGGCCGGGGCTAACAATGGAATGGAAGCTATTGATCTTCTCCGGGAAAAAAAATTTGATGTAGTGTTAATGGATCTGCATCTCCCCGTCATGAATGGCTTTGATACTACAAAATATATTCGGGAAACCTTGAGGCTTGATATACCAGTAATAGCTATTACAGCAAATGTAGTCAACGGAGAAGAAAAAAAGTGCCTGGAGTCTGGTATGAATGGATTTATTTCCAAGCCTTATTCTGAAAAGGATCTGATTGATAAAATACAGGAATGCATTAACACTGCAGGAGAAAGAGAGACAACAACTTCACAGACAGCAAAAAATGGTAATGCTGATTTGTATAGTATCACTACACTCAAAAATATTTGCCAGGGCAACCAGGGTATGATTGTGGAGATGTTAACAGCATTTATTAAACAGGTACCTGCAACTGTGAAAGATATAAAATCTGCATACCAAACACAGGATTTTCACTCGCTGTATATAGCTGCTCACAACATCAAACCTAATATTGATACGCTTGAAATCAATTCTCTTAAAGAAAATATCAGGCAGATTGAATCCTATGCCACCCATAAAAAGAAAAACAGTGATCTTCTGCACTTAATCACTGTTTTGGATACTACTTTGCTTAAGGTAGTGGACCAGCTTAAAACGAGGGAGCTGGTATAACGGATTATTCTACAATTTCCCAGTCTTTCTTTGAGTCAGACCATCTTATTTTTTGTAACATACTCAGCTCACTTTCCATATTGGCTTTGTCTATAGTTGTAATTCCAATATAAAATTCCTTTTGTAAAGGGTTTTTGTGTATTAATCTTTGAGGATTAAAATTTACATTCATTGTATCTGCACTATATGGAAAAATAAAATCAGGAGGCAGGTTGTGGATTTCAATACTATCCAATGAAGAGATAGCATATAATGCAAATTTTCTTATCGTTTTATCATGCTCAGCATTTATCAGTGCAATTCTTATTTGGGAAAAGTTATCCGTTTTCTCTGAAAATATTCCTGCCACTATGGGGGGGGTAGGTTGTGTACTATCTATCCAGTGCATGGGCGGTATAAGTGCCGGGTATTTATAGTAGTGCTCTTTTAAGCTGTCGCTCCAACCATTAATATTTCCAAGGAAGGCTTTCGCGCTAAAATATACCTGTCCTTGTATAGTAGGGTATTTCCTGGAGTCAGTTATTTGTTGCGGAATAATATTTTTGTCTCTCCAGCGGGTATTTGATCCGGCCTTGTAAATCCCCAATCCAATAAAACATTGTCGCCCAAAACAGTTTTTGCTCCACCAGTCTACCAAGACTTCATAGGGTGCAGCTTTATGTCCATGTTCCCAGTACAACTGAGGGACAACATAGTCTATTTCACCATTTTTTAACCAGAGAAGAATATCTGCATAAAGGTCGTCATAGTTGGTTTGCCCGGCGCGTGTGTCGCTACCCAAACTGTCCTGCACTTTATTTCTCCAAACACCAAAGGGGCTGATTCCAAATTTACATTCTGGTTTTTCCTCTTTTATAGCTCTACTCAGTTTAGATATGATTGAATCAACGTTACTTCTCCGCCAGTCGTCCCTGCTCATCCCTTTATTATATTGTGCAAAACTTTTGTCATCAGGAAATTCTTTTCCCGGAATTCGGTAGGGATAAAAATAATCATCAAAATGGAGCGCATCTATATCATAACGGCGTACAATATCCCTTATAACTTTAACCACAAAATCCTGTCCCTGTTTATTGCCCGGGTCATAATATCTTTTTCCACCATAAGCCAGAAACCAATTGGGGTGTACTTTAGTAATGTGAGTGGCGGCAATAGAAGATTTCCCGATTTGAAACTCTGCCCGGTAAGGATTGCACCAGGCATGAAATTCCATACCTCTTTTATGTGTTTCTTCAACCATAAACTGAAGCGGATCATAATAAGGGAAAGGTGGGTGTCCCTGTTTTCCGGTAAGCCATTCACTCCAGGGCTCATAGGGTGAAGGATAAAAAGCATCTGAAGCAGGCCTGATCTGGACAATTACTGCATTCATACCTTTACTCTGCAGGGTATCCAGCAGACGGATAAATTCTGCTTTCTGATTCAACGCATTATAGTTGCCCTTCGAAGGCCAATCAATATTGTCTACAGTAGCTATCCATGCAGCTCGGAATTCATATTTAGGGTACTGACCATAGGAATAATTGCAAAAGGATACTGCAATCAACAAAAAATAAAAAAGATATCTCATGCTTATATTGTATAGTTGAAGCATGAAGATACGTTAATCAGCATTTCTGATTTTATCCAGCAAATTATTCAGGGTTCTTACTTCATCACCATTTAGTTTTTCAAGAATTGCATCCATCTCATTATTTTTAAAATCAAGCCTTTTTAATACTTCCAACCCCGCATAAGTGATAGATATATCAACCAGTCTTTTATCACTAATACTGTTTTTTTTAGTTGCCAGTCCTTTAATTATTAAGCGATCTACAATACGGCTGGTGTCGCTCATTTTGTCGAGCATCCTTTCCCTGATCTGTAATGTGGAAATAGGCTGGGGTGCTGCACCACGAAGTATGCGCAGTATATTGAATTGCTGTGGGGTAATGTTTTCTGTATCAAAAAGTGCCTTTAACCTTTCCATAGTCCAATTGTACGTATAAACGATATTAATAATCGCTTTATGGTGGTCATTCCTGAAGTTAACCTGCCGGATATCTCGCTCTAATGACATTAGCTGTGGTTTGACACAAAAGTAAATTTTTAAAGGTAAATTTGTGCATTATGTCCCACACCGCACAAAAGGCAATAGGTGATACAGGTTTATCACCAAAGCAAGATAGGCTCTCAGTACTTGCCGAAACATTAATAGGTTCCGAGATTATTAAACTTAGCGGAGAAATAAAAGAAAAGTTACGACAGGGTGAAAAGATATATAATTTCACAATCGGCGATTTTGATCCAGCTATTTTTCCCATACCCAGGATACTTGAAGATGAAATCGTCAATGCTTACAGAAGCCACTTTACCAATTATCCGGCTGCTGAAGGCAACGCTGACCTGCGGGAGACAATTGCTGATTTTATTAGTGAAAAAGAAGGGCTTAATTATTCACCCAATGAAATTCTTGTTGCGTCGGGCGGGCGGCCTCTTATATATGGTTTCTTCAGAACGGTTGCTGATGAAGGAGATAAAATAATATATGCGGTACCCTCGTGGAATAACAATCATTATACCCATTTTGTAAGAGGAACTCATTGCGAAGTGCAGGCAACATCAGAAAACAATTTCATGCCCATTGCCGAAGATATTCAGCCTTATCTCAGTGAAGCAGTGATCCTCGCCTTATGTTCACCGCAAAACCCCACCGGCACTACATTCAAAAAGGAAACGCTTGAAAAGATATGCGATATGGTAATTTCAGAGAACAGAAAACGCGGCCCGGAACGTAAAAAATTGTATGTATTATACGATCAGATGTACTGGCAGCTTACTTTCGGTGATATTGTACATTACGACCCCGTTTCTTTAAGACCAGAAATGAAGGAATATACAGTATATATTGACGCAATAAGCAAGTGCTTTGCAGCAACAGGTGTGCGGGTAGGATGGGCGTTGGGTCCTGTATCTGTTATCAGCAAGATGAAGTCCATCCTGTCGCATATAGGAGCATGGGCGCCGATGGCTGAGCAGAAAGCTGTAACTAAATTTTTAAAACAAAGAGAATCTGTAGATAGCTATCTGCAACATTTTAAAACTGAAATATCCATTAGGCTGAGTAAAATTTACGAAGGCTTTATGAAACTCAAAGATCAGGGGTTGCCGGTAAATGCTATTGCTCCACAGGCTGCTATTTATCTTACCATACAAGTAGATGCCGTAGGAAAAACAACCCCCGAAGGGAAAAATCTCAATGAACAAAAAGATGTTACCGCTTATTTACTGAACAAAGCGGGTCTGGCTGTAGTGCCTTTTTATGCATTCGGCGCCCCGGAAAATTCAAGCTGGTATCGTTTAAGCGTAGGAACCTGTAAAAAGGAAGAAATAAATGATATGCTGGATACGTTAAAAACTGCACTAAGCGGGCTGAAATAATAATCGGTTTTATGATTGCCGATTGTCAGTTTTTTAAATTTAATTTTCTTATGAAAAATATCATCAGGTATTGCTTTTTTCTATCCCTCATTTTTTCTTTGCAAAGTTGCGAAACAACACAGCAGGTTTTGTCGGGTATAAATACCGGCAATGGATCATTGTCTTCTTCAGAAATAGCATCAGGTTTGAAAGAAGCATTGATGATTGGCGCCAGGAACGGTAGCCAAAAGCTTTCGGCTGTAGATGGTTTTTTCGGCAATGCTGCAGTGAAGATACTAATGCCTGAAGAAGCCGGGAAAGTAGAAAGCACATTGAGAAATATAGGACTGGGAAACCTGGTAGACAAAGCGATACTCTCCGTAAACCGAGCAGCGGAAGAAGCTTCTAAATCTGCAACACCAATATTTGTGGATGCCATCAAACAAATGACCATTTCCGATGCAATGGGAATCCTGAAAGGCGGGGATTATGCGGCAACCGATTATTTCAAAACTAAAACCACCGCTCCGCTCAGCAATGCATTTCGACCTGTGATAGAAAACGCATTGGCTAAAACAAACGCTACCAAATACTGGGGAGATGTTTTCAGCGCCTACAATAAATTTGCAGCAAAACCTATTAACACTGATCTTGCCGGATATGTTACTGAAAAATCTATCAATGGTATTTTTTATGAAGTAGGCCTTGAAGAACAAAAAATAAGGAAAGATCCGGCGGCAAGAGTTACCGAGCTATTGAAGAAAGTATTCGGATAACAATAGAAACAGCCATAATGCAATAGACTCTGCATTATTTATAATTTGCTTTGTGTAATTTCACAATATCAGAAATTACATAATATGCAACGCCGGACTTTTATTCGTCAAACATCCATGGCTGCCGCCGCTTTAACAGCCTCATCATCTTCTTTTGCTTTTTATCGTCCCGGTTTCCCGATTGTGCGCATACCGGAATCCGAGAGGAAATTCAAGAGTGTTGCTGTTGAAAAAATTATTGATGAAATAAAAAAGAAAGCCGGAAATAAAGAAATTGCCTGGCTGTTTGAAAACTGCTTTCCCAACACCCTTGACACTACTGTGGAATACAAAATAAAGGACGGCCGCCCGGATACTTTTGTAATCACAGGTGACATTCATGCGATGTGGCTGAGAGACAGTACAGCCCAGGTGTGGCCATATATGTCGCTGATGAAAGAAGATACTGCTCTTCAACAATTGATTGCAGGCGTAATCAACAGACAGAGTACCTGCATTAATATAGATCCTTATGCCAATGCATTTAATGACGGACCTACAGGCAGTGAATGGGATAAAGATCATACTGCAATGAAGCCTGAACTGCATGAAAGGAAATGGGAAATTGATTCGCTTTGTTATCCCATAAGACTGAGTTATCATTACTGGAAAATAACCGGAGATATATCCCCCTTTAACGAAACTTGGACGCAGGCAATGCAGGCTGTAGTAAAAACTTTCAGGGAACAACAGCGCAAAACAAACAGGGGTCCATATACATTTGGACGTACTACTTCATGGTCTACAGATACTGTTCCGGGTAATGGATACGGCAATCCCGTAAAACCGGTAGGACTTATAGTCTCTATTTTCCGGCCATCGGATGATGCCACAATATATCCATTCCTCATTCCATCTAATTTTTTTGCCGTCACTTCGCTCAGACAACTTGCCGAGATGAGTAAATTGATTTTGAAAGATGCAGCTTTTGCCGCAGAGTGCAGTGATTTTGCGGCGGAAGTTGAAAATGCCTTATTCAGGTATGCTATTGCAAACCGTGAAGGTTTTGGAAAGGTATATGCTTACGAAGTAGACGGCTTTGGAAATCAATTGTGTATGGACGACAGTAATGTGCCCAGTCTTTTGGCACTTCCTTACATTAGCGGAGTAAAATCATCTGACCCGGTGTACAAAAATACACGTCGTTTGCTACTGAGCAGTTCCAACCCCTATTTTTTCAGGGGCAAAGCTGGTGAAGGAATCGGAAGCCCTCATACCCTTGTAGATAATATATGGCCCATAGGTATAATAATCCGGGCACTTACAAGTACAGATGATGCTGAAATAAAAAAATGTCTTGGTTTATTGCAAAATACACATGCAGGTACCGGATTTATGCATGAAAGTTTTAATAAAGACGATGCTTCAAAATTCACAAGGAAATGGTTTGCCTGGGCGAATACAATTTTTGGCGAACTAATTTTAAAGTTATACCGTGAAAGACCTTATTTGCTAAATCAGTAAAAAAAGGATTGCCGGGGTTTAGTCATCAAAATTATCAGTGTATAATGCTAATTTTGCTCTAATTTATTTTAACAATGAGTACAACAGCAGTTCCTGCTTCAACTGTGTTGACGGCAAAAGATTTTGCTACCGACCAGGAAGTAAGGTGGTGTCCCGGATGTGGTGATTATTCAATTTTGGCTCAAATGCAAAAAGTGATGCCCGGATTGGGAATACCCAAAGAAAATTTTGTAATAATTTCAGGTATAGGATGTTCGTCAAGATTCCCCTATTATATGAATACTTATGGTATGCATTCCATCCATGGTCGGGCCACAGCTATAGCTTCGGGGCTAAAAGCAACACGACCAGAACTCAGCGTGTGGATAATAGCGGGCGACGGGGATGCATTGAGTATAGGAGGTAATCATACTATACATTTATTGCGCCGGAATTTTGACGTGAATATGATGTTGTTTAATAACCAGATCTATGGGCTGACTAAGGGACAATATTCACCAACTTCGGAGCAGCGCAAAATCACAAAGTCTACACCGATGGGCAGTATAGACCATCCTTTCAATCCGCTGGCACTTGCAATGGGAGCCGATGCTACATTTATTGCCCGAAGTATGGATAGGGATCCCAAACATTTGCAGGAAATACTAATACGCAGTCACCGTCACAAGGGTGCATCTTTTACTGAAATTTACCAGAACTGCAATATATTCAATGACGGTGCTTTTGAAATTTTCACCGACAAAGGTTCCAAACCGGATCACACTCTATTCCTGGAACAGGGCAAACCCCTGATATTTGGTACAGCAAAAAATAAGGGAATCAAGCTGGATGGGTTGAAACCTGTGGTGGTAGAATTGGATAATGGTATAGCTACCGATGATTTGTGGATACACGACGAAAATGATTTTTACAAGGCACAAATACTGGTAAGGATGTTTGATGATCCCGCCCGGGAACAACACCTGCCCCGGCCCTTTGGGGTGCTTTATGAAACCCATCGCGAATGTTATGAAGATGTAATGGCAGCTCAGATTGAAGAAGCTATTGCCTTAAAGGGGAAGGGAGACCTGAACAAATTGCTGAGAGGGAGTGAAACATGGGAAATAGCATAATAAATAAAAAAATGCCGGCGATAGAAATCACCGGCCGTGCTTACCTCTGAAACCACAAAAAGAAATCATTAAAAGCCCAATATACAGGCAAAAAACATTGAATAATTATTATTAAATTGGATTAAATACGATTAATAGGAATACAGGTTTACAGGACGTATAAGCGGCAAAATAAAATATCAGATTTTAATAAACCGGAATTGGATAATATCAGCACAGGAAAGATTTTTTAGGCTACTCCTTCCTTTACAAGTTCATTCAAGGATGAATATACTTATGCTAAATTAAAGGTACTCTTTTATATTTCAAAACAATTGGCAGGTTATTATATTTTAACTTCATCAAGTTCCTTTTTTGCTGCGAGCATTATCCTTTCTTTTTTGAAGTTGTACCACCATTTTGGCGCGGTTTTTTTCAGAAGGGTGTCAATATTACGCATCCCGATCAAGTTCCATGCGCCCCGCAATTTACCGCCTAATCCTGATTGCATTGCCCTTAAACTCATAGCAAAACCACTGTCAATATATTCCATGTGGTGCCAGTACCCTGCTGGCATAAACAGGGTGTCGCCATGTTCCAGCACCACTTCAAATCCCTTTGCCAGCCGCAGTGCCGGGAAACTTGAGTAATCTGGTTTTCCAGTTTGCTTGTAGTAATTTGAGAAATCTGCAAGGCTAAGCACTTCATAAGGTTTCCGGTAAAGTTTATACTGCTCTTCATAAGGGAAAAGCAATACACGTTTTCTGCCGGTAAACTGTGTGTGCAAAATATGCGACAGGTCAATATCAAAATGCATATGAGTAATGGAAGAAGCTCCGCCTACAAACAACATAGGGAATCTTTTTACAAATCCTTTCATGAGTTGGTCCGGCCATTCAAAATCATGCGTTAACTGAGGTGCATGATCAAATATATTAAACAAAAATATCCTCCATCCGGCAGGTCCCTTTTTTATCATATCAACATATTCACCAAATGTTGTATAATCATCAGCCTTATTTACAGGGGTATAAGCATCACTTTTAACATTATTATAGATGCCCACTTTTTTGTCACCTACAATTGCTTTAAAATAATCCCAGTTCCATTTTGTATAGGCAGGCCATTGGTGAGATAAATTACGTATCACTAAAGGCCGGCTAGCCTCATAATATTGTTTCTTGAATATATCGGGAGAGATTGTTTCTACCGTATCCACCGCCTTTAATAACATACAGGTTATAGTTTTGTAACGCAAAAATAATCTATGAATTGAAATCAGTTGTTAAAGTGTTTACAAAGCCTTAGTTTGTAATAATTGACTATAGATTTATCTTGTGGGTATGAACTATCTGGCCCATGCATATTTATCATTTCAACAGCCGCAGGTATTAGTGGGTAATATGATCAGCGATTTTGTAAAAGGAAGCAAAAAAAACGACTTCCCCACATTGATCTGTCAGGGCATAATGTTGCATCGGGCTATTGATAATTATACTGATACCCACAACGCTACCCGTGACGCCAAAACTTTCTTCAGGGCGGATTATGGATTATATTCCGGGGCATTTATAGATATAGTATACGATCATTTCCTGGCAAAGAACGAATCTTTGTTTAATCCCGGGAGTCTAATGTCTTTTTCCCGCGACACTTATCAGGTGCTTGAGCAGTTTAAGGATGTACTTCCAGAAGGTTTCCGAATGATACTTCCTTATATGAAGGCACAAAACTGGTTGTTTAATTACCGATTTACTGATGGGGTACGCAACAGCTTTCGCGGGTTGGTTCGCCGGGCAGCTTATATGCATGACAGCACCCGGGCATTTGAAATTTTTATTGAAAATTATAAACAACTGGAATCATTATCTGGAGCATTCCTGCCGGATGCAGAATGCTTTGCAAAGGAATATTTTCTTAAAATAATGAATGGCTGACAAAGCAATAGCTTCACTTTTTCGGCAACGGTCAATCCTGTACATTTGCTGCTATGAAAAAAACTTTGAAATCATTACTAACCGGTATCGCTTTGATACTCACCCTTCAGGTATCGGCACAGGAGAATTGGCCCTTGCCAGACAATTCACCTATGGATATGCTTTATTTTCCTGTTGACTACCCGATTCTCAAAATCAGGAAACAAGCCCCGGAATCTCCTGTTGTCAGAATTATTTACAGCCGGCCTGTAAAAAAGAACCGAAAAATATTTGGAGAACTTGTGGAATATGGCCAAGTATGGCGTTTGGGGGCAAACGAGGCTACTGAAATTACTTGCTATAAGGATATCAAAATCGGAAATACGAAAATCAAAAAAGGCAGGTACACTATGTACGCCATTCCTGAAAAAGATAAATGGACGATTATTATCAACAGGGATAATGATGTATGGGGCGCTTTTGCTTACGATAAACAAAAAGATATATTACGTACTACCGTGAAGACTTTGAAAACGGATACCCCTGTAGAGATGTTTTCCATGCTTTTTAAACAGACTGCAACCGGCGTCGAACTGTTGATGGCATGGGAGGATACTGAAGTTGTATTACCCATAAGTTTTTAAAAAATTATGTTGTTGCCCATGAGAAATATTTTACTGCGCAAATACAGTTGTGCAATTATGATTTCATTCGCTATTGTATTTAGCTTTTCCTGCCAGAGCGGATCCTCGGAAAGCAGCAACACCATGGATAGTTCTAAAATATTTCCACCTGTAGTACACGAGTCGGGAGTACCAATTTCCATACTTGATAAATCCCCGCTCGATGTAATATACTTCCCGATGGAATATCCTAAACTAAAGATGATCGGAAGCATTAAGACTGCCCCGGTGTTCAGGATATTTTACAGTCGCCCACAGAAAAGTGGCCGAAAAATATTTGGAGGCATAGTGAAGTTCGGCGAACGCTGGAGGCTTGGCGCCAATGAAGCCACTGAGATAAACATCTTTGAGGATGTAACCATTGAAGGCACAAAGGTTCCCAGGGGTAATTATATTTTATATTGCATCCCTCAACCAACAGAATGGACTTTGATTCTTAACAAAGACTTATATAGCTGGGGATTAAAAATAGACGAAACTAAAGACCTTTTTAAATTTACCGTACCCATAGTAAAATCTCCCAAACCTATTGAAGTATTCACAATGGAAACTGAAAATACAAATTCCGGTGCTAACTTATGGATTGGCTGGGACGACACCAGGGTTGTACTCCCAATTAATATCAAATAATTAACTGGATTATTTTGCCGGAGAGTAAGTATTTTTATTTAACAACAATAATTTGATTGTTATGCCGCGTGCAAAAATTGCAGGAATTGGGATGTATGTCCCCGAACATGTTGTTACGAATTTCGAACTTCAAAAGTACATGGAGACCAGTGATGCATGGATACAGGAAAGAACCGGCATAAAGGAACGCAGGTATGCGAAACGGGTTGGCGAAACTACAACCACTATGGCTGTTGAGGCGTCCAGGATAGCAATAGAACGGGCCGGTACGACTGCGCAGGATATTGATTTTATCATTTTTGCCACTTTGAGCCCTGATTATTATTTCCCCGGTTGTGGGGTATTGTTGCAAAGAGCCATGAAGATGGGGGAAACCGGTGCACTTGATATAAGAAACCAATGCAGCGGATTTGTATATGCACTGAGTGTTGCCGATCAGTTTATTCGCTCTGGTATGTACAAAAACATACTGGTAGTAGGAAGTGAAAAGCATTCATTCGGTTTGGATTTTAGTACCCGAGGCAGGAGCGTATCTGTTATTTTTGGGGATGGTGCAGGCGCGGTAGTAATGCAACCCACTGAAGAACAAAATCGAGGTGTACTTAGTACGCATTTACACAGCGATGGAGAAAATGCAGAGAGCCTCGCTATGTACAACCCAGGTACGCATGCCAATTACTGGGTGCAGCAACCACTTGCCAGTTTTGATACCGCAGAAATCGGAGAAATGTTTATGAGCCATAGCATGATTGACAATGCACAGAATTTTCCCTTCATGGATGGCCCGGGTGTATTTAAAAAGGCAATTGTAAAAATTCCGGAAGTAATAATGGAAGCACTCAATGCAAACGGATATAAACCCGGAGATATTGATATGCTTATCTCACATCAGGCCAATCTCCGGATAGTACAATTTGTGCAGCAAAAACTGGGGCTCAGTGATGAAAAAGTATATAACAATATTCAAAAGTATGGCAACACCACTGCCGCATCAATACCAATAGCGCTTTGTGAGGCCTGGGAAGCAGGAAAGATAAAACCTGCCGACCTGGTTTGCCTTGCTGCTTTCGGAAGTGGTTATACCTGGGGGAGTGTTTTACTTAGATGGTGAAGTCTTGACTATTCTGCCCGGAAGCAATTTCATTATATCGGGATCATTATCAAGGTTGCTCATTTGCAAAAGCACCCAGGGATAACGTACGGCCACAAAACGGGATATAGGCCTAACACTAAAACGGACCGGATTGGGAAGGCATGCTGCTATCATAGCAGACTCAGTCCTGGTAAGTTTTGAAGCTGGTTTATTAAAATAGTTTTGAGCTGCGGCCTCTATACCAAAAATACCTTTACCCATTTCCGATACATTAAGATACACTTCAAGTATGCGCTGTTTGCCCCATACCCGCTCAATCATAAACGTAAAATACACTTCCAGTCCCTTTCTGAACCAGGTGCGTCCCTGCCAAAGAAATACATTCTTTGCTACCTGCTGACTGATAGTGGAAGCTCCGGCAATCCTGTTTTTTTTTCTTTTATTTTTTGCTATAGCGCGTTCTATGCTTTTCCAGTCAAATCCATTATGATCGGGGAAAAGCTGATCTTCCGATGCAATAACTGCAAGCCCCGCCCAGGGCGAAATTTCTTCTGCGCTTACATAATCTCTTTTCAAACCGTATCCGCTGAGTAAGCTTCCCAACTGAGTAAGTGTTACCGGCGGATCAAACCATTTTAATAGAAATATATATACAAATTGCAGGATAAAAAGTATCAGCAACAGTCTTTTGATAAATCGCCAGGATTTGGATATAAAATTCCTCACAATACAACTAAAAATATTGAGGCTGCAAAATAAACAATTGAATTTTTCCCGCGAACAGATTTTTACTCCGTAGCGAGTGTTATATAACTTAAGGTATATCTTTTTCCAATTGGATAATAATATTTACGAAGTTTTTTCATAGTAAATCCTAAAAGTGCCACTCCTCCCGCAATAGCTAATGTAGTGGGTTCAATCTTCCTCTTTTGTATAATACCATTGAATGTGTGCAGGAACGCATACCCTACGCCGCCAATCATGAACAGGGTGCCGTTACGAACAAATTCAAATGATTTCCCTGGTTTGGGTATGGCAGCTATTTCATTAAAATGATACCTGAGATCGTACCTGTCCACAGTATCTGCAAACCTGGTACCCCAGGGTGTGGGTGTCATCCTGATATCATAGTTGTATAAAAAAATACTGTCTTTATATATTCTTTCCAGCGTGCCTTCAATTAAAGAACCATTAATATGAATGAATGATATGGGTGAGCCTGTAAAATAATTTTTGATAGTCCGTCCCCTTTTTTTCAGCGATAAAAAATCATTCTGTTGCGGGTATGCAACGGAACAAAAGAATAGGAAAGAAAATAGTTGTAAACATTTAATCATCCGGGAAAAGTTTACATTACAAATAACCATGAATGTTGCGGATATTGATGATTTGATTTGTTGCAGGGATGTTAAAATAAGGTCTGGGCATTTTTCAAAAGACTTTTGCAATCTTTAATTCCTGTTAACCACATATTATCAATTCCGTCTTGTTAATAATTTTGAATTATACCAACAGAATATTAGCTTTAGTTATTCCTTTCAGTTAAACCCCGCCGTCATGTTCTTCAGACTCTTTCTGCTTATTTGCGCAGTTATTTGCAGCAGTTCTGGTTTTGCACAACCCTCCATTTATGAATTTGATTATCATTTTAACATAGGCAAGAACAGTGAAAAATATAGTGCATTTATGGTCAGGAACGGGGATGGAACCGGATTTATAAGAGTTAATTTCATTGATGATGAAACCCATAAACCAGTAATAGTAGACCTTCAAATGAAAGAACATTACTTAGATGACGGAGCGGAAGGCAAACAAACCAATGAAAATATCCTTGTATTTGAAGGATACGATCCCCAGGTAGTAGTTGGTCCTTCAAAACTGGAATATGAACCAGATATTTTCTGGTTTCAGAAAAACGCATCAACCGGAATATTTGAGCCGGGCTCTGTAATTTCAACCGGAGATGATGGTAAAGATGTAGAAGGAGAATTCACACACAGATTGCTGAATGAAGCAGATCTTACCAAAGAATTAGTATCAAAATATTTTACAGAACAGGATGATTTTTATGAAAACTTTTTTGAAGAAGCAACAACCAGGGTTATTCTGCCCGAACAGAAAAAGATCAGAATGCTGCTGTTGCTGGTAGCTAACACTGACGATATATCTATTGGACCTACCTGTGTGGTAGATAAGGATGCTACTTATAATACTTTCAGTCAACTGGCTGAGTTTATGCAAATACAATTTGTTCCAAAAGTAATTTTTGGAAAAGATTTCAGCAAAGTAAACGTTGATAATGCCATCAGCGCCTTAGACCCCAATCCCGGCGATATGGTTGTATTTTACTATTCAGGACACGGTTTCGCTAATATAAAAGACAGTTATACATTTCCCTTTCTCGACCTGAGGGATAAAGCCTTCCAAACCTATGGCGGGCAATATACTCTTAATATGGAGGAGATATATAAAAGAATTAAAGCCAAAGGAGCGAGACTAAATCTTATTTTAAGCGATTGCTGCAATGCCGATCCTTCTCAAAGTAATACCATCAGTACAGACGTTGCTACCACCCGAAGCTCATCCATAGGCTGGAATATGGAAAATTGTAAGGCACTTTTTTTGAACAGCAACCCTACCTCCATATTAATGACTGCCGCATCTAAGGGAGAATTGTCTGCAGGAAATAGCACCGGTGGAATATTCACCTTCAACTTCAGGGAATCACTCGAAAAATCAGTGGGGCATTTTGCCAATAATGTTTCCTGGACAACTTTGCTGAATACAGCACAACAGCAAACAATTACGAAAGCTCAGCGAACCTGGTGTGATAAAGAGAAGAAAATTGTTTGCAAACAGCAACCGGTGTATAAAATGGAGCAGAAATAAAATTTTAAAATATCAGCTTTTGGTAAATTGTCGCTTTTAAAACCTCAATCACCTGTTAGTGAATACAGATCATTCAAATGCTGTATCTCTTCCAATGCAAGATCAAGCCCCATGACGAAAATCTCCCTTGCAGGTAAATTTGAGATTGGCAGTGAACGGTAGTAACTGATACCATTTAAAAGATTTGAGAAAAAACCAGCATTGTGTTTTTTATTTTTCTCCAATATTTTCCGCTTCGACTCTTCTTCCAGTTTTTCTTCAAAATATTTTATATACAGCTTCAGTTCTGCAATAAACATATTTGGTCTATTGCTGTTTGTAAGAATATTTTTTCGACCATAAATGTGATCTGTCATGGATTGTAGTGATACTACTTTGGAAAAATTGACAATATTGGGGCCGGGACAAATTGCTACAGCATTTAGCTTTTTAACAAAAGATTGATTGTACTGAATAGCTGCAGAATTACTTAGTCCAATACACAAACATTCTTTGTCCAATACCTCCTCTGCCTGCTCTTTATATGTGGTTTCCGGAAGATCCAGTGATTGCAGTTGTGCAATTTTTAACTCCTGGTATTTGCGGGATGCCGTACATATTGGTTCTTTGGTAAACTCTGTATTAAATACAAGATGCTTTTCAGTGCAGGGGCTGCCAGGTTTACCTCTGGCTATACGGGATAATTTTTCTGCATGAGAACTGGTGCCATTAAGATAATGAAATCTTACTCCTAATGGGGAATTCCGGCTTAATGCCATATCTTTTTCTTCTGCTGCACACAAGAGATTCAGTGTATTTTCATCAACAGTGGTAGCTTCGGGGACCAAAAGAAATGGAGTACCCCATCCTGTGCTGTCAACTCCGTAATAGTGGCGCAACATCTCATCTTCCTCATAAGTCCCAATGCCACCCTGTACAGAAACAGAAATTTGCGGCGGACGGATAATGATTTTATTCTTTATTCTCAGGCAGGCAGCACTATAAATTTCAAAAAGAGAATCAGTCAGTTCCAGTTTCTTTATCCTGAATTCTTCCAGTATAGGACCCAGCAAAAATCCATCTGTTGCAAATGCATGCCCCCCGCAGTTTAGCCCCGACTCTATCCTAAACTCACTTACCCAAATACCTTTTTTGGCAAGGTATTTCCCCTGTATAAGTGCAGACCGGTAATCACTCACTTTTACAATTATTCTTTTTGAAAATCCGCCATCTTCGTTTATGTCAAACTCACTGCAGGTTCCGAGGTAATTATACAAGCGGGGATTCATGCCTGCTGAAAAGATAACGGATGAATTAGTTAGGTTACTTTTTGCATAACCCCGCAATGCGGATACTGCATCTGAACCGTCTGTCAATACTTCACCATTCCCGTCAAAATTATTCCGGTCAATTTTGGTCATGATATTTACATCAATACCACCAGGTTTTATATATGTTCTTAAAAGTGCCTCCAGCTTTTCTTTCTCAGGTGCATTCTTTGCATGTATCATTTGCCGGTACAATTGCTTTAGAGAACTGTGCTCAGGCAGCATTTCAAAATATTTCACGATTTCAGAACCCGCTTCAAAAGCTGCATTTTTCAATTTTTCTACCTGTGCTTGCACTATTGTATTGACAAGATTGAGATAGTCGGTGATTCGCCTTGCTCTGTAATCATTATCCTGGGTACCAATGGGTTGATATTCCTTTCCTATCCAGGGATAATAGTGTCGTCTCATCATTTCAATCAGCTTGTCTTCCACAATGGAGATTACCGAAGATATCCCATACCTCGCTACTTTTACGGGGCTGTCAATGGTAAAAGCCAAACCCATTACCGGAATATGAAAGGTATGAATTGCGTGTTGCTGCATGTTGTGTATTAAGATGTAATCTAAACTGGTTGATGTATTTCTTCATAGTCGCTGACATACGAGATACATGATGTCCCGGTAACGTGGCATCGGCTAGCAGGTGTTTTAATTTTGTCGGACTGCTGCGAGATATGCTGAAAATTGGAGTGGAAGTTTTGCGCAGACAACATTAAAAATAAATACGCCGGGAATATAATGCTATACATTATTACTAACAGGTTGTAACTGATTTTCTAATTCCTGCATTACAAGTGCAGCCTGCGCCATATCAAAATCTTCGTGTTGTTTTTTACTTACGCCAAACTTAGTAAGTTCAAAATGCAGATCCGGTGAAAGATTATGATTGTTCAGACATGCTTTTGAGCAGGCCAGCGGACAACCGTCAATCACAATAATCTTTCTCCCCGATTGTGCTGTTTTCACCAGCTTTTTTACATTGCCCCCCACTCCTGCAATGCACGACATTTCAGCGATACCTTTTCTATCCATCTGAATGGCCAGATAATTTGCCATTTGTGCAGCACTGCTGCAACCCGAGCAGGAGTAAACAAGCGGCTTGGGTTCTGTTGTGTTATTGGTCATACTCAAATTCCTTTTTGTACCTATCGTCAAAATTTAAGTTGCAAATATAATAATAAAGGATAATTTTGTCCTTTATTTATTTTTACTTTCCCGCTGCCTATTATATCCGTTTTACAGGGTATACAACCGGGAACTTTTAATACCGAAATGATCAGGCTTACAAAGATTTTTACATTTGAAACCGCTCATGCGCTTTATGGGTATGATGGACCTTGTAAAGACATTCATGGACATTCTTATGAACTTCATGTTACGCTCACTTCGCCCGAAGCAGGTGAAGACTATATCCCTTCGCCGGGGATTGCGTTTGACTTTAAAGAAATAAAAAGAATTGTAAACAGTGCTATAATTAAAACCCTGGATCACAAACTGATTTTATCCAGCGCTTTCCTCAAAAATAATCCTGCATTCTCATCGCCTGAAAACCTGTTGGTATGGGAAGCGGAACCGTCGGCAGAAAATATGCTGATCTATATAAAGAAAAAACTAAGCGAGCATTTACCCAACGAAGTCATACTTGTTTATCTGAAGCTATACGAAACCAAAAATTCATACGCTGAGTTGTGTTTAAAAATTTGAAATGCGCCCGCCATTTGCAAATCTGTATTATATTTTCTATTTTGTTCTCTTCTAACAAACATCTCCGTATCTCGGATAACTTTTTAATCTGCACATCGTCCTTTTCTTTTGGCAAGCCTTTATTCTTTCATCCAAAAAAGTTTGGTTATGCCTCTATTTGATTTTCATGTTCACCCTACACTAAAATGTATGTTTTCCGAAGCGGAAGCTAAAACAAGTCCCTGGGTGGATATAGATGTAACAAAAATCCATTGGCTGCTGCGCTGGTGTACCGAATTTTCTTATATACTCGGCTCGCAATCTAATTTGCGCCAGTTGAGCGAAGATGGCCCACATATCATTTGTGCAGCAATATTTGTTCCCGAAAGAGGAATGACAAATAATTCACTCATTCTTAAGCAGAGTGAAGGGACATTGCAAACTTATCTAAACCCAACCCGGCTCAAAAAAATAAATGATGAAACACTAAAACCTTATCCCGACCTGGTAAAAGAGGATCTTAATGTATTAATGAATGCTGAACAATTTGGTATAACAGATAAAAAGATTAAGATATTATCAAAAGACTCACCATATGATCCTGAAGATAAATCGGCGATAAACATAGTGTTCAGTGTTGAAGGATGTCACTCCCTTTCCTCCACACTCGACAAAAGCAGGATATCAAAAGACGAAATTCTTAGGAATCTGGATGAGATAGCCGACCGGTATCCGCTCGTTAGTGTAAACGTTACACATCTCGAACAATATCCGTTTTGCAATCATGCTTATGGCGTGCAATTTGTAGCCGACGAAGATTTCAGGCCAACAGGTAACCGTATTGCTGATGATGGATTAGCGATTATACGACACTGTTATGAACGAAAAATAATGGTAGACCTTAAACATCTGAGCCTTGCTTCCCGCCGCATGCTGATAGAAGATATCAGGAACAGACCGGACTTCATGCCCATCAACCAACCATTAATCTGTACCCACGCAGGTTTCACCGGGATGTCGTATAAGGATATCCCCGACTATATGATGGAATTTAGAAAAGAAAAACGAAAAGATTATTGTTATATACTTTGGGCTAAACCTAAGAAATACCAGATGCTTGATTTTCAGACAGCGTTTAACCCCAGCAGCATCAACATGTATGATGAAGATATCATGGCGATTGTACAATCGGGAGGAATGATTGGGTTAAACCTTGATAAAAGAATTTTAGGGTATACGGAAGCAGATGGCAGGCCGGCGGCAATGAATGATTTTGCGTTTGAAGAAGAGTATATATCAGACGCGGAGAAAGTAGTATATCGTACTAAAAAAGGTATTGGGGCAAAGGTTACTGAATTTAGTTGCATAACTATGCAGGAAGTATTACAGGGTGGTTTGGTGAGCCCGGAATTGTCTTTCTATCATCTTTGCCATTTTATGCAGCATATACTGCATTTTATAAGAGTGGTGCAGGAGCCTGGCGATTATGATATAAACAAGGCGTTGACACAAATTTGTATCGGATCTGATTTTGATGGCTTAATCAACCCCGTGGGGTGTTGCATGAAAGCGACGGAATACAATAGCTTAAAAAATGATTTCAAAGATACCTTTATGTCTTATGCAAAAGCCAACAAAGAAGCGGTAACGCTTCCGGAAGGATTTAACATTGAAAAATTTACTGAACAGTTGTTTTTTGAAAATGGGAAAAATTTTATAACCAGCCGGTTGCAGTTGCTATAGCTAATGATTTTGAGCTGATGCCATTGCGAAAAAGGTGTCAGCTTTGGCATATAACGGAGACTAAAGTCTCCGAAGAACATAAATAGTCCGAAGTCGGAGACTTCGGACAGCAAGAATCGTTAGCTGCACAATCTGTTACGGGGTAAACCTTTGAAAGGTTCGGGTCTCTTGTTGCATAGACCTCTCAAAACTTATCGTTATTCCCCAGCAATATTTTAAACTGCCCTTGTTCATTAATATACCCTACCGTTGCTTTGTGCCTTTCACTATCATAAAGACTCGCAGGTGCAAGTTTTGATACGGGATCTAAGGAGCCTATTTCTGAAAAAACAGGAGGGATTATGATCTTCCCGTCAAAATCCATTACGCCAAACCTGTTTATTTCACCTGCGTACTGTCCTTCTATATGAAAAATAAACTGCCTCGGTTTAAATAACTTTCTATTCATTCGAACATCCTGACCGGGAAATTGTGTGCGTAACAGCACACTCAGATTTTTGAGGCGCCCGGTTGAATCCAAAATCATATTCAATGAAGCTGCGCCCGAATTGTCTCTGGTTTCAACCAGTCGAATGGTGCGGTCTTTCCATTGTTCTTTATAATACTGATAATTATCCGCCCCGTAGGATTTTATTGGAGAGTATTCAAATGTATTATAATTGGAGAGGTAAATTTTACTCCCACCTCCTAACTTCAATACAATCTCTCCTTCCCGGTTAATCAGTGCCTCGGAAAATTCTGACTGATCAACCATAGATATTAACGCCAGCCCTCCAAGAAAATCGCCAGGTTTGTTTGTGTATTGGAAAGGAATTACGGTTTCGCCTTTCTTATTAATAAATCCATATTTCTTTTTTCCATCCGGTAAAATCTTTGCCGTTACAGCAAGTCCTTCACTAAAATCTGAGGCCTCAATATATTCTGTCTTTATCACAATTTTTCCGGTTATGTCTTTATAGCCGAAAAAAGTGGTATTATCATTTTTTCGCCAGGAAAATGTAGACAATCCTTCTTTACAAGAACCACTACTGCTAAAATTCTTGTTTCCATTATTGTCATAGCTAACCTGATCATCAACCCAATAATGTCCCGTACGATAGCCCAATAAATATTTTTTTCCGGTGGATGGGGAATAACTATATGTTTTGACGGTGTACGCTACTTTGGGAGGATTATCCTTATTCCCTCCCTCTTCCACAATAGCAAAGCCATCACTTAATACCGCTAAAGCCTCAGTAAACGAAAAAGCACCGGTTGGTTTTAAATTTTTATCTATATAACCGAACTTCCCACCATTTTTCGGATCCTGAGCAACGGCAAACCCATTACTAAAACCCAATACACAATACTTATTGTATGGCAGCAATATTTCTCCCTTAGCATTTGCTATGGAACAACCATTTTTATTAATTACCGCAAGATAGCCGTCTGTAAAAGGCAGCCCGCTCCATGTATCAACATAACTTACGTCTTTGGCAATACTCCCCGCAACTGAAGCCTGCGCTGTATTACCCTGATTCGCTGTTGTGTTATTAGCAGCATTGTTGTTGGGAGCTTGTACAGTATGATCAGTTTCAAAAACAGGCTTTTCAGTTTGAACTGTTGTAGTGCTGTTTTCCCTGGCGGAGTTCGCTTTAATTACCGGCTTTGTATTTACCTGCACCCATTTGCCGTTTTGCAGGGTGAGCCAGGTGCTGCCAATTGGTTTGAAATCCCGACTATTCTTTTTTGGGATTTCAAGTGTATTATTGTCTAACCATTTAGATTCTCCCGCTATCCAACCCATACCACTTTCACTTATATTCTTACTATATTGTTTTTTATATGGAAATTGTCCCGAAAATACTGATATACTTGCATTTCCTTCTTCATCCCAACCTCCATCACAAATCGCTAACCATTTACGGTCAGGCGACCAACTGCCATTTTTTAAAGTATATATATTTAAATCTAAACCCTGGTAACGTCCGGTCGCTCTATCTACTCCAAACAGGTGTCCATCTTCTGTAGCAAGCATAAATTTGTTTAACTCATCAGAATAGCCGATAAAAATGCCCAGCTTCTCATAACTTTTCATCGGTGCATCATAAGGGTCTTTTAAAACAAATTTTTTCCCGCCAGTTAAGGTAAACTCAATTTCATGTTCCGACATACGTCTCACCTTCCCGCTCCCATATTTTTTGATGTATTCTGCCTCGTTTTTAAAATCAACCTTAAGAAAATCCTGAAAGGTTTTTTCCTGCGTTACTATCGTATTAGATGATTGGGATTCTATTACTGCAGAGGGATTATTGTTATCTTTTTGTACGGGATTTGCATTGTTAATTTTACTACCTGAACTAATGTTTGAAGCAATATTTTTTGTATCAGGGCCTGATTCATTCCCGGTGAGATTCTCAACACCTCTACCAAACTGTACAGAATTTATAACTGCGTTTGCAGTAACAATATCTTTATCATACTCATTTAGCGGGGCTGTATAAAAAAACCTGTATTTTTTCTTGTCAAGAATGGTCAGGTAAATAATATTACGGGCCGTTTTATCAGAAAAATCTATCATGAACCATTCAGTGCCATTTATAGTTACATAGCTATTATTATTTATAACAGCCTTACCTTTTTTTGCATCCTTTTTAAGTTCACCCAATGCACCTTCACTCCATTCTTTTAATGTCATATCGCTGACAATATCTGGTAAGGCTTCTGCCTGCAATACAATCTTTTTTTCGTCAGACCCTGCCGGGTGTAGCGAAAATTTATTTGATTTGCTTTGCATTTCATTCTGCCATTCCAAAGGCAAACGAGCTGTAAATAATTTTTCGGGATCGGTGAATATTTGGGTGTTCTGAGATTGTATTGATATAGTATTGTTTGTAGTATTAGCATCAGATTTAGTGGAGACAACACCCTCATCATTCTTGGTAAGAAACTCCACCGATGCAATTATATTATCAGCAGCAGCCTTGTTTTTTTCATAGTTTTTTTCATTCGACTGATAAGAGAAAATGTACACTTTACCATTATGGATGGTTTTATAAGTGTCGCTAAAATATTCTTTGCCTAATACTTTTGATTTTCCTTTTACCACCCACCATTCGTGGCCGTTTTGTTGTTGAAACCTTGAATCAAGTATTTCAAGACTTGTATTCTGTTCAGCTTTCATCATCTTTAGTTCTACATCTGAAATCTGGTGTATGTCGGCGTTCTCATAGCCTGCGGCCTTTTTTTTGATTTCTATACTTACCTGAGCAGGAAACATTCCCGTACCCGGCTGATACACCACAAATTCAAAACGACGGTCTTTATTTACTTTCCAGTCTGCCGGGTAGGTAACAATGAAGATCTTATCAGACGAAACATACTTTTTTGTGTCTTGCGAAAAACCAATAACAGGCAAGCTGATGAATGCCAGTATTGCACAGGCAAATGTTTTATATGAAAAAGGGTTCATTTGAGTTTTATTTAAAATAATATTCCTGCTTACGATGATAAAGTCATTATCATCATACCCCGGCCTCCTGAAGAAAACAAATAGCCGGCAGAAAAAATATTTCACCAGACAGGTTTAAAAATTATTACAGAACGTATCAGCCCTTAGTTTTATCATCAATATTGTTCAATGATTTATTGATGCGGAAGAAAACAATAATAAGCTCGCACCAAACTCTCCAAAGCACATTGCCAAAAATGATAATGAGCAGGCCACCCATAAAACCACCAGGAATGAAGCTGGTAGGCCCATATCCGCCGTATCCGCTGCTTCTTCCCCCGCTAAACATAGTTGCCAAACCGCCAAGGGTAATAATTACGGCAACTACAACGTACATGATCTGGATAATTTTTAAGGTGATCATTGTTTTGAATGAAAGAAAATCTTTCCAGTCAAATCCGTTTGATTTCTGAACAGTTGGGGTAATGTTTGTTTCCATGTTTTGATGGTTTAGTTGTTAAGGAATGCTATGTAAAGATTTTTATTTAGGTATTCTAATATTTGCTTACATACGGTATGAGGCTGTACTTGTTGTAAATTTTATTTTACCCCAAACGTATACACATCAAAGCTGGTAGCCGTTGCTTCGGGTTTTGTAGTGAAGAAGTATTCTCCCTTCTCCAATGTTTTACCCGGTAAAATTTTGTAAACGCCGTTATCCAGTTTGCTGATGTTAACGGGAACCTGGTGCTTTTCACCGGTTTTTGCACCTTCAAATGTTCCTACCGACATGCTTTCCACTTCTCTCTTTCCTTTGGCAGATTTTAATATATACAGGTTAACCTCCGGCAATGCACCGCCGGTGTTGATCAGGAAATACTCAACATCGCCCGTAGCCAGGCTAACCCCGGAATTGGCGCCGTCTACCTGGAGCACCTGCACGCCTTTGAATCCATAATTGCGGGTACGTTTACCTGCCATTGATTTTTCAAGAGGCTTAACAGACTGATCTCCTTTCTGTAAAACATATACGTGGTTCATTAATTCAACAGCGTGCGCAATTGCAGTGGTATTACCTGCGCTGTTTGATTTGACCTGTCCTGTAGTGGCGGAACTGCTGTTGCCTGTTCCTGATTCGCTTTTGTTCATCATCGCTTTTATCACATCAGCCGAAACACCTTTGGATTTTAAATCGATAAGCCCGTCTGTAGAAAGATCAAAGGCACATTTTGACTGGGCAATTTTTGTAAGAATAATCTCATTGCCGAGTCCCGCTTTTTGCAGGTCAATAATATTTTTATTGGTAAGGGTATTGCTTTTGGTTGAAGCAGCAGGTTTTGCTGTGGTTTGGCTGTGCGCCACTGAAGATAGCATAGCGAAAAATATTCCCACAGCAATTAATTTTGAGTGAATGTGCATTGATTGAATGTTTTAAAAGTTTTTTATTTTCTTACAGATCAATGGAAAAGCGGATAATTTCCGGCTGGGTCTTTCATATATACATGGCAATACTGACCGTTGCTTCATTGCGGAATCGCCCTGAGAACAGAGCCTCCCGGCCAATAAGCAACAGCCAATGGATATATACCAATGACAGGTGAAGGGCATCGGGGCGTCAGAAGCATAGCGGTATTATTGCTTACGGCTTAATAGCAGTTTCCTGCCTGTTATCATCACCCGATCCGAAAAAATTTAATTTATTTTAGCGCTATGTTAATCGTAAAATATCAGAATTCAAACCTGTCTGCCGACAGCTACCATGTACACACACCTGTATAGGACAACCCGAGTTTTGGATATTATAACCGGATGTAAACAGTATGTTTCACGCAGCGCACGCAACGGAGCAAAGTTCGCAACGGGAAAATATCAATTAGGGATATAGGCCCAGGTATCTTTGAAAGTCAGGGCTCCGCCGATGGCAAAACCATGGCTGAAATAGCCGGTATTTCCGATGGCGAAACCGACAGCGCCAGTTCTTTCCAATCCTCTGAAACTTGGTACGGGGGCCCATGTATCGCTGGGAGGGTCATAAGCGACTACCACTTTGGAGCCTTGCCAGCCACTAACAGTATTGCCCAGCCCCACGTATCCTTTGCCGTTAAGAACGAAGCTGGCGTTCATGGAAGTACGAACATTACCGGTCATGGGGGCCTTGACTGTCCATGTCTTGGCAGCCGGATCAAACATATACATGTCCGTTAGGGCAGATTGTGGGTGGGGGGCAATCTGCCCCTTCCAGCCACCGTCTATATACGCCTTGTTATTGACTACGAATGCAAAAGCCGAAGACCGCTCAATGGGCATAGCAGGCAGAGCCGTCCAACTGTCCGAAGCAGGGTCGTATTGGAAGAAATCCGACAGTGCCAGTCCCGACGTATCCTGACCGGAACCGATATACCCGAGATTGCCGATAGAAAAGCCGACAGCCCGTGCCCGTGCTTTTCCCGGGAAGTCGGCCTTTTTTGTCCAGGTGTTTGTTGCTGGATCGAATTCCCAAAAGTCCCTGGTGGGAACTCTGTTCTTATCAAAGCCTCCGCAGAGGTAACCCTTGTTTCCAATGGAAAAGACCGAGGAGCCGGTACGATGTCCCATAGGAAAATTTGCCATGGGCCTCCAGGAATAATACTGCGGATCGAATTCCCAGACATCGGTCGTGCCGTATCCGTCGAGCGGCGCACCTGTATTTCCCGTGGCGATATAAGCCCTGTTGTTTATCGTAAAGGCGGCAGCCTCTGTCTTGCCCGACAACGACGTATGTCCCACAAAAACAAGGTCGCCTCTTGTGGTCCATACCCCCGGCGTCGGATCGGGCAAAAGCGGCAGGACAGTCAGACTACTATCGGTCTTACCCGGCGCCAGAAGGTCGGAGGCCACTTCGATGGGGCCGGTGTGCGCATCCGCCGGCACTCGTATCAGGACATTTTTATAGTAAAAGTAACCTTCGCGGACGTCTATATAGGTTATGTCGCTACCTGCGATCGGCCTTATCCATTGATTGCTGCCACTGAACCGTACACGTATGGAATCCGCAACCTGGTTTTTATAAAAGGGACCGTTCAGCGAGATGAATTCTCCAAGCCGCGCCGATACGCCGGAAAATGTATAATAGACGGCAGGATAGAGATACGTGAAAGTAACCTCACTGAAAATTTGATCGCCTCCATTTACTTCAATCCCCGGATGACAGGTAGCAGGATTTGGTACTAGGGCTGTCGAGTTGCTTTTCGGCACGACTATTGTCAACTGCGTGGGGGATACCTTGATGGGTGTATAGCTCGTGGAAAAACCGGCGTAGTCGAAAAAGACTTTAACTTTGGCGGGATCCGTTCCAAAGGATGTACCAGTAATGGTCAAAGTATCTCCTTCCGTCACTGTTTTAGGGCTGACCCCTGTGATAGTAACGGTCACCGGTGGAGGGGGGTCGGGCGTATTGTCGGGACTGGACTTATTGCAAGACGTTAACAAGCTAATGCATAGAAGACAAATGGCGCCAAAAGAAAGTTTCATCGCGATATTCATTTTCTGTGTTTGCTTAGGTGAACTTTATTTGATTACACCTTGCTAATTATTGCCTGACTTAACAAACAGTATTTTTATGCACTCTTTTAGTATTACAGCCTACAGGGTTCGCTTTCCACTCCATGTCCCGCTTATATCCGCTATGGAATTTTTCCAGCTTCCTGAAATATTGTCTCCGGAAATGGAACCTTTAAAATCGCCGCTGCCGGCAGAACCCGAGGCATCAATATTATTACCTGATACAGTTCCAGTGACAGGCCATGTCTTATTATAGGCGGTGCTGAAAGCCAAACCACGAATCCACTTACCTGAAACGGCTGCATTAAAAACACCCGCATCGCCGCCATCAAAAGTCCCTTCGTAACATTTTACGAGGTCTGTTGAAGTTTCCTTTATGACAACTATAGCGGCTTCTGGGTGCCCGCTGATTACAATATCTTTAACTATCGGATCGCTGCCGTTTGCGCCGACAACAAAAGTGAATGAGTTGTTGCCGTTTTTGAAAACAACGCTGGTCGCCTCGTTTTGCTGCACAGTCTGTGTTGTTGTGAAAGAGGTCTTTGCGCCATCTACGGTCAAGCTGGCTGAAATAGAATTGTCATTATTTATATTAACAATAATGAAACCACTCGAACCGACAAACACACCTTTATAAATGCCGTAGTTATTGTTGTCAAACTGAGCTTTGGCTGCGGGTTTATCTTTATCAGTATCCTCTTCGCCGTCTTTACTTTTTGAACATCCTGTAAAAATCAGCAACCCCAATATCGCTGCGGTGAATAATTTTTTTATCATAACCCTTTTTTTATGTATACCCGAAAGAACATCCGTATGCATTGCATAGACTTTGTAACAGGCTTAATAGCCGTTTCCTGCCTGTTATCATCACCCGATCCGAAAAAAAATTATTGCACTGCCAGTCATAGACAATGGAATGCTTCTTTTGGCGGGGTATACCCAAATTGTCAAGCAGGTGCGCCGACAAAACATGGGGTATTACCCAGGGAGGTTTCAGCGAGAGAATGGGTTATTTGTAAGCCTGAATTATCGCGAAAGCTACAAAATCATCAGTCTCTTGCCCGTCATTTCGATCGAGCTATCGCGGACGCTATAGTTTAATGCAGGCTTCCGCGAGGGAGAAATCTGCCTGGCAAATGTACTACTGCTCAACACCTGCACTATTGTTCGGCAGATTTCTCTCCCGCCGTAATATACATAGATCAATACTGCATGAAGGCGGGATCGAAATGACGACGAGCGTGTTGATAATTTTCGTGCTTTCATTATCGTTAAAATTATAGCATAATCAGCCCCTTTCACCTGGCGATCACAACTGAAGGTGGAGAAAGACATCTATTCATCCCTTGGAAGCCAGCTTATAATTTTTCAGCAGGTCTTCAATCCTGTCATCAGGAATAAGGTTGGAAGTGGCGAGGAGATTCACTGCCTTGTAGTTCGGGTGCATAGTATGGATAACATAATTAAAATTAGTGGGCATAACAGCAGAAGGCACTTTTAAAATAGGAGTGCTGCCGTCATCATACCACTTGTTGCCCACAGCCTGGCAGATGGAATAATTTAGAAAATCACGCCATCCTGCCGCAAGGCCGGACAAATCCACCTCTGTAACAGCCAGCGTATCCGGCACTTCAATAATCATAACACGGAAGTCATCATTGAAACCTAATCCCTTCCGGCGGATCATGTTCTCCATGAAGGCAAGGGGAATAGATTCAGCGGCATAAATTACTTTGCGTCCCGCCCCATTCCAGCGGCCGGGCAGCCCCGGGGCAAATAAAGACCCGCTGAACTCCTTATGTACAATACGGTAAACAAGCATATTGTATCATCAGGCTGCATACCCATGCGCCAGCCGGTCTAACTCTTCGGTGATCAAATCCACCCCGCCGGGAGTATTCAGCCAGCTCATCGGCATTTCTTTAGTATGCCAGTAAGGTTTGTGCAACCAGTGGTTAAACTCATCAATACTGCCAAACATCCTCTCTCCTTTGGTAAAAAGGACAATAAGCTTCAGCAAATGCTCACTCTCCACAGGATTCAGGTGTTTGCGGCGGCTTCTGTAATTGCTGATCGTACGGGGATGCAAATGCAGCAGTGCTGCCAGGCTTTTTTCAGGTAGCTTTGCTACGTTGGCAAAGCTGTAAAAAACACCGGGACGAACACCCTTACGGGCAGCACTTACAATAGAAAGCTCGTCTTTCAGAGACAGGCTGCTGAATTTTTTATGTACCGCTTCCATTGTTTTTTATTTAAAAATACTGAAAATATTCAATTAGCAGGTTGAAATTTTTTCAATGGCTTTGCCCCGATTTTAATGATTGATTTATCGTAGGGTTCCGAACCTTCCGAAGCTTCGGTAGAAAGATTCGGAATCCTGCGAGGCTTACTGAAAAAATATTATTGACCAACGTAAACCCCGCCCAGTAGTAAGGCGCGTATTTTTTACGCATGGCTTGTTGTGTAGTTAAAAATGTTTTGCAGACATTTTCGTCGCCCAGACAGGTGTAAGTGTGGCGTCAGAGGCGACAGCGCGGTGGTGTGTGGCGAACCTGCCTGACGGCAGGCAGAGACGCCACACATAGCGAAGATTTGTCTTTCAATACCCGGAAGCGACCAAAACCGAACGGGAGTAATTTTTACCCTTAAATCACAAACGAGAGTAGATTTTTAGTATTTTTACCCTTATGTTATCAATAAGCGTACAATTTACCTGCCTGCCTAAAGGGTGGCGAACACGTGAAAAATGAGCAAATTTGACCGAAATATAGCGTATAACAACCTGCCATTGCTACCACCAGAGGCAGACATTGAAACGAAAAACGTGCTTCGCAAAACAATTAAAGCGGGCAGAGCATTGTCTCAACTAAATGGAACACTGCTCAATTTGCCAAATCCAACATTGTTCTTAGACACTATTTATTTACAGGAAGCAAAAGCAAGTTCGGAAGTAGAAAACATCATCACAACAAACGATGAACTTTACAAATCGTTGGTTACCGCCAGAAAAATTGAAAATTCTGCTACCAAAGAAGTGCTGAACTATAAAGAGGCGCTTTGGTTAGGTTTGGAACAGTTGAAAACAAAACCGTATATCACCACTAATCTTTGTATTAAAATCGTTCAATGTATCAGGCAAAACAATACTTCTATTCGGAATACGCCTGGTACTACGCTGAGGAATCCGCAGGGAAGGGTGATTTATACGCCGCCAGATGGAGAAAAGAAAATCCGAGAGATGTTGGCAAACTTAGAAAAATTCATCAACGAGCCGGAATATCTGGCAGTAGGGGGTGGAACTATTGACCCATTGATTAAAATGGCGATAATGCATTATCAGTTTGAAGCGATACACCCATTTTTTGACGGCAACGGAAGGACAGGAAGAATTTTGCTGCTTCTGTATCTCAAACTATCGGGACTGCTTGATACACCTGCAATTTATTTAAGCGAATACATCATAAAAAACAAGGTTGAATACTACAAGTGTTTGCGTGGTGTAACCGAAAGTAATGAATGGGAAAATTTTGTTTTGTATATGCTGGATATGATTGAAGAAACTGCAATGAAAGGCTTGCAACGACTGAATAGAATAACAACTGCAATGGAAAAAACTGCCGGCGAAGTTAAAAAGAAGCTGCCAAAAATTTATTCCAAAGATTTGATTGAAATCTTATTCCGTTTGCCCTACACCAAACGCCAGCATTTGATTGATGAAAACATCGGAAGCTTAAAGACGGTAGGAAACTATTTGATAGCATTAGAGGAAAACGGTTTTTTGAAATCAGTAAAAACCGGAAAAGAAAAACTATACCTAAACCAATCACTATTGGAGATACTGGAGAACAAAGAATAACAGATTGCAATTCAGGTGTAGTTGCATTACCGTCATCCACATCACGCAATCTGAAATAATTTATTGTACCAACGTAAAGCCCGCCCAGTAGTAAGGCGCATATCTTTTACGCATGGTTTGCTGTGTAGTAAGAAATGCCTCGCGGATGGTTTTTCCACCCAGCCAGTGGTTGTAAAAAGTTTCCATAAATTCGGCGGTTTCTTTATCCGGTACTTGCCAGAGGCTGGCCATTACATAGTTCACTCCTGCCAGCTTAAATGCCCGCTGCAGACCAAACACACCTTCGCTGCCTTCTATTTTTCCCAGCGCTGTTTCGCAGGCAGATAAAACAGCGAGCTGTGTATGGGGCAGTTGCACAGCGCTGATCTCCAGGCCGGTCAGTATGCCGTCGTCTTCTTCTGACCCGGCTTTGCCCTTCCAGCCTTTATTGCCGCCCGCCATTACTAATCCGCAACGCAGCAGAGGATCTTCTGATGCCTTAAAAGGCGCACCGCCATTGTTGCCTTGCTCTGCTGTATTGTCGGGGAACGTAAAGCCATGTGTGGCAAAATGAATTACCTCCGGCGAGTTGTTGCCATCCAGGCTTCTGAATGCCGCTTCCGTAGCATTATCGCCGGTGAATACAACAGACTGTTTTTGTAAGGTCTCAGCATCTGCTTTTATTGCATTGATCTCCGCCATTGTATTGGGCAGAAAGTAGAAGGAATCCAGGTCCGCACCACGATATTTCATGGATACATGAGCATAGAGACTGAAACCCGTGTCTACAACCTGACGGTTGTAGTTAATGCCGCCGAACATAGCTATCGAAACAGGCGTCGGAGACCGGGTTTCCTGTAAAGCTACCTGCCGGGTAGAGGTAAGTTGCACAAGATTGTACCTGTCGCAAAGCAGGGTATTGCTTTTGTAAGGGATTGCTGCAAATGCCACACGGTGCAATAGCCCATCGGGTGAAAAATAGACCGTTTGGGTATGATTAAGATAAGGCTCCAACGGCTGCCACAACAATTTGTACAGGATATTCGTGGCGCTTTGTACATATCCTGCTGATTTTAGTCCCCTACTGTTTATAGCCGCTTTATAAGGAAATTTTTTCATTGCGGCAAGCAATTGCTGCTCTTTGCATAACACTACAAACTGAGGCGCGGTATCCTGCGGACGAAGCAGCAATGCTGCATAATAAAAAGTATCGGCTTTAGCGTTGGCAGCAATGATGTTAAATGTATTATTGAACCTTACAAACTCAACAGCCGTTTCACCGGGCTGCAGATGCTTTTGCACGTCCTGCCAGGTAACAGCAAGCCGCTCTTTCATATTCCTGTATGCTGCCGACCTGCGTAAGAGCGCTTTCTCCTGCCGGTTCAGTGTGGTGGCAACGGAATCAATATCTGCATTTCTCTTATCCGTGGGCGTTGATAAGAGCTTTGTATAATAAGACTGCTGCTGCCGGTAATTTTTCCAAAGCCCGGTAAGCTCATGATCCTCCGACCGGGACATGTTTTGATAAAGCGCCCTGGTGTTTTGCAGACCGATGCCGCTTACAAGCAGCTTTCTGTTATATGCCGCACCTGTAATCGCCGGGCTCCTATTGCGGTGTAAAAAACGGTAAGGAGCGTCAGACGCATCTTTAATACTTTTTAAGTGAGCAAGCAGTTCCGTCTCAGGTAAAAAATCAAGATTTCTCAACAGCAGCTTGTCTTCAGTGTCCATTGCTGTTTTTAAGTATATGGCTGCTTTGGCAGGTTCACCGGCATACAGTAATTCTGCCATGTCATGGAGTAGGTCGGGGTCAGCAATTAACTCCGATCCCAGGATAGTGTAATGAGGCAGGCATTTTTGAAACAAGAGTTTCGCCAGTCTTTTCCTGCCGGTCAAAGCATACAGTCTGGCTAAATTTTTAAAAGCCGGGATATATTCTATTCCGCTTTGATTGATGACAGCCACAGCCTCTTTCAGGTATTCTTCCGCTACCTTATATCTCCCCATTTCCGTATTTACAATACCTATACGATTTAGTATTGCAGTATTAGCTGGGGCGTTTTTGCCCCTGCTCCGCCGGTATATTGCCAGTGACTTTCTATATAATGAATCGGCTTTCTCCAGGTTTTGGTTACGCGTCAGATACACACTTGCCAATCCGGACAAAGCTCCGGCATACCAGAGATTCCCTTCTCCATACTTATTCTTACAAAACTTTAAAATCTGCAGCGCTATCGCTTCCTGCTTTGCATAAAATCTCATTTTATGATACAGATGTCCCAGTCCCCGTAGCGCTCCAACCCAGCCACTGCTGTCAACGGGATCCCTGAGCGCCATTTTGTATGCACGCAGGTGTAATTCCTCTGCTTTATTCAGTTCTCCAATTGATACATGAAAAAGGGCATATCCGTTTAAATACCTTGTATAAGCGCTTTTATATAGTGCAGTTTTGCGATAGGCGCTATCCGGATTATCTAAAAACACTTTTAAATTTTGATACGTCTGCCCGGCTTCTTCGAGAAAGTCTCCATATATCTCTACTTCTGCCAGCGTTAAAAGGTACGTGCTATATAACGCACTGGTGTCGCCATATTGCTTTTTTACTTCCTCACAAACTTTCAGGTAACAGACCATGGCGCTATCATAATTTCCCAGTGAAGCATAGATACCGGCTAAGCGGCTTGCAGCAGATATATAAGCCGTGTCTTTATTACTTATATTTCGTACCATTTCAAAACATCTTTGGGCAAAGGATAAAGCCCTGTCATATTGCCCCTGGCGCTTATAATACACTGCAGAATCCCTGTCGCTGTTTTCCTGGGCTGGCGCCTGCAGGCAAAAGAATATCCCGGTGAATATTAGAAGAAATTTCATAAATACGGTTGAAACTAAAGCGTTAATTTACTAAAGTATCCGGTATTTATACCGCATTTTTATCTGAAAGATTATTCTTTTATCGTATCCAGTAGTCTTTCCGCATTTTTAATCAGTAGGATATTTTCCTTATCGCGGACGATATTGTTGCATAACGCTGCAGCTTTTTCTCTGTTGCCTTCTTTTAAATAAGCTAATGCCAGGTACCATTGAGCTTTGGCCTTTAACACTTTGCCAGACTGGTTATGCAATACCCAATCCAGGTTGGTGATGGCATCATGGGCATTATTGGTTTGTAAAAAAGCCAGCCCCTTATAATAATGGCCCAATTGCAAAATATTTTCTTTGCTGTCAGCTTCACCGCCGCCGCGGGTCTGTGGCAGGTTGTTTAAGTTGAGCTTTTGCAGCGTTGTATAATTGCCGGCTTCGTAGCCGGTAAACGCTTCTGCTAAAAAAAGAGGATAGTCTTCAGGCAGCGCATCTTTTTTGAAGTATTGCTGAAATAACAGGGTAAGGTCAACAGTCTTGTTACTATCCTTCGCCGGGTCAAAAGTTGTTCCCGGAGGTGAGGGAATTACCAGTAGGGAAGTATCCATTTTGCCAGCCACGGCAACATCCTGTTTTTTTCCCGGCTTTTGCCAGAATACGACAAAGAGCGTAAACGCAGTTATTATTGCAGCCGCAACAGCCAGCCATTTTTGTATGCTTTTTAATTTGCCAGAGCTTTGGGGGGGTGCCGGTATTGTGCCCGGTATATTGCTTGTCTTCCCCAGAGTAAAACCGTCTCTTAGCGATTGTTCAAAATCGAGTTGCATACGCATTTCGGGATTGGCAGCCAACTCTTTTTCGAACGCATCCATTTCATCCGGCTCCATTTCGGCGTCCAGAAAGCGCATGATTTTTTTATATTGTTCGGTTGTAAGCCCCATGATTTTTTATATATATTGAATTAACAGGTAAAGTTTGTTAAAATTTGCTGGTTATCAGTTAAAGGGTTACTCTGTAACTTCCAATATTGAACCTGGCAATTTTTTTATCTTTCTCCTATCTCATCTACCAATTTTCTCAATCTTTGCATGCACCTGTAAATACGATTGGTAGCCGACTCAGTAGTAATAGCCAAAATCTTTGCAATCTCATCATTTGATTTTTCTTCCAAATGCCTCCATTGAATAATTTGCCTGTCTGCAGCAGACATTTTTGCTAATGCCAGCATCATATTTTCCTGTAGTATTTCCCCCTCTTCGCTTTCCGGCTCACCGGTATCAGAAGTATATTCATTGGAAATGAAAGGAGCCAGCTTTTTATTTTTATCGGCAAGCCGTTTTTCATGGCTCAGATTACCCAGCAATATATTCCTGCAAAAATGAAACAAAATTGTCTTTATATTGGCATTGCTTTGATATAATTTATCGCTAACGGCTGATTCTTTTAATTTCAGCACCCCATCCGTAAAAGCATCCTGGGCTAAGGATTCAATAAGATCAACAGGATACCTCCGGTATGTAATTTTAGCCCATTGTACAAACAGAGACTGGTAGCAGGAATAAAAGCAGGAAATGATTTGATTGGAGAGATCCTCTCGTTTGTTTTGAAATGCAGAGGAAATGATTTCAATATTTAGCAACTCCTGGCAAGCTTTAGTCTTCATTAGCTAAAACGGTCTATTATTGTTAATCGTCTTTACGTTTGTTTTCCAAATATAAAATCTATGGCTCTAACTGCCAAGTTACTAAGGCATAAGTATTTATTAATGGGGTACAGGTTGCGAGTTACAGGTTACAGGTCTTTCGGAGAGTCTAAAAGTGTTGCCGGGCTGAATTGCTGCGCTGTAAACCAATATTGGTGCAACAGCGTTGGATGCAGGGCAGTATTGATATCCGGGACAAAGTCCCGCAAGAACATATTGAGTTCGAAGTCGGAGACTTCGAACAGCCGTAACAGATACCTGACGGCTGATAGCTGATACCTGATCCCCATCGCCTACCTCCCCTTCTCCTCCAGTTCCATCAACTTTTCAAATACCGTTTCGTATTCGCGATTGGTGGTTTCGAGTGCGGCTATACTTTTTTGATATGCGGCTTCGGTAGCGAGAAATTTATTTTTGTCGGAGTATATTTCAGATAATGCCAGTTGATCTTCCAATGCTTTTTTCTGTTGGGTAAGAGTAGCCAATTTTTCTTCCAGTGCCTGCAGGTTACGTTGCTGCTTCTGCAATTCTTTTTTAAATTCTTTGTCTATAGGGGTGTTGGATTTTTGAACCGGCTTTGGTTTGGCTTCAGCAGGTTTCTCATCGGCTAATTTTTTCTCCTGTTTGGGTCGGGCTTCATTTTGTTTCGACTCCTCTGCTCTTTTCCTCTCTTTCCACTGCATCCATTCTTCGTAGCCGCCGGCAAAATCTTTTATTTCATGATTGTCAATCTCCCAAATACGATTAGCCGCTTTTGAAATAAAATGACGATCATGGCTCACCAGTATCAGGCTGCCCTGGTAGCGATTCAATGCTTCAATCAGCAGGTCAATAGACAACAGATCGAGGTGGTTGGTAGGCTCATCAAGTATTAAGAAATTGGCTTTACTCACAATGGTCTTGGCAAGGGCCACACGGGCCTTCTCTCCCCCGCTCAATACTTTTATTTTCTTATCCACATCTTCGCCGCTAAATAAAAAACAACCCAGCAGGGTACGCAATTCCTGTTCTGTTTTCTGACTGCCGCAATGCTTCATTTCGTCAAGGATCGTCTGCTGGATATTCAGTGCTTCCAACTGATGCTGTGCATAAAAGCTTTCTTCTACATTATGCCCCCATATTCGTTCTCCTTCAAAACTTTCGGTACCGGCAATGATGCGGAGCAAGGTAGATTTTCCCTTCCCGTTTGCTCCAATCAGCGCTATCTTATCGCCTCGGTTTATTTCAGCGCCGGTATTCTCCACAATGGTAAGATCACCAAATTTTTTAGTAACATTTTTTAATGTGCAGATAATCTTACCCGGTATTTTATCTAACTGGAAATTGATTTTTATTTCGGGGCGGTCAAACGACACATCTTCAATACGCTCAAGCTTATCTAAACGTTTGATAGCGCTTTGTGCAGCGGCGGCTTTGGTAGCTTTTGCCCGAAAGCGTTCGATAAAGCGCTCCTGCTGGCGTATATACTCCTGCTGATTTTCAAAGGCTCGCTGTTGCAATTCCGTTCGCATTGCTTTTTCGGTTTCATAAAAATCGAAATTGCCATTATAGAAATGCAATTGCTGCTGGTATAGCTCCACTATTTTTGTAACCATACGGTTCAAAAAATATTTATCGTGGCTCACAATGACTACAGCGCCTTTATAATGCACTAAATATTTTTCCAGCCATTCAATAGACGGAAGATCAAGGTGGTTAGTAGGCTCATCCAGCAATAGCAGGTCGGGCTGCTGCAAAATCATCTTAGCCAGCAGCACCCGCATCCGCCATCCTCCGCTAAACTCTTTATATGGTCGTTGAAGATCGCTATTGGCAAAGCCTAATCCCTGTAATACTTCTTCTGTTTTATGATGGATATTATACCCACCGAGGGTGTCCATCTCATGCAGCTTATCCGAATACTCATGCAGCAAGGCTTCATTTTCATGCTCTTTCTCTAAGCGTTTGCCCAATGCTTCAATCTCTTTTTCAAGCAACAGAATTTTATCAAAAGCGCTGAGGGCTACCTGTAATATTGAATCATTGGTATCAAAACTCAGCAGATCCTGATGAAGATAACCCACTGTGGTTCCCCGGCCCCGCTCCACACTTCCTGCAGATGGGGAATACTCGCCCACCAGCAACTTTAGCAGCGTGGATTTGCCGGTACCATTATACCCAATCAGCCCGATACGTTCGTTAGGTTGTATGTGCCAGGTGGCATCATGTACAATAATCCTGGCTCCAAACTCAAATGTTACATCCTGCAATCCTGCCAGCATAATACTACAATACGCTTTTATTTCTTTGAAGAATCAGACTTAGCCGCAGGACTGTCTGTTTTAATAATAGTTGGCGTTTCGGGATTGGCGGCAGGCGCTTTATATTTTCCTTCTACATAAGTCAGGTAATTCTGCAAACGGAAGGTTTGATCTATTTCAGAATACAATGTACGTTGCCGTCTTTCCAATCCATCGGGGTTCTGCATGTGCTGCATCAGTTCCTGTACTGTCATATCTCCCAGCGAAGCATAGTAACTCAGTTGCTGCTCAATATCCCGTTTCAATTCTCTTTCAATCTTATCGCCAAGTTCTTTATAATCTGCTTTATACGCAGCATCCATCATTGATACGCCCACTACATTATGCTGATTGAAACGGCTCACCATGGCATAAGGCATATTCGAATGATCCATTCCTTTATCACATTTTTCCAGCAATTGTTTAGCTTTTTCTTTTTTACCCGCATCTGCAAGGCTGCTTGCGGCCGTTGCATAGGCTTGCCGGATGTTCAGCAGGTGGCGTCTGTTTTCTTCATCAAAATATACCCCTTTGATATTGGCATTGCCAAATGCAAACTTCTTCATCATATTATCATAGGCCACTTCATTGTTTACATTGTCATTTTCTTTTGGAGGCACAGGTACAAGCCGGTAGCTCAATCCATCTGAACGCAGGTATTGCCCGAACCCAAGTTCATTAAACTGAGAGGTAAAATAGATTGGGCGTTTCCACTTATTGGCTGCAATTACATTCAATACTGCAAGGTCATTCTTCATCAGTGCATTCTTGTTGGGAGAAATCTCAAAGCGCAATTCAGGCAATATTTGATCATCGGCATTTACGGTTCCGTTTTTACGAACAAGCGTGGTATCTACCGGCACGGCAAATTTTCGTACCGGAAAAGTATTGAAAGTGTTATCTACACCATAAGAAATCATATTAGCCGGATCGTCGCTGCCAATGATATCGGTAAGTACCTGATCGAGGTATACGTATTGATTTTGAGGAATATTAGGTTTAGCCTCAAAATATACCACGTTGCGTTTGTCGCCTTCTGTTTTGTCGGGTCCCCAAAGCAGATCAACCGGATCGCTCTGGTTGATCTTATACCTCAATTCATTGATATACCAGTCTATCCCCAGCAGGCTGTAGTTGATAACCCTGATATCGGGACGCACCCCTTCCACTTCCTGTGCATACCAGAGCGGGTAAGTGTCATTATCGCCAAATGTAAAAAGTATAGCGTTGGGTGCGCAGCTTTCAAGGTAATCTTTGGCAAGATCAGGAGCTAATAATTTTTTACTTCTGTCATGATCATCCCATTCCTGGAATCCCATGATCACCGGAACTGCCAGTGTACATACTACGGCAGCGGCAATACCGGCAAGCTTTCCGCTGGTTACTTTTTCAAACCATTCTTTTACCATCATCACACCTATGCCAATCCAAATGGCAAAGGCATAAAACGAACCGGTAAATACATAATCGCGTTCACGGGGTTGCGGCCCTGCCGCATTGAGGTAAAATACAATTGCAAGACCGGTAAAAAAGAACAGGAGAAAGGTCACCAGGAAGTCGCCCTTATCCCGTTTGTATTGATAAAATAAACCAATCAATCCCAAGATTAGCGGCAAGGCAAAAAGCCGGTTATGCGCTTTATTATCTTTTATACTGTCGGGTAGTTTGCTTTGATCGCCTAAAAACAGGTTGTCAATAAATGAAATACCGGTGATAGTATTTCCGTCCCTCACATTACCGGTTCCCTGTATATCATTCTGCCGCCCCACAAAGTTCCAGCCAAAATACCTGAGATACATCCACCCAATCTGGTATTGAAACGCCCATTTAATATTATCTAAATACGTTGGTTTTTCATCGTTGCCCAGTCCCAGCCAGGAACGGTAATAATTGGCATGTCCCTGATCATTGCTTGCATCCCATATACGGGGTAGAAACATCATATCATCAGGTGCGTATTCATACTCGTAGTTCTTGCCTATATTAATATATTTATCTTTCCCTTTTTGCCAGCGGGAACCTTTCTCTTTCATTACCGGGGTACCATCAGCATTACGCTGAATATCTGCAGCAAATGTTTGTCCGTATATGAGCGGGAAATCGCCATATTGCTCACGACCGAGATAACCTACAAGGCTCATAGGATTGTCTACGTTATACATATCCACTGATGGATTAGCAGCAGAACGTATCATAGTAGTGAGGTAAGTGGAATAACCGATAAGCATAAACGCAAAACACCATAATCCCAGCTTCAGGAAGTCGAGAATTTTATTTCTATTATGATATGCTGCATAAACAAGCAGTGCTGTTCCTGCCACAAATAATATAAATGTGCCAAAAGAAGTAATGAACGGAAAGGAGAAAAGAAATACAAATACAGAAAGCCAGATTGCAAATCCAGTATAGTTGTTGATCAGCTTATCTGCCCTGCGGATACCGATGAGAATTACTAAACCCAGCAATATAAAATAAGTGGCAAAGCCAGAAAAGAATGGCAGTCCCAGTCCGTTTACAAACCAGCGGTCAAATATGCCGGAGCCGGTAATAGTGTATTGGATTACAAATTTCTGCACAAAACCGGTGATGATACAGCCGGTGATGAATGCCCAGAATATACCCCAGTTAGTGACCTTATACCTGCGAAAATAATATACCATCACAATAGCAGGTATGGTAAGCAGGTTTAAAAGATGGATACCGATTGACAATCCTATTATATAAAACAACAACACGATCCACCTGTCGGCCCCCGGCTCATCGGCTTTATATTCCCATTTCAATATCAGCCAAAACACTAAGGCGGTAAGAAAAGAGGATGATCCATATACTTCACCTTCCACCGCACTATACCACATGGAATCACTAAAGGTAAATGCAAGCGCCCCCACTAACCCCGCGGCCATTATCGTAAAAATCTGTTCGCCGGTGAGTGCTGGATTTTTTTTCTGGTATATCTTCCTGGCAAAATGAGTGATGGTCCAAAAAAGAAACAATATGGCAAAACCACTGGCTAGTGCACTCATCACATTCACGGCTTTAGCCGCAGTCATTGGGTTGTCGCCAAACAATACTATAAAAATTCGACCCATTACAACAAACAAGGGGGCTCCGGGTGGGTGAGGTATCTGCAGCTTAAAGCAACTGCTCACAAATTCTCCACAGTCCCACAGGCTTCCCCGGGCTTCTGTAGTTAGGATATATACTGCACAAGCAATTACACAAACAATCCATCCGACGATGTTGTTGATCTTATTGAAATTCATATTAGTACTGTCTTTTATAAGATTGGCAAACCTACATGAATTTTAATAAGCCACAAAACTAAGAGTTCGTTAAGAGTGCATTCCAAAAAGTCACGCCAATTTTACCTTGCTCATGATAATTTAGAACACGGAGGAATACCTGCAGAGAAGAAGAAAGAGGAAATGTGAACGAAAGCTATCCCCTTTGCGTCCTTTGCGAAAACACTCTGCGCTCTTTGAGGTTAAAAACAATTAACTCAAAAGAATAAGCAGTGGGTATAAAAATGCCGGCATCAAGCAGGAGTTAGGGCAGTAAGTTAGCTGCCTTTTAATACTGAAATCTCTTAAGAAAATATTCATAGAAACGGGTTTAATAACACCATCAGGAAATTCAAGGAAACATTGATTTTAATTTAACTCTCATCTGCAGAAGGAATTTCTTTTTACTCTACCTTCGTTGCCATTACTCGGGTACGAGAATATTCCTTGTGCAGCATCTTATCACACGATACAGGTTTTACACAGCGCTGGCATTATTGCTGATTTTTGCTGCTACACAGTTTCCATTTGAGCTATTTCACTCCCATGTATTATCTGTTCAATGTGCAGAAAAAGATAATAACCATGGGATATGTCATCACAAATCTCATGTAGACGCCAGTGGTAGTTATTGCTGGGCTTGTACGATTCATGTGGAAAAAACATATTTGGCACCGGCAGCCCCTACAGTTTGCCCCTCTCCTCCTGTGCGACCGGTTTACCCTATTCTTTTTCTCAAAAACAACAGTGGGGAAATTGAACATACATCACTGAGGGGACCTCCGCATTTTACGATATAGTCCTGTCTTAATTCATTCTGTTGTAAAGCAGAAAATATTTCTGTTACTAATTAAATCGCCAATATTGAAAGCATATAATTTACTGCCATCTATTATACTTACTATATTTATTTTAGCCGGCGCTTACACAAGAGCTGCAGAAAACCCGGGTAAGTACTTTGAAAAAAAGGTTACTATTAAAGGTAAAATAACCGATGCCCATAGCGGTGAAGCTTTGCAGGGCGCCTCCATATATATTCCGGATGCAAAAACAGGCGCTATCAGCAATGCTGATGGCGAATATTCGATAAAAAATATTGCCCCGGGAAATTATCTTGTCGAAGTTTCATCTATAGGATATGCCAGCATTGCAGTGCAGATGTATATAGCTGGAAATATGCAAAAAGATTTCGCATTATCGCCTTCTGTTATTGAGAATGAAGGAGTAACGGTTACCGGTGTGTCAACAGCTACAAAACTGAGAAGAACACCTACCCCGGTAACAATAATCAGCAAATCTGAACTGACACAGGTAACAGCTACCAACCTCATTGACGCCATCAGCAAAACGCCCGGGGTATCTCAGATCACCACCGGTCCTTCTATATCAAAACCCATGATACGCGGATTAGGCTACAACCGTGTTGTGGTACTTAATGATGGCGTGCGTCAGGAAGGCCAGCAATGGGGTGATGAGCATGGCATTGAAATAGATGAATACAGCGTGAATAAAGTTGAAGTATTGAAAGGACCGGCATCACTTATATATGGCAGCGATGCAATGGCGGGAGTAATCAATATCCTCACCAATGTGGCGGTACCCGAAGGGACTATTAAAGGTAATATCATTGGCAACTATCAAACCAATAACAGCATGCGAGGAATGGGCGCCAATATTGCCGGCAATAAAAACGGGTTCAACTGGAAGGTTTACGGCTCACTCAAAGCAGCAGGAGATTACAAAAACAAATACGATGGAAAAGTATTTAACTCCAGATATAAGGAAAGAAATTTTGGAGGATATATTGGTTATAATGGTAACTGGGGATATAGTCACCTGTTGCTGAGCAGATATCACCAGGAGCCCGGTTTAATTGAAGGCGACAGAGATGAAACGACCGGAGAGTTTACCAGGGTTGTAAACCAAAATGGAACTGAAGTAACACAAATTGCTACCAGCGACGATTATAAAGGTATAAGTCCCGATATTCCGCGCCAGCAGATCGGGCATTTCAAAATTGCGAACGACAGCCGTTTTATTTTGGGCAAAGGCAAGCTGGATGTAAATATCGGGTTTCAGAATAATAATAGGAAAGAATTTGGGAATGTACTTGCCCCCGATGACCCGGACCTTTATTTTGATCTCAACACATTTACATACAGTGTTCAATACCATCTTCCGGCAATGTCGGGCTGGCAAACCGCCATAGGAATTAATGGTATGCAGCAAAGCAACAATAATAAAGCAGAGAAAGTGTTGATTCCCGAGTACCGGCTTTTTGATATAGGCGGATATATTTATTTGCAAAAAAACTTTGACAGGTTTACAGTAAGCGGCGGACTTCGTTTCGACAACAGGAGCCTCCATTCAAAGGCCTTTATGGAAAACAATGAAGTAAAGTTTGAGGCATTCACCAGGTCGTTCAGTAATGTTTCAGGTAGCGCCGGTATAAGCTATGAAGCAGGTAAGGCACTCACCCTTAAACTTAATGTTGCCCGTGGTTTCCGTGCACCTGCCATTGCAGAATTAGGCTCCAATGGGGCACATGAAGGCACCAACCGCTATGAATATGGGGACCGGCATTTGAAATCAGAAACCAGCCTGCAGTTTGACGGAGGTGTTGATATAAATACATCGCATGTATCATTAACAGCATCTGCATTTGTCAATATGATTGACCATTTTATATTCTACAGGAAACTTGAAAGTATTGCCGGCGGAGATTCATTAATAAACTTAAACGGTAAAGAAATTACGGCATTCAGGTTTAGCCAGTCAAACGCTGCTTTATATGGTGGAGAATGTAATATTGACGTGCATCCGCATCCGCTGGACTGGTTGCATTTTGAAAATACATTTTCTTATGTAAGAGGAATTTTCAGCAAACCTGTTGAAGGGGTAAAGAATATACCTTTTATTCCTGCAGCCCGCTGGATTACTCAATTACGGGGTGAGTTTTTGAAGAAAGGGAAAGTCGTCAGCAATATTGCTGTAAGCGTTGAACTGGATAACAGTTTCAGCCAAAACAAAGCATTTACCGCGTATAACACAGAAACCGCCACTCCCGGATACTCATTACTTAATGCAGGTATAAACGCAGATATTGTAAAAAACAGGAAAAAACTTTTTACCATCATACTCACCGGCAACAACCTTGCTGATATTGCCTATCAAAACCATTTGAGCAGGTTAAAATATACGGATGTCAATTCCCTAACCGGAAGAATGGGGGTATTCAACATGGGGAGAAACTTTAGCTTTAAACTAAATATTCCATTGACGTTTTAAACATAGTAGCTTATCTGGTTTATCTTGTGTGCATCACAGATGTACAAACAAAAGGCAAATACCATCCCACCTCAACATCCTCAAGTTTTTTCAAAAAGATTCAAGGTATCTTACCAACAAAATATAATACGAAGCGATAGTAGTTTTAATGTGTAGTTAGCGAAGGAGATCAATATTTTTTTTACAACTCAATACAATTGACGTCAACACTTACGTATTTACAACCTGCTCTATAAGTATTTCCTATTAGATATTTATTTGGCACTAAACTTGTTCAATATAAGAGTGTATTTTCATTTCATTAATATTTTAAACCTCAATTACAATGAAAACAAAGACATTTCTGTTCCTTGCACTTTTGGTCGTATTCTTTTCCTGCAGAAAGGATACTTCAAATTCAAATGCTGCGAACAATCAGATTACAAAGGAAGAAAGCGGAAGATTGGTATTTGAATCTTATGAAGATTTCTATACCCTTATTGATGACATAGATAACGGCAAAAAGGATATCACTACAAGTTTTCCTTCGTTATTGCAAATCATAGAAAGTTCAGCTAAACTCGAAGATGAATCCAAAGTTTCACATCAAATAGAAGACCTTAAAAACTTTAACTTCCCTATTTCATATTTGAAAGTATTAAATAGTAAAGGAGAAGTAAAAATTGGCAATGAAATAATTTGGTATCACGATGGGAAGAAATACTTTATACCCGTTTCTGACGAATATAAAATTGACATTATGAAGTCATCGCCAGAAACAATTACAAAATTTTGCAGAGCCGGGGCAAATATTATTGATGTAGATATCAAGAACTTGTCAGTTAATACCAGTGATAGACATTACTTTCCATTTGGCGATGCCCTTAGTGCCATCTACCAGCATGAATTTAATCAGGTATATCCTCCTAATGGCGGGCCTCGTAAGTATGTTCATGAAATTCGCACTTATTTTGATGGATATTGGATAGGAAATGGTGTTTTCATTTGGAATACAAGAATATCACTTATAATAAAAATGGAATGGAAAGGACGCAAGGGCTGGAAGCCTGCGGGTGAAACACGGGATGTCATGGTATCGCTTAATGGCAATGCGGCTGTTAACAATCCAGGACAAGGAGGTTATGAAATCGGACCTGTCATACAAAAAAATGCTTCTCTACAGGTGAATTCTGACTATTATGTACCTCTTGCAAAATTCAATGGAAGCGGTGAACTACCTTGGAATGCCTCATGGGCATTAGATCTCTGGGGTACGATATATCAACACGTAGTAGGAGATATTCCTCAAAACGAATGGTACAATACTGGAACTTATTCATCACCGCTTTGGTAAGACCGTAGAGCCAGGCTAAGACGCAAATATTCATTGGCTGTCCAATAATACGACATATCATAAATCGAGTAGGAAGTAGGGGATTATTTCCCCTATTGTCCTCTCACACCACCGTACGTACCGGTCTGGTATACGGCGGTTTGATTAAAATGTTTTACTCGTTTATATGCTATTACTGATTAAGCTCCTCCTACTTTTTACTTTCACTTTCCGACCTATCCTCAAGTAAGTAGTTCTCTTACGTGGATCGGCTTTCAATACCAACGAACAATCTTTACACTTTCTTTCATGATAATCATTCAGTCCTTCAGTGTTCGTGAATGCTTCCAGTTTTTTTTCTGGCTTCTTTTCCCATTTACTATGACCTCTGCTGACTTCTTCAAACTTAACCCAGCATCGCTGCCGGAGTTGATGCAATACGATTGATTACGTATTACTTCATCCGTGTTTGAAGATATCCCAGGGTAAGTGTATCCGCTTTCCATTCATGTAGCCTCCGTATTTACGTAGATGTGTTCTGTACAGTATCGGGCTTTTGTTTCTTATGCAACATCACCCACACATCCCCGCCTTATATACAGTTTCTGTTCGTAGCCCCGAATGTTTGCCGCCTGCTTCCTTCAGATTCCACTTCGCAGTGGACACCCTTGCGCTTGGCTGATACTCCCTACTATAACGCATATTCGGGACTTGCACCCTATAGCTGATACACATGCCTGGCGCACATAAAGAGCCGGAACAATAGTTCAGGCTTTTTTGGTAAAATATGTTTGAAAATTTTTTTGAATTCATATCTTTATTAATTGAATGCTGAGTTCCAACAACCATATTCCCATAACATATTTCAAGCGATCTTTTGGAAATACCGGTGTTTTCTCCGTCTTAATTCCCTCCTGGAATAATCTTTCTTATCTTAAACTATGCGTCGAAAGCATACGAAAAAATTCAACCCACAATCATCAGATTATTATTCATATTAATGAAGGAAAGGATGGAACATTGGAATGGGTAAAGAATGAAACCTTATTAGATTATACTTATAGCAGCGTGAATGTAGGGGTCTGCCATGCGCTCAACGCTTGCAGTCAGCTTGCGCAAACTGATTACATTTTATACATGAATGATGATATGTATGCGTGCCCGGGATGGGATGTTGCTCTGTTGCGGGAAATTGAAAACATCGGGCACAAATATTTTTTTCTTTCTGCCACGGCAATAGAGCCCAAAGCTCAAAGTAATTGTTCTATTGAAAAAAATTACGGTACTTCTATTGAACAGTTTAATGAAGAGTTACTACTAAAAGAATTTGAGAACTTACCAATGACAGATTGGACAGGATCAACTTGGCCCCCTAATATTGTTCATCGTGATATTTGGCATCTCGTTGGCGGATATAGCATTGAATTTTCGCCAGGGATGTATTCCGACCCTGACTTTTCTGTAAAGCTGTGGAAAATAGGGATAAGGTTGTTTAAAGGGGTTGCGGAAAGCAGGGTGTATCATTTTGGTTCAATATCTGTAAAGAGAGTCGTGAAAAATAAAGGATACTATCAATTTATTAGAAAATGGGGTATGAGTTCCAGTGTTTTCTCGAAAGATTTCATACATCGCGGCGATCTATTTATTGGAGATTGCAAAGAACCGGTGTTACCATTTACAACGCGGTTAAAGAATATGTGGAAATTTATTAATGCCATTTTTGTTAAGTTATAATTGCCGGGACAAACAGCACTTATGCCTCCTCCCGGGATTGTTGAAAAGGACTACTATCGATTTTTACAAAATTAGATGGTTTGCGGAGCCTTGTTGTAATTTTCGTATCCGGTTTGCCTGTTATGAATTACTAAAAAGATAGCCCCTGTAGAAACAGGGGCTGTAACCAAAACTAACTGCTTATGAGAAATTTGACTGTTATTTATCTTGCTTTATATATATAAGAGTATTAAAACGGGAAAATCACCTATAACCAAATGCTAATATTTTCTTAAAATCAAAATTTAACCCTGAAATATCTTAGAAATAGTGGTTTGCACTATAATGGGATACCCCCTTATAGAAATATAACCTGAAAATTTGATTTTCTTATGACAGGCAAAGGTGCCTAAATCATTACACCTCATTTACAGTTTTGAATAGAATGTGTTTACCTGAGACGCAGGTTTGTACGCTGCTTTTCATTATTTTGTGCTGACTTGTCATTCTGTGGTGATATAAAGGTTGAAATCGGGTTTTACCCCGAAATGATCTATAATTTAATCAAATGGAAAATAGTTTTTTTGAGCAATTGATAAGAGAGTTCAGGACACCGCTGACAAGCCCTGTACTGATATTCTCATTAATCCTGCTGATCATTTTACTTTCTCCAATAATATTAAAAAAAATAAATATACCAGGAATAATCGGGCTTATAATTTCGGGAGTGGTCATTGGCCCCTACGGTCTTAATATTCTGGCTAAAAACTCCGCTGTTGACCTGTTTTCAACTATTGGACTATTGTATATCATGTTTATTGCCGGTTTGGAATTAGATTTGAAAGAATTTCAGAAACACAAAAACAAAAGCCTGGTTTTCGGCTTTTTTACATTCATATTACCGCTATCCCTGGGTTTTCCGGTGTGCTATTATCTGCTCAAATACGAAATGAATTCGAGCTTTCTAACAGCCAGCATGTTTGCTACACATACGCTGGTGGCTTACCCAATTGTCAGCAGGTTTGGTATTTCCAAAAACAAAGCGGTGGCTATTACTGTAGGCGGCACCATACTAACAGATACGGCCGTATTGTTGATACTGGCTGTGGTGCTGGGTTCTGCAAACGGCACTTTGAACCATGAGTTTTGGCTGCGCATGGGAACCTCCTTAGCCATTTTTTCGGTAATCATGTTTGTTGGGGTTCCTCGTATGGCAAAATGGTTTTTCCGGAAACTCGAAAGTGAAAAGACATCCCACTATATTTTCGTATTGTCCGTAGTTTTCTTTTCCGCTTTTTTGGCCCAGGTGGCAGGGGTAGAACCCATCATCGGGGCATTTGTGGCCGGACTGGCACTAAACAAGCTGATACCTCATTCTTCGGCGTTAATGAACCGCATTGAATTCATAGGCAATGCCATTTTTATTCCCTTCTTTCTTATCAGTGTGGGTATGCTGGTAAATATTCGGGTGCTGCTCAATGGTCCAACAGCGCTGATTGTTGCAGCTGCTTTAACGGTTACTGCAATTTTCGGTAAATGGCTGGCTGCTTTGATAACCCAAAAAGTATACAAATACACAAAAACTGAACGACAACTTATTTTTGGACTTAGCTCAGCCCATGCTGCAGCAACACTGGCAATAATATTAGTGGGATACGAACAGGGGATTCTTGATGAGAATATTTTGAATGGTACTATCATCCTTATTCTGATCACCTGCCTTACTGCTTCATTTGTAACAGAAAGTACCGCCAAGAAAATGGTGGTGGAAACAGAGATGGAAATACTGCCTGAAGATGCAGCAACAGATAACCTGAAGGAGCATATCCTGCTTCCCATAGAGGACTTCAAAAAGATTGAACATATACTTGAACTGGCGATTTTTATTAAAGATAAAAAATCGCTTAACCCAATTACATTATTATCCATTGTTCCCAACGATGATGAAGCAGAAAAGAACCTGCTGATAGCAAGAAAAAAAATGGAAGATATACGGCACATCGCTTCAGCTACGGATACCAATATCAACGTTATTGCTTCAATTGATTATAATGCGGTAAGTGGTATTATCAGATCTGCCAAAGAAATTATGGCTGATACCATCCTGCTGGAGTGGCCGGAAAGAAGTAATATTTTTGACCGGGTGTTTGGTGAAAAAACAGAAAACATCATTGCCGGCGCTGATAAAAATGTTTTCTTATGCCAGGTAAAACACTTGTTGGCTGCTCACAAACGTATATTGGTTTTTTGTCCCCCGTTAATGGAACTTGAAAAAGGATTCGGTCTTTGCTTACATAATCTATTGCGGCTGTCGAAGGAATTAACCACACCCGTTATTTGTTATACCAATCAAAGAACAAAAAGAGAAATAGAAATTTACCTTAGCCGCAACGACAAAGGCAGTATCGTGTTTAAAGAATTTGACCAATGGGAAGATTTTCTTGTATTATCTAAAGACATTACGGAGGAAGATCTTTTGATTGCAATGCTGACAAAAAGAGGGGCAGTATCCTATCTGCCCCTGTTTGACTCATTGCCCGTTAAACTTGATAAATATTTTAACAACACCAGTAAAATATTGGTTTTCCCCAGGCAGCAAATTGCCGAGAGCCGGCTTGATGATTATGAAGATATCAATGCCGAACCCTTATCCAAAGGCATTGAGACCATACAAAAAATCGGTAAAGAAATCGGTAATATATTCAGGAAATAGAAAGCAATATCATGCAACTTTAAAATTAACTCTACACCTCATCTAAGGGTACCCTGCGTCTCTTTCTGCTATACAGGTAATAACCGGCAAATACCGCACCCAGCAATGCAACGCCAAGGGCAGTATACCTGGCTGATTTGCCTGCGAATAAACGATTGTCAACTTCATCTATACCGCTTATCAGTTCCAGTAGCGGCGAGAGCGAACCAGCCGGCAATATTTTATCAGCCCACGCAAATGTTGCAGTATCGGCATTAGTAGTTACAACACCCAACCCCGCACGGTCCAGCATAGGAATATCTTCGGCGCTGTTGCCGGCAAAAACAGTATTCTTCTCGGGTATACCGAATTTTTGTGCGGCATATTTCAGCACCATAGATTTGTCGTAGCTCGTCATATCATCGCTACGTTTAAAATATTCAGGAAATATAAGCTCGCCACAAACAATACTTTTATCCAACGGCAGGTGGTTGGCAAAACAATAATCAAACCCGAGTTTGTTTTTGATATGATTGGCTATTATATCAAACCCATCGGATACCAGCACGCAGAGATACCCGTTTTTTTTCAGCCTGCCTATTACTTCAGCAGCATCATCTGACAGGGGAATAGTGTCGGCAATAAATTGCAATTCCGGCAGAGACTTCCCTTTGAACAGTGCTGCCGTTTTCTGCAACCGTATCGCCGGATCTCCATGACTTTGCACAATCCGTTCATAATGATCTTCCTGGTTATAATATGCCGCAGCCGTTGCATTAAAATCATATTCCATCACTATACTGGTATCAATGAGGATCATCTTTTTGAGATTGATATAAGATTCCTTTACCGCTATGTCCATTTCATCGCTGATGGTATGAATATCAGAAAGCGTCTCAAGATTATTCCGGGACAATAAGGCCGCACGTTGTAATATGGTCCGCGACACCTGCCGGGACATTTTGCCCAGCGATTCGAGCGATTGCATATCGTTTTTAATATATCCTATATTCACTTCCTGTATACGCATTTCCTTACTATAGGCATCAATTAGTAGTGCAATGTCAACTCCATAATCATTTTCAAATTCGACCTGCTGTAAAAAATCTTTTCTCGCGGCTATCATTCCGCTCAGCGGTTGCATAAATTTTTCAAGCTCCGGGAAATAGATACTCAGCAATGGTTTGGCAACCAGTTGAGTTACACGGCCGGCCTGCCTGTCGAAAAAAGATTTTACAAAATCCGCTTCCCCTTTTAGTATGGGATCAGCAAGCAGTGACACAATATTTTTAGGATAAGTAAGAATATCAGCATCAAGATAAACAATGGTATCATAGCTTGCGGCTATCATTCCTTCCCGCATTGAAATACCTTTCCCCTTCCTGGAACTGGTGATCACTCTTGCATTTTCACTTAAAGCTTCGGCAACGGTATTGTCTGAAGAATTATCCTCTACCACAATAATCTCCATCACCGGTTCGGACTGTCGCACCCGTTGTATTACTTTCCGAATGGTTGCCCCTTCATTTAAAGCCGGTATAATTACACTTACCATGAGCAATTGATTATGCGTCTTCAAATATACGAATGTTGGGTTTAAGGGGGAGAAGTGAGAGGGTGAGAGAGTAGGATGCAATTCAAAATGTCGCTTACTATTTTATCATCCTTACTACCTCTATTAGCTGAATGGCTTTTTATACGTTCTATGTAGTCTTTGTGGTTAAAATAGTTTTTACCGCAGAGGACACAGAGGCTTTTCGCAGAGGGCGTAAAGAGGATAGGTTTTATTTACAATTTTTCCCCTCCAGGTTGATGCATCATTAAGGTATTGATAATTTTTTGTACCTCAGCAGGTGGCATCTTTTCTATAAGATGGAAATGATTGCCATTAGCATCATCTATCCAGGTATTACGTCCATCAGCTTCGTTTATCACTATCCTTCCCCGTTGTAATGTATAATAGGGAGCATACCCTTTTACGGCAACAAGCACGGCCGTTTCATCCCAGCTCATTCTTCCCTCAGCATCACCGGAGCTTAACGGTATGGATATCCGAAATACATCTTTTACCGGGCTGTGCTGAATTTTTTTATTTTGGATAAGGGGTAAACCGGTTTTAATATTCTTTCCTATTTCAAAACCACTGAGTATAACAGGGGTTGGCCAGACATCAAAAACATATTTAGCTGCTGCTTTATGTTCTTTTACATTAAACTCCATTCCCGACGGAAAAATACCAGCCATACTTACCAGTTGTTTTACTTTACGTTTTACTAACTGCATACCCGAAAGCTGTGAATACTCATCTGATCCTGTTTTTAATAATTCAAAGAGGTTGGTTAAAAATCCTACTGTTATAATGGTTACACTACCATCGGGCTGGGTTGCCAGTATTTTTCTATACAATTGTACGGCACCTTCAGCGTCTTCATTTGATTTGAGTGAATGTGGGTATGCGGCAATGATACTATCTGTCCAGTGCTGCCTGTCGCGTATATCCACCGCGTATCCTTTGGGTACGCCAACCGGAATGTGGGGACGTTTGAAATAAGTGTTGAGCACACTGAAAGTAGCTGCAACATTCGGATGTTTACAACTGGCAATAGTAGCCAGAATTTTTGCTTCCCCTATATCTGCAAAGGCATGCAGCATAGCAATAGCGCCCACATCATCATAATCCGGCCCCATGTCAGAATCGAAGATGACGGATAGGGGTTTGTTCTTTTGTGCAAAACAGGCGGCAGCAGAAATTATAACTGAAAACAGTAGCAGGGATATATATTTCATTGGCAACGATTTTATATCAACGGAAACTAATCCACAATGTATCTGTCAAAAATATCTTAAAGTCTGAATATTTCCGTAGCACCGGTTATGTTAAAATAAATTTTGATTGTCTGATTATATGAACTGCATAGCTCAGTTGTAAGAAATGAAACAAAAAGGCACAGATTTGGCCAAACAAATTGTAATAAGGCCAAATCTGTGCCATTGTGTTTTTTGTTGAGGGTTTAAGGTTTTAGATTGAGTATAAAAGTTCTAAGTTTTACTCAATGTACCTTCCACCCTCCACACCTATCACCTCATTATCTTTATCACAGTGCGGCTATCCTTACCTGTTATCTTCATCTGGTATACTCCTGCCGGTAAGTTCCTGCCTATATTCATCTGCTGGTTGAAGGTGCCTTCGTTAACCTGCAGCATCCT
>JAFDXG010000125.1 GCA_018268105.1 Bacteroidota bacterium | reverse complement strand
TGTAACCGGTCTAACGGTAGTTTGTTTTGTTTGCATGGTTTTTAATTTTGTTTTTTGCAAAACAAAGGCACTCCCATTTATTTGTGAGTGCTGCTCAAACTACCGTAGGTTTAGTACAACATGGGTATTGCCAATAGTTGGGCTTGACAATGGAGCAATCGGCAGCGGCAATTCTATTGTACTGCGGTTCCGGCTTGACGAATATAGCCCAGCTTTAGTACTTATTATTTATCTTTATCAAAAAGCCAGGCAGCAGTTCCGGCGGACGGATTTCAAATTCCAAACCATCGGCAATACCTGTTCGTTGGCTGCAACCTTCCGACACAATTTAATTCATTAACTGTATGACAGGCAATCAAACATACCTCTTGAAAGAGTTTGACAAATTGAATGCGGAGGTTGCTAAACTTCTTGAAGAGACAAGAACCAGAGAGAAATATTCTTTAACTATTATCGCCGCAGTATCTGCTTGGATATATACAGCCACTTTTGATAAAAAGGGAGGGACAACTCTTGAGAGGGGACAATTCTTAGATTTAATTCACGCTTTAAGTTGGATACCATTGTTGACAACGGTTTTATATGCCATCAGCGTTTTGCTGTTATACAAAAACATAAAATGGATTGGTCAATACCTTCTTAAAATAGAAAATATTTTTCTTGAGAATTATAAAGGGCAAGACGGCTTGCTCATGGGTTGGGAAAAGCATTTTGATAGAGAAAATAAAAAAAAATATTTTGTAAACTGGACGTGGACATTCTGGATTGTTCAAATTTTAATGGCTCTCTTGATAGTCTATAAATCTTACAGTTTGACGCCATAACAGAAATAGGCTGCAGCCAATAACTAAGGTTTCGTTTCGTCCGCAGGACGAGAAATGAAAGCGATGTTGAACGAAACCTACGGTTGCCGCTCTTACATTATGGAGTTGCCATTCTTTGAAGTGGAGGTATTTTGCAGACCGGGTGTGGTCTGCTTTTGTGTTGGGGTGATCGGGGAGCTGGTTTTTCTGATTTCTTTTCCTATAGGCGCATTAGATCCCTTACCCATAAAACTTAACTTACAGGCGCAGGTTGTTTTTCCGGTAAACCCGCCTGGCGCCTGCCTGCCGGCGAGGCAGGGACGGGCAGGTATTGTGGTGGCGGTCCCCGCTTGCCGAACATCTCAATGGTAATCAGCATACCGCTTTTGCAACAGGGACAGCAATGCAATAGTGTTTTAGCTACCCGCGGAGACTTAACCACTATCTTCAACTGCTGTTGCAGGTGTTGTAGCTTACCCCGTTTCCAGGCGCTGCTCAGTATTCCGTAATGCCTTATGCGTACAAATCTTTGCGGGAGTATATGCTGTGCAAAACGTCTTGTAAATTCTGCATTACTTAAGGTCATCTGTTTTTGCCGGCAGCCATTACGGTAGTCCTTATAGCCAAAGGTCACATCCGCCGGTGTCACATTTTGTATGCGGTGGTTGCTGATAGCTACTTTATGGGTGTACCTGCCTAAGTATTCAATAACCTGCCAAAATGATGTATGGTTTGCCATGCGGCACTGAACAAAGCAGCATACACCGCTTTGGGCTGATGCAGGGCAAGGGGGTTCAGCTCACAGGGAAGCGTGAATACTACATGATATTAGGTGCAGGGCAACCCAATCAAAGGGAGAAAGAATATATCAAATTAGGCTTTAATAAAGAACTTGAAAAATAACTGCCGCCAGGCGGCTTGGATATATGGCGGCGCACGAATATATACTTGGACTTTCGCTCGCTGGTCGGCTTCTATTCTGGTTTGATGAATAACACCGGACAACAGAAGGAACAATTTTGCTTTATGAATAAAGATTTAGTTGGCTTCCTGTTTTTTGATGTGTTATCCCGGCGGACAGGCAACATTATCTCAGCTTCATCTATTTATCATCTGCAGCTAAAGCTAAGTCTGGGCGATGAACGATTGCTTCAAATACTGAAATTAACTTTGAAACGAATCCCTGGACTATTTACCAATTTTTGGTAACTTTATGGAGAGTTTGAAAGATGAAGAATACATCAATATCTCTCGGCAATTACTTCGATCAATTTGTTAGTAGTCAGGTTTCTGCAGGACGTTACAAAAACGTTAGTGAAGTTATTCGTGCAGGGCTTCGACTTTTGGAAAATGAAGAAAGTAAAGCCATTGCCTTAAAAACGCCATTCAACAGGGAATGAAAAGCTCAAGAGTTGAAAATTTTGACTTTGACAAACATTTAGCCAAACTGAAATCTGCAAGAAGAAAAAATGGCTAAAGTTATATTGAGACAGGAAGCTATAAACGATTTGACTGATATTTGGAGTTACTCATTGCAAGAATGGTCAGAAAACCAAGCTGATAAATAATACGAAACAATCAAGTTAGCATGTAAAGAAATTGGAGTAGAGCCCAATATCGGAAAGCCTTACACGGAAATCAGTAAAAACCTGTTAGGGCTTAAATCCGGGAAACACATCATATTCTATTATCAACTTTCAGAAGACGAAGTTGAGGTAATAAGAATATTGCACGAAAGGATGGACTTGAAGAACAGAATAAACGAATAAAAAACTGCCACCGATAGGTGGCTTTGCTATATGCTGGCAGGCGAATATATGCTCAATTTTTTGTTTGTTGTTCGGCTTCAGTTCCTACACACGAATAGCGCCAGGCAATAGGACAAGCAATGAAAGGGATGTTGAACGGAACCTACGGTGCCGCAGTTGCCTTAAGGGGATATCGAATTTTGATATTGAGAATACCTTCAGTTTGTAGAAAAGGTGATGCGGATCTATCCGAAGGATTTTTTTGTGGTTACCGCAGTGGCAAGGAGTTTAAAACAGTGGCAAAGTTCAGCAGCGATACCAGTATTGTTCAACGCATGATATGGCAGCTGGTAAATGTTAATTTTTTAATCTAATATCGGGTGATATTCGTTGCCTGGCGGGGCAGACTCTACATCCGTAAAATTTTATCACACTGTCTAACAAATATTGATAGGGTGGTATATAGTAATTGAAAACAAATATTTCGTAATTTTTATATACAGTAAATCTTTCTACGAAGTAATCCATTAAATTGTAGCGTCAAATCAACTTTGTATAATCGTTCAACAGCCATATATGAAAAGAATTACCTTACTCATTTATTTTTGTGTTGTGATAGTTTTTACGGCTAATGCGCAGGTAGAACTTTGCCAGGGCGCTTACTTTACGGAAGAACAGGGCAAGGCTTTTCTTGATCAACACATAACTGCCTCATTACACGACTGGACAAATCGGGCTGCGGAAATTCGTAGCCATATACTTGAAGGAATGGAACTTATTTCCTTTCCACCCAGTCCCGGCACACCGGCTATTATCAATGAGAAAAAAATTATGGATGGGTATACTATAGAAAATGTTGCTTTTGAAAGCCTGCCTGGATTTTATGTAACCGGCAATTTATATCGACCCTTAAAAAAACAAAATTCTTACGCCGGTATTCTTTGCCCGCATGGACACTGGCGCGACCCTGACGGGCGGTTTCAGGAACAAATGCAAATACGGTGTGCTATGCTTGCGCGTATGGGTGCAGTTGTGTTTGCCTGGGATATGGTGGGTTATGGTGATGCGCTGCAGAGCGACCACAAGATTACAAAAGCGCTGAAACTTCAAACCATTAATAGCACCAGGGCGCTTGACTTTTTGCTTTCACTGCCTGGTGTTGACCCCGAACGTATAGGCATTACCGGTGCATCGGGTGGCGGTACACAAACTTTCCTGCTTACTGCGCTTGATCAAAGAGTGAAAGTAGCTGTACCCTGTGTGATGGTGTCATCTTATTTTTTTGGCGGCTGCACTTGCGAAAGTGGGATGCCTATTCATAAAAAGGGAAACTATCAGACCAACAATGTGGAGATTGCCGCGCTAACTGCCCCAAGACCAATGTTATTAATATCCGATGGTGACGACTGGACAAAACATACTCCGGAGGTAGAGTATCCTTTTATGCAAAAGATATATGCACTCTATGGTAAAAGAAGTGCTGTTGCGTCTGTACATTTAGCCAATGAAAAACACGACTATGGTCCATCCAAGCGCAAAGCCATGTACCCGTTTATGGCAAAATATTTGAAGCTTGATATAAAAGCCGTGGAAGATGCCAATGGTAACATTGATGAAAGTAAGATTAAAGTATGGGAGCCTTCCGCGCTGCAGGTGTTTACCGATGCACATCCACGACCGGCAAATGCTGTGCAGGGCGATGAGGCTGTGCTGAGACTCTTGTGAAACAGCCTATCATTGTCATAGGTATATTAATATAAAATTCAGTATTCTTCGCACAACCTTTACATATCTTCCACCATAGTATTAGATGTAAAAAGTTTAATGCTATCTTGAAGCAACTGTTGCAATTAAAGTGTTGACCGTAATTTAAAACGGGATTAATAAAATATAAATTGGCAACCGATTAAAGTAATCTCCATTCAGTTTACCCTTCTCTCCGCTCACAATCCGGCACCTCTTTAAATGTTTACTTGAAGTAAATTGCCGTGCTAATTTACTGGTGTCTTCCTCATTCTATTTTCTCTTCGGTTAAATTTTGAATCCAAATTCTATGGTAGTAAAATTTCTGTGTAGAAGTGACGAAAAATTGGTTTAATTGCCAATTTTTATGCCTGTTCCGACGACTCTGACGAGTATTGGACTCCGTTAAAAGTCTCCCCAACAAATCTGGTTTCGTAAGTTCATGACGCTTCGGTCAGCGTTTGATTGGCTTTGCCGCATCAGACCCCTCAGGGCAGAATTTTCAGTCAACTGCAAAATCTGGGTTAAATGGCTTACCCACGCCGGTGTGGATGAAATCTCTCAGACTATTGGTGAAGGTATGCCAGCCATTTTCACAAATCTCAAAGCACTCAACCTCTGGTGTCAGTCCATGATGTGTTAAATCTAATGTTGTTTTACCGTCAATGGAATTTATTTCCCAAACAATGGTAGTATTTATCCATTCGGTTTTATTTTTCAACTCAGGAAGGTCAATCAGTGAATCAGTTACCTTCCAAATCACTTTTTTGCCTGGTAGTAGCTCTTCAACTTTCATGGTTTTGAAAATTTCCGTTCCGAAGCGGATTGTAAAAGATTGTCCTTTTTCGTTTGAAATGCCTTCAAACATCTCTGTCCACCATTCAGGAATGGAGTTGGTTAATGCATCATATACGCTGAGATTTGTTGCCTGAAAAATTATGATTTTACTAAAGTTGTTCATATTCTTTGATTCCATACAAAATATCTTCTTTTTTTACTAAGAAACCCGGCAGTTTTCAAATGATTTGAAGCTAATTTATTCTTTAACCCCAATCGTATTACCTATTTGATTATAAAATGTTAGAAAATTATCTTTAAGATAACCTTGCCAACAATTCTTCCAGGCTTTTCAATGTAGCAGTATATCCTTCTTTGAAGCCATCCAGCAAACTTTCCATACGTTCAAAGGATTCGTTATATATAGTTATACTTACTTTGGTTATACCGTTGGCTTCACTAAAATTGAAGTCCCAGTCCGAACCCGCAGGTTGAGGGTTTTCGTCCTTGTCTGCAAAAGCGTTGAACAGCTTGAAATTAGTCATTGGGGTAATGGAAGTATATTTTTGAAGAACCCAACTCTCTTTCCCGTCAGGGCTTACCATCGCATAAAATCTTTTACCGCCCACTTCAAAATTCATGTATTTTGTTTTTGCGGTATAGGGGGCAGGCGCTACCCATTGGTCCAGTAATTCCGGCATGGTAAATGCATTCCACACTAATGGAAGGGTTGCTTCAAATTCCCTTATGATGAATATTTTTTTTGAAGTTTTATCAACCCTGAAATCAAATAACAGATCGGTTTTCATTTTATTAAGTTTGTTGATAAGAAATTTTCCAGTGAAGTGTTTATAAGGTATGTCCATCCTTCAACGAAATTGGTGAAGACAAAGTCGAGATTGTTTTTGGGGAATGTTTCTAATCCTTCGTGGGTCAAAATGAGTTTTGTTCTGTCTCCTTTGTCAAATAGTTCAAATGTTACAAACGAATTCCCTTCAAAACCATCATATCTCCAACTGTGTTTAAGTTTTTTTTCAGGTATCACCTCTACTATTTCACATAAGTGCAGGTATTGCTTTTCAGGAGTTGGCCCGCCCTTAAATTGAAATATAAAGCCCACCTCAGGTTTAAATGCCGACAAATCAAAATACCATTCTTTCATTAATTCTTTTTGGGTGAGTGCTTTCCAAACGTCGGCAACCGGGGCATTGAATGTTCTTTCAATTATAAAAGGCTGTGGTTTCATTTCTTTTTTGATTTAAGTTTTGAAGATTGCATTTTTGACAACAATTCTTCTAATTGACTGAACCTGGTTTCCCAGATTTTCCTGTATTGATCAAGCCATTTGTCAAACTCTTTCATCTTCTCTATTTCCAGTGAATAATAAATCTCTCTTCCCTGTTGTTCCTGTTTTACCAATTTACATTCTGTTAGTATACGGAGGTGTTTTGAAACAGCCTGCCTTGTGGTGTTGAAATTTTCTGCAATGGCATTTGGTGTCATAGCCTGTAAAGCAATCAGGGCGAGGATTGCCCGCCTTGTTGGATCTGCAATAGCTTGGAATATGTCACGTCGCATGGAAAGAATTAATTTAAGCAACTAATCGGTTGCAAATATATATGCAACTTTTCGGTTTCGCAAATTTTTAGATAATTATTTTTAAAGGGGACCGAGGTTTTTTATGAGTTGTCTGTTTGTAGTTACTGACCAGCCATTTTATCTATTCGGTTACATCTGCAGGTATTTTGAAATACTGGCTATTTTTCTTTACCGCATCATTGTTGCCTTCTCCTCCGTATTTTTGCGCTCACTTTTACCGGAAGTGCAGTACTTATGCAAAAGAAAGTTTTGGTAATAAAGCTCGGAACAGCAGTTATTACAGACAAGGATGGAAAGATTGACCATGCAGTTATAAAAAAAATTGCTGCGGAAACAGCAGCATTAAATGAGACTTATCATGTAGTGCTGGTTTCGAGTGGGGCGGTAGGTAGCGGAAAATCTTTTTTTAAGAATTACAAAGGCTCTATTACCGAGCGTAAAGCTGCTGCTGCTGTGGGCAATCCTATGCTTATTCAGTTATATCATAAATTTTTCTCCAAATACAATATCACTGTTGCGCAGGCATTGTGCGAAAGGCATCATTTTTCTAACCGTAAACAATTCCTGCAGTTAAAAGAAACCTTTCAGGAATTTTGGCAAAATAACATATTGCCTGTAGTAAACGAAAATGATCTGGTGAGCAATATAGAGCTCAAGTTCTCTGATAATGATGAATTAGCAACATTGATTGCTATAGGTTTTGATGCCGATACACTCATTATATGCACTTCGGCAGGCGGGTTACTGAATAACAACCGCCAGGTGATACCTTATATTGATAAAATTGATGCAACCATTTTGGGCTTTGTGAATAATGAGAAAAGCAGTGGGGGATTAGGCGGCATGCTTTCAAAACTTACTTCCACCAAGCTGGCAGCTTCATTGGGTATAAAAGTTATTATCTGCGGATTGAAGGGTAATACGCCTCTGCACAGTGCTCTGGAGGGTGAATCAGGCAGCACTTTTGCCCCCAAAACTTCTAATCTTAAAGCAAGGCAGAAGTGGCTTGCCAGTGGTTCGATTACCATAGGTGGGATTGCTGTTGATAAAGGCGCTTCAAAGGCTTTATACAACAGGAAAAGCCTGCTTACAGTAGGTATAAGCAAAGTAAAAGGTAACTTTGTTGCCGGAGAAGTGGTGCAGTTGCACGATGAGAGCGGAACGATTATTGGTGTGGCAAAAGCACGGTTGAGCAGCGTGGATATTAATCAACAGATTGCACATAAAAATATAATTGCCGCCCATGCGGATGATATTGTGATTTTTTAATCAGGAAGAATGAGCATTACAGGTACATTAATTAAGAAAGCATATAACTCGGCGCCGGTTTTAAGAGCAGCGGATGATAAAACACTGAAAAAAATTCTGCTGATGATTGCCGATGAAATGGAAAAGCAACAGCAGGTATTGCTGAAAGCAAATCATAAAGATCTTTCAAAACAGGATCCTTCGAACCCCCGTACAGACAGGCTGAAACTGGATGAGCAGCGCATTAAAAATATTTCGAATAGCATAAGAAAAGTAAGCCGTCTTCCCAATCCTTCCAATAAAATTCTCGAAAGAAAGAAATTGCCTAATGGATTGCTGCTGGAAAAAAGAACGGTTCCTCTGGGAGTGGTGGGCGCCGTTTTTGAATCGAGACCTAATGTGTTATTCGATATAGCCGCGCTATGCATACGCAGTGCCAATGCCTGCATCCTGAAGGGCAGCAGCGAAGCTACCTATACCAATCTCGCCGCATCTGCCATCATACAGTCAGTGCTTAAAAAGAATAAAATTCCGCAGGAGGTGGTTACACTCTTATCGCCTGAGCGAGAAACCGTACAGGAGCTATTCACTGCTACGCAATATGTGGACGTGCTTATCCCCCGCGGATCTGACAGCCTGATCAGTTATGTGAGAAAAAACAGTCTGGTTCCGGTTATTGAAACCGGCGCTGGTGTTTGTCATGTATATGTGGAAGAAAAAGCTAATTTACCAAAGGCAGAAAAAATTGTAGTGAATGCAAAAGTGTCCCGTCCCTCGGTTTGCAATGCTATGGATGCACTACTGGTAGATAAAAAAGTGGCAGCTGCTTTTTTACCGATGCTAAAATCAGAATTTGAAAAATACAAAGTAGAAGTACTTGCAGATGAATCGGCATATAAACTTTTAAAAGGATATCCGTTTCTGAAAAAAGCTGTGCCTGCTGATTTTGGAAAAGAGTTTCTTGACCTGCGCTGTGCCGTTAAAGTAGTGGATAATATCGAAGAAGCGCTTGAACATATCCGTGAGCATTCCACAAAACATTCGGAAGCTATTGTAACTGAAGATAAAAAACAGGCGGAATTGTTTCTGAGAGAAGTAGATGCAGCAGCGGTATACCACAATGCTTCAACAAGGTTTACCGATGGAGAGGAGTTCGGACTTGGTGCTGAGATTGGAATTTCTACACAGAAACTGCATGCCCGCGGACCCTTTGCACTCGAAAAATTAGTAACGGAGAAATGGATATTGAGGGGCAACGGACAAGTGAGATAAGAATAAACAATAATAATATACCAAAATGATTTTAAGTAAGTCAACTCTGCCTGCCATTAGCAATGCAGTACAAAAACCGGCACCAGCAATTTTTGATTTACCTGAAAAAGTATTGCAGTTTGGCACTGGTGTACTGCTGCGCGGTCTGCCCGATTTTTTTATTGATAAAGCCAATAAACTGGGTGTATTTAACGGTAGGGTAGTGGTGGTAAAGTCCACAGACTCAGGTGGTGCAGATGTTTTTGATAAGCAGGACGAATTGTACACTATTTGTGTGCAGGGAATAGAAAAAGGGGAAAAAGTAGAAGAAAATATTATTTCCGCAGCAATCAGTCGGGTACTTTCTGCGAAACAACAATGGAAAGATATTTTGCAAACAGCGCATAATCCTGAGATGCAGATTATTATTTCCAATACCACTGAAGTAGGAATTACTTTGGTAGAAGAAGATATCCTTCTACAGCCACCTGCCTCATTTCCTGCAAAATTGCTGGCGTTTTTATATGAACGTTTTAATGCCTGCAAAGGCAGCGCCGAAGGAGGAATGATAGTTATACCTACGGAACTGATTGTGGGTAATGGGGATAAGTTGAAGTCTATAGTGCTTCAACTGGCTGCCTATAATAAGCTTGGGACTGAATTTGTGGATTGGCTGAAATCACATAACCATTTCTGCAATTCTCTGGTAGATCGTATTGTTCCGGGCAAACCCGACAGTGTTGTCAAAACGGATATAGAAGCTACACTTGGCTATCAGGATGACCTGCTTATTATGTGCGAAGTGTACAGGCTTTGGGCTATAGAAGGGGATGAAAAAATAAAACAGCTACTTTCTTTCGGAAAAACTGATGCAGGTGTGATTGTTGCTCCTGATATTGAAATGTATCGTGAACTTAAACTACGTTTACTCAATGGCACGCATACACTAAGTTGCGGTCTGGCTTTTCTTTCCGGTTTTCACACTGTAAAAGAAGCCATGGCAGATGCGGGATTTGGCGGCTTTGTACAGGATATGATGCTGCATGAAATAGCTCCGGCTATTCCTGCAAAAGTTGATCCTGTTGCGGCTGAACAATTTGGTATGCAGGTACTGGATAGGTTCAGGAACCCTTTCATCAATCACCAGTGGATCAGTATTACAGTACAATATAGTTCCAAAATGAAGATGCGTGTAATACCGGTGCTGCTGAAATATTATTCCGATTTTAATAAAACACCTGCTCATATTGCAAAAGGATTTGGTGCGTTTCTGGCGTTTATGAAGCCGGTGAAAAAAGATGGTAATGTTTTTTATGGCGAATGGAAGGGAAAGAGTTATTCCATTAATGATGACAATGCCGATTATTTCTATGAGCATTGGCAAAAAAATACAACAGACAAACTGGTGCCCGCTATCCTGAGTGATATAAATTTCTGGGGTACTGATCTTACAAAACTTCCCGGTTTTGCTGAAGCTGTTTTGAATAGCATGGAGACGGTGTTAAAATAAAAGTAGTTAGCTATTTTGAAAACTGTGAAAAGTGTCTAATCTAGGCAGATAATAGCTTATTATGTAACCCAATGGCTAAGGCAATTTAAAAAAATTGCTATAAATCCTGCTATAACTCTTAAAATCATTATCTCCAAAGGTAACGAGATATACTTTTTGGGGAAGGTATTCAGATTGTAGAAATTCATCTATAGTTTGTAATGCTATTTTGCATGCATCTTCAAAAGGGAAACGATAGGCTCCGGTGCTGATACAGGGAAATGCAATAGAATTGCAATGATGTTCTGCTGCAAGTTGTAAACTCCTGGTATAACAGGAAGTCAGTAATTGATGTTCATTTTTTGTTCCGTTGTACCATACAGGTCCAACAGTATGAATAATATAAGTAGCCGGAAGATTGAATCCCGGTGTTATTTTAGCATCGCCTGCTACGCATCCATTTAAGGTGCTGCAGTATTGTGCCAGTTCAGGGCCGGCAGCACGATGAATAGCCCCGTCAACACCGCCGCCTCCCATCAATGAAGAGTTAGCGGCATTTACAATAGCATTCACTTTCAATGTAGTGATGTTCTCATTTATCAGTAAAATGCGATCATTATTTGGCATTAGCTCTGGATTTATATAAAATGATTTTTGAGATTTTCTTTATCCTGGTATTTCCTTATTAACAAAAACCTTAAGTAATTTATTTTTCAAAATCATTGGGACTTGAATTGTACGGACAAAACGTTTTTTAAAAATAGTACATTTCAGGTTTTACGTTTTTCATTAGTATCAGCCGCTTACCTTTGCCGCATGAAAATTACTACAGCTATTTTTGACATGGATGGATTATTAATAGATTCAGAACCACTATGGGAAGAAGCTGGAGCTGAACTATTACAGACTTATGGTATTACACTGACTTCAGAACAATACCAAAGTTCTACCGGTTTGCGTACAAGGGAATGGATAACACACTGGTTTAATTATTTTCATATTGACAAGAAACATACTGAGTATGCCATAGTACAAATCATCCGAACCGCAATTGAAAAAATAAAAGCTAATGGAGCAGGAATGCCAGGTGTACCTGAAATTTTTTCATTCTTTAAAAATGAGGGAATCACTATGGCAATTGCCACTTCCTCACCGCTTCAACTGGTTGATATAGTAGTAGACAAGCTTAATATTGGCAAATATCTTTCCTGTATGGTTTCTGCTGAAGACCTTCCTTATGGAAAACCTCATCCTGCCGTATATCTTGATTGTGCTGCCCGGCTTAATGAAGATCCTTCACATTGTATTTGTTTTGAGGATTCTTTTAATGGTATGATTGCTGTAAAAGCTGCACGAATGAAATGTGTGATTATACCCGCCCCTCATGTACATCATCAAAATAAATGGGATGCGGCAGACCTCAAATTAAAGAGCCTCCTCGATTTTGGACAGATACAACTGAAGGAATTCAATTCCAAATAAAAAATCCGCTGTTAATAAATTTAACAGCGGATTGGAATGTTATAAAGAACTGTAGTTATTGAGCAGATTCTTCACTGCCATCACCCTGTTCCATTTTCTTCTTCAGTTCTGCAAGTACACCAAGGTCTCCCAGAGTGGTTTTTTCTACCTTACCCTGAATTTCCTTTACTGCTTTTTTGGTTTTGGCAGCTTCAGCTTTTCTTTCCTTATTCACAGCCTCTTTTTCATCAGCTTTTACCTGTTCCCAAATACGTGTATGACTGAGTAATATACGTTTTTCGTTTCTGTCAAACTCAATTACAACAAACTGTGCTGTTTCATCAGCACCAACAGTTTTTCCGTCTTCTTTAAATAAATGACGGTTTGGTGCAAATCCTTCAAGACCGTAGGGTAACTGAACAATGGCGCCTTTCTCATCTTTCCTGATCACTGTGCCTTCGTGAATACTTCCGATAGCAAAAGTATCCTGCAGAGCATTCCAGGGATCTTCTTCCAGTTGTTTATGGCCCAGTTGAAGTTTGCGGTTGTCTTTATCAATACCAAGGATAATTACATCTATTTCATTCCCTACTTTAGTGTATTCACCAGGGTGATTAAAACGTTTCAGCCAGCTTAGATCACTGATATGAATCATACCACCTATACCGGGTTCAAGCTCAACAAACACGCCATAAGGAGTGATGTTTTTCACTAATCCTTTGTGACGGCTTTCTACCGGAAATTTGTTTTCAATTTCATTCCAGGGATCAGGTGTCAACTGCTTGATCGAAAGGCTCATCTTGCGGGCATCTTTATCGAGAGTTACCACTTTGGCTTCATGTTCATCGCCCAATTTGAAGAATTCTTTCGCATTGATAGGCGTATTAGCCCAGGTGATTTCACTTACGTGCACAAGTCCTTCCACTCCAGGAAGAATTTCCAGGAATGCACCATAATCTTCAATATTCACTACTTTACCTTTTACTACTTTATTTTCAGCAATAGTTTCGGGTAAAGTATCCCATGGATGAGGTGTAAGTTGCTTCAATCCAAGGCTGATACGTTTTTTGTCATCATCGAAGTCAAGCACAACCACATTCAACTTCTGATCCATTTTCAGCACTTCAGACGGATGGCTGATTCTGCCCCAGCTAATATCGGTGATGTACAATAATCCGTCGAGACCACCAAGGTCGAGGAATGCACCAAAATCTGTAATGTTTTTGATAGTTCCTTCCAGCACCTGTCCTTTTTCAAGTTTGCTGATGATTTCAGCACGCTGAGCTTCTATATCGCTTTCAATAAGTGCTTTATGCGAAACAACGGCATTTTTAATGGTTTCGTTGATCTTAACCACTTTAAATTCCATGGTTTTACCTACAAACTGATCGTAATCAGTTACAGGTTTCACATCAATTTGTGAACCAGGCAGGAAGGTTTCCATACCAAATACATCCACAATAAGACCACCTTTTGTTTTGCTGGTAACCACCCCGGTAACCACTTCGCCGGTTTTATGTACTTCAACAATTCTTTCCCATGCACGGGTAATGCGGGCTTGCTTGCGGCTCAGGTGAAGATGACCTTCACGGTCTTCTTTTTCTACCACCATCACTTCTACAGTGTCTCCTGTTTTTAAACCTGGGAGATCACGGAATTCGTTGAGTGAAACCAAACCATCACTCTTAAAACCAATGTTTATTACTACATCAGTTTTGGTTAATCCAACAACAGTACCTTCTACCATTTCATTATCTGAAATAGTTTTAAATGTACCTTCATAAACTGCATCATACTTCTCTTTTTCATCTTTGCTGTAAGAAGATACATTGCGTTTGTCAATGCTCCAGTCGAAATCGTCGTGAGCGGTTTCCGGTTCGGCCGGCACCTGTACAGGTACATTTGTTGTCGCTGCAGGCGCCTGGGCAACCTCCTGTACATCAGCGTTTGAGCCTGCCTCGCCGGCAAGCGGGTTAACAATTTGATTTTCAGACATGATATATTATCCCAATGGTTTTAAAAATTGGGAGTGCAAAGGTAATGCCTATATCGCTAAAAGCCAAGTATACAGGGGTATTTTATACATAAACAAAAATTTTTTTTATAATTTAAATTCTGATATTGCGTTCCTTTATTTCCAAATTATTCAATGTAAAATAAGTCATGATCACTTTACACCTGATTCCTTTGTTCCAGAAAGACCTTGACAAACTGAAAGAAGAAATCACTCTATATCCCAAAGATGAGCAACTTTGGCAGATTCGCGAAGGGATAAACAATAGCGGGGGTAATCTTTGCCTCCATCTTACCGGAAGTCTTCAGCATTTTATCGGTGCAGTACTTGGCGACTCCGGCTATGTGCGCAACAGAGATGCCGAATTTCGGCTTAAAAATGTTCCCCGCAGCAAACTTTTGGAAGATATTGATATTACCCGCTCGGTTGTAACAGATACGCTGGAACAATTGTCAAAACATGAACTGCAAAAAGATTATCCGCTACCGGTGCTCAATGAAGAGAAAACAAATACTTCCTATTTTCTTTTGTTCATGCTGAATCACCTGAATTACCATATCGGGCAGATCAATTATCACCGGAGAATAATTACCGGAGGTGTTACCGAATAAAAGGTTGGGTTAAAAGGTTATACCATCAATGCCAATTGTTTCTCAATTGTGTAAGGAGGGTTGATTTTCCTCATACGCTGTCGTATCAATATTGCCTCTTATTGTGCCTTTCAGCCTTTTCCAAAAGCTGTCGCGTTGTGTGATAGAAATAAAATTTTCTTTAAAAGCTTTGCTATAAGGAATCTGCGGATCAGTCATTGCAGGTTGCATCTTTTTTAAGGTGTCCACAACAAATGGAATGAATTGTATAGCTGTACTCACTCTTCTGCGGGCATAACTTCTGAGTAATTTCGACTGAAAGGGATCTGAAGCAAGCGCTACTTTTTTGAACCCTAATTGTTGTGCTTTTTTATAACCGTAATATAAATTTTCGGTACTATGTTCTGCTTTAGTTTCTGTAAAAATATGTTTAGAAGGAATGCCCAGCGCTCCGGCATATAAAGCCATTATTTCGGCTTCATAATATGGGCTGTAAACTGCGCTTCCGGAATAAATAATATTTTTAGTAATGCCATGATCGTAGAGATATTTTGACCAATACACTCTTCCTTTCATGATAGTATCCCATCGTCCATCCTTGAAAGGTACCCCCGGAACTATGATAACATCAAAAGGAGCTGATTGTTCTGCTTCTTTTAAAAGTCTGCTACTGGCTTTCTCCGAATACGCACAGGACATCACACTCAATACCGTCAGCAGAATTATGCATTTAAAAATCGTATTGGTAAAACCGTTGGTCATACTTTCGGGGCAGGGCTTTACAGAGGCCGTAATATATCTAATCTTTTTTTCTACCTCCAAATAACCTTTTAAAAAAGCCTCTTTTCTTTTCACCTTCTACGGCTGAGTCCTTGTGTTTATCTTCTTTTTTTCCTTTCTGGGCTTCCTGCTTTATTACTTCTTCTTCAGGTGTCAGTTTAGATTCTGTAGAAACTTTTTCCCTTCCGTCACTTACAGGCACATCAATATATTGACTGGCATCACCGGAATTATAATTATCACCTTCTACTAATGGTGTATCCGTAGAAGGAATCTCGTTCCAGCCTTTCAGCATCTCATCTTTCACACCGGCAGGCTGTACGAATCTTGCCCTGGGATCAATACCGAGTGTTTTATCCTTATATACCTCCTGGAAAAAATAAGCCCATATAGGCATAGCCATTTGAGCACCCTGACCAATATAATTATTTGAAATCCTCAATGCCGGATCATCGGCTCCTACCCACACTCCGCCAAGTAACTGTGGAGTAAAGCCCATAAACCATCCATCCGCATTATTATTTGTAGTACCGGTTTTGCCTGCCACTTCACTGGTAATTCCATATGTACTGCGTACAGACCTTGCAGTCCCAAAATCAACTACACCCTCCATCATTTTTGTCATTATATAAGCATCTGCTTCGCTGATCACTTCTTTATGGGTACTGGCAAACTGCTCCAGAACATTTCCGTTCCTGTCTTCAATACGGGTAATGTAATAGGGGTTGGTGTGCATACCACCTCCGGGAAACATACTATATACACCTACCATCTCCATCAAAGATAAATCTGCTGCGCCAAGTGCAATGGAAGGGTAGGGCGGTATCTTACTGCTAATACCTGCGTCATGTGCAAAATCTACAGTCCTGTTTACACCTATCTCATTCATCAGCCTTGCTGCGGCAGTGTTGATAGAAGCAGCGAGGCAGTAACTTAATGGTCTTGTACCAGTATATTTTTTATCAGAGATCATTTTACCCCCGAGATCAACAGGGTCCATTGGTATCTGTGTTTCCGGTGTATATCCATTCATTATGGCCAGGGTATATAATATGGGTTTAAATGTGGAACCTACCTGCCTCTTGGTATTATAATTAGCATGATCATATTTATAGGTTTTGAAATCAATTCCGCCAACCCATGCTTTTACTTCACCAGTCAAAGGGTCGGTAACAATAAATGCCGCCTGGAGCATCTGTCTGTGATATTTGATTGAATCAAGCGGTGTCATTATGGTATCTGTTTCTCTTTTACTGTTCCAGGCAAAAACCTTCATTGGTAATTTTTCATTGAATGATTTCCGGATATCTGCTTCCTTAATACCATCATCTGCCATCGTCCGCCAGCGATCGCTTGTTTTCATTGCTCTTTCCAGAATGGCATTACCATCTTTTGTTTTCCATACACTTCCTGATTTAATATTTTTTTGAGTATTAAATACTTTCTGAAGGTTAGGCATGTGTCTGGCAACAGCCATTTCAGCATATATCTGCATTCTGGGGTCAATAGTAGTATATATCTTCAATCCATCTTTGTATATATTATATGGTTCACCTGTTTTAGGGTTCTTATGTTCCCTGCACCATTGCTTCATATCTTCTTTCAAAACGTCTATAAAATATGGCGCTGAATTATTGTTCTGCGTCATTTTCTCATAATCCAGTTTTATTGGTTTCAGTTTTAATTTTTCACCTTCAGATGCAGGAATAAAATTATTGCGTACCATTTGCTGTATTACCAGGTTCCTGCTTTCCATTGAAGCCTTGGGATTTGTTCTGGGATTGTACAAGCCTGTAGCCCGAAGCATACCTATAAGCACAGCGGCTTCATCAATGGTAAGACGGTCGGGTTCTTTCTGAAAAAAAGTACGTGATGCATTCCTTATACCAAAAACATGATCGCTGTATTCAACGGTGTTGAGATATAATGCAATGATTTCTTCTTTGGTAAAATTTCTCTCCAGTTTTATGGCAACAATATTTTCTTTTAGTTTTTCGATTATCCTTCTAAAAATATTTTTACTGCCCTGTCCCAGCATATTTTTTGCAAGTTGCTGTGTAATTGTACTTGCACCCCCATCGCGTCCCAGGTGGATAAGCGCCCGCATAAGACCTCTGCCGTCAATGCCGGAATGGTCATAAAACCGTTCATCTTCCCTGGCAACTAACGCATTAATTACATTAGGCGAAATATCCTTATACGAAACATTTGTGCGGTCGGTAATATAATATCGTCCTATAACACGCCCGGTAGAAGCATATACTTCAGAGGCTGAAAGGATAGACGGGTTTTCAAGTTCTGCCAGTGAGGGGAGTTTCCCAAATGCACCCCAACTGATAAGCAGGATAAACAGGATACCACTTCCCAGTCCAGTAAAGAAAATGATCCACAAATATTTCTTAGCTTTTGTCATGCGGTATTATTTATAAATGCATTCAAATTGTGCTTTATTCCATTTGCAAATTTCGTGCAGATTCATATCTGCAAATATGCGTTTATAATCTGATGTGTTAAAATTCTGCTGGATAGTTCTGTTTTACAAAACTTTTATAAGCTTCCAGATCTTTTTGTGTTTTTAATACTTCGAGATTTGTCTGGGAAATAACGGTGAAAGAGTATTTGTCCGCAGCCAGCCAGGGTACAATCTGTGATCCGGCAATAGGTTGGGTACGTTTTACATAATCCATCGCTGACGCCGCATCAGCAAATCCAGACATAAGTACTATTTTATACTGGTCATTGAGCGGCAAAATCTCCATAGCTATCTGCTGACTGTAAAAAGATTCCCTGTTATATCGGTTAAATGCATTTTTAGCTTCGTTTATAAATACGGCATCTACTTTATTCAGCAATAGGGCAACATAGTGCTGATCGTTTGGATGAAATGTATATACCGACTGTTTGGGAACTTCTTTCCGAAACTGTGAAGAGTCTATCACAATCTTGTTTAACTGCTGTTCGGGTGATTTTATTTCAACAACTTTCGGTTTCTCATTTGATGCAACCTGTTGTTGTTCTCCTTTCTTCTTTATTTCAGGAATTTCAACAGCAGAATCTTCCGGGGCTCGGTCTACCTTCAGGTCTGTAAGATATTTTTCAATTTCATTTCTACGCTTTAAAACACGGATAATATTTTCAGCTTTTTTAGCCATGCCTGATCCGGAGTTGATGCGTATCAGGTTCTGAAGTGTGAGGGTAGCAAGGCTGTCTTCTTTTTGTTTAATATGATATATCGCTTCAATGTAAAGCAACTGTTGTGTCCAGTAGATATTGCCATAAGTGCTGTCGGCTATTGCTTTTTGTTTTACAGCTTCTGTAAAATTTCCTTCAATGAATAGAGTATAAATTTTTTCATACTCGCGGGTAGCATCATTCTTCATTTTTGTTTTTCGTTCTTCCATCCCCTTAGGATCATTGATATATCCGATGTATTTGCTTTGCTTAAAATTTTGCGCCAGTAAATCCCTGTACTGTCTTGCTTTTATGGGCATGTTTAGTTTGGTATAACAATAGTGCAGATCAAAGATCACTTCTTCCTGGAAGGGAGTATGCGGATAGCGGTTAAGCAAATCTTCATAATTTTTGATTGCTTCTTTATAATCTTCAAATTTATCTTTAAATATCTTACCCAGTTCAAATAAGGCGGTCTGTATAGAATCATTTGATGCGGTTCGAGCTTCATCAGATAGAGGAACCGTTTTCAATAAACCTTCATAACTGATATCCTGCGGAGATGCCTTTTCATTGTTTTGCAATCCTTCCTGACCTGGAGTTGGCATTTCTTTTGGCAGGGTATTAGCTTGTGCAGTTATAGCCGCCTGGCGTCTCCAGTTATCAATATTAGGACGATTGCCCCATACACTTTTAAAATTGGAGAATCCGCTCGATTTAAGGCTACTGTTATAAAAATACCATTCACCTTTACCCTGGTTGCCTGCAAATATATCAGCAGTGGTACGGTTTGCAAATGGATTATTGGGATTATATCCCAGCGAATCAGCTTCTTTTAATCCTCTTTCTTTTCTCAATCTTTTGGCGGCTGCTTTCAGATATTTTTCCCGTTCGGCTTCCGGCATATCTGCAATATGCATCAGTGAGTCTTCCACCCTAACGGTTTCAAGGCGACTAATAACTCCTGACAGTGATTGTTTTCTTTCTGATATTTTTCCGGATTCATCCGTTACCACCGGACTGTTGATATCAAGACTGTCATAAGCACCATAAGCTAATGTATAATCCCTGTTATCATATGCAAGGTTGCCAAGATATAAATACGACCTGTTCCGTTGAGTCATGTCTTCCGGGTTGTACTTTACACTTTTCAACAACATGGCTTTTGCATTTTCAAAATTTGTTCTCTGCATTTCCATTTGTGCAGCCATATAATATATTATGCTCCGGTAATTATAATATTTATCGCGCCTCGCCATTTTCAGCAATGCATCTATGTTTTCCTGGATAATTTTTTCATCTTGCTCCCGTTCTGCCAGCTTTATCTGGTGTAGCCGGGCATATACATCCATTACTGGATCTACCGTATGTTTTATACAAAAATTATAGTAGTTGTTTGCTTCGTCGTTTTTTTTGCTGAGTGCAAACAACTGAGCAATCAGAAATTCCCGTCTTGCTTTTTCAAGTGAGTTTTCAACATTGTCAAGCGCAGGAATTAAATGAAGTGCACAACTGTCCCACATTTCTTTTTTATAAAAAAAATATGCCTGCATTTCTTCCAGTTGCGGTTTTAACCTGTTGGGAAAATATTGGTCACCTTGCAAAGTTTGAATAAGCCCTGCTGCTTCGCCGTAAGCACTGTCTTCAATATAGGATCGTAGAAGCCAGATGAGCGCCTCATTGCGCACTGGTGGCTCAGTGAACATTTTTTTGAATGTACCGCGTTTTTCGGGGGTAGAAATAGAATATACATTTCCTTCATCATTAAGGTTACTGCCGATAAATTTCTTATATCCAAGCTCATTTTCCTCCTTGGGCTGAAAATAATAATTGATATACTGAAATACCAATGCTGCAGAATCAATTTCTTTTTTAAAAAAATAAGCTTTTCCCATCAACAGATACATATCATCAATCCATTCATTGCGGAGGTCGTGAAGGAGTATACCCGCATTACATTTCATAAGTACGGAGTCGAGCTCTGTTTTTTGAGCTGCTGTGGCATCAAGTGTATAATTAAAAAAAGGTAGCAACTGGGTAAAATCATCTTTGAATGCCATTTTGGCGCCGGTTACAATATCGTTGATCTTAATATTTGCATTGAAGAAAAAATTATAATGTGTACTCATGCCCTGCATTACTCTGCGCGGGTAAGTATATTTGGTGGTATAGGTTTTATCTGACCCAAGAACCCGGTTTTCAAATTTTTTAGGCTTCTTTATATCGAGTGTTACATCTTTCTGAGCTACAGCAGATAAATAATATCCACAGCAAAATAAATGCAGGAAAATAGCCGTTAAGGAGTATTTACTGTTGGACATGTTGTTGTAGTTCGTAATAGCTAATAAACTAATTTTCAGCGAAATTATTTTTAATTGTTTATTTTTTCCTGATTAAGTTCTTTCAAACTAAGCCAAAGTGGTTATTTTTAACAGAAATAATGGAGAATGGCAAAGATTTTTGATGCAGATACTACCCTGCAGCGTTTAAGAAACAGGTACAGGCTGGTTGTAATGAACGATGATACCTATGAAGAAGTGGTTACGGTACGATTATCGAGGCTAAGTGTGTACATCACTTTATGCACGGTTTTTGTGGTATTGGTAGGTTTAACAGTAGCGCTGCTTGTTTTTACTCCTTTGCGTTATTATGTACCGGGATATGGCAGCGGATCAGACAGAAGGGAATTAATAACATTGAAATTACAGGTTGACTCATTAGAGCAACAAATGATATACAGGGACAAGTACCTCGAAAACATACAAAATGTGCTCAAAGGAACTACAGCGAATATGCCACTTGATACGACTCAGTTGAATGTTCCTAAAGATGATAAAACCGAAGATTAATCATTTACTTAAAACCAATAACTTATGTTCTCAACAAAATCCAAATCTGAAATCGAAATCAATCCCTCAGCCACCAGCACAAGCCTTATTGGTGCAGGTACTACCATCAAAGGAGACATAGTAAGTCATGGTGATATCCGCATAGACGGTATACTAAAAGGTAATATTTTTGGTTCCGCAAAAGTGCTGATTGGCGCCGAAGGAAGTGTGGAAGGAGATGTTGAAGGCCAGCAGGCAGATATTTTGGGGAAGATAACCGGTAAAATTGTTATTAAGGATTTACTCAACCTTCGCGGGAAAGCTATAATTAAAGGCAATATCAGCGCCGGTAAACTCCAGGTTGAACCTTCAGTATCTTTAAAAGGACAATGCCACATTGGGGAGGGAACCGTTGCCGATGTAGTAGCTATGAAGGGTGAAGAAGATCAAAAACAAGCAATAGCAAAATAGCTTTCAGCAATTTTCCATAAAGCGATTTCAGTCAGTCAAAAATATCTCTGCTTTTTTGTTATCCCTGCGCAATTGTATTCAAATACAACTGCGCAGGTTTTTTTTTAACCGCTATATATACGGTGTATGAATAAGATTGGGAAGAGGAGCAAAACGATGAGGAAAATGAGATTGAAATTAAATCTCAATAAAAGATAAACTATACGATGGCTATCCAAAAAAGTATTGTCAACACAGGAACATTTCATAACCTGAGCAAAAAAGGACACTTTTCTTTTTGCTGTTTAAGTAAGTCAATATTTGGGTATTTGGAGAGTTATCCTAAAATATTTATATTTTTGCATTAAATTGTGCAGTTTGTGGTAAACCAAAAATTTTAAAAATTGCAATCCTTACCATAGATAACCTATCAACACAAGAAATTATGCCAAAGCGACATAGCGCCACACTTCCTGAGAATAGTCAGAGTCCTGTTTTTATCAGGACTTCTGTAAATGATGAATATTCACGTGAAGTTGCTATAGTATTGCCCTTTTATAATCCGGGCAATAATTGGCTTAATACTTTTGTTCGGCATTCTAAAATTTTGCAGGAGGAACTTGCCGGTAATGCATCGCTGAAATACATTATAGTAAATGATGGGACAAACGATGCCGGTGTTGACAGTGAAGTGTTGAAATTGTGCAACGAAATGGACAATATTTCTTACGTTACTTATGAAAAAAATGAGGGTAAGGGTTATGCTTTAAGGGAAGGTGTGAGAAGTGCAAAAAGTATGTACACGATTATTACTGATATTGATTTCCCATATTCCAATAAAAATATTTCAGAAATTATTTCTTTGCTTTTAAAGGGGTACGATGTTGTAACGGGTATAAGGGAAGAAAGCTATTTTAATAACCTTCCCTTTACAAGAAAGATCATTTCGAAGATATTCATTTTTATGAATAAGTTTTTTTTCCATCTCCCTGTGTATGATACACAGGCAGGGATAAAGGGCTTTAATGAGAGGGGCAAAGCGGTTTTCTTAGAAACAACAATAAATCGTTTCCTGGCAGATACAGAATTTGTAATGAGGGCTCATAAACAAAAACTTTCTTTTAGTATAATTCCCGTTCATTTGCGTCACGGCGTAGTTTTTTCCAATTTTGGCTCATCAGTTATCTTCACCGAGCTAAAGAATTTTTTTAAGCTGATACAGCTGAATATCAAAAGAAAATAATTCTAAACTCTTATTCACTAATTGAATTTGTTGAAATACCTTCTTTATGACGCTTGAAACAGTAAAGAAATATTTGTTATCAGGCAGTTTTTTGTTTAATAAAAAGCTCGCTGCAGGTTTATGGTTTGGGTTGTCTTTTATAGCTGTGCTGATTACGGTCACCAAAGGAGGATTAAATAATTTTGAGGTTTACCGTCATGTTTATTTTCATACTATTCAAAAAACAAATCTTTACCTGTTTTATCCTGCCGAATACCAGGACGTGAACTTATATGGTCCGGTTTTCAGTATTCTTATAGCGCCATTCGCACTTTTGCCTGTTAAGATTGGTGCTTTTTTGTGGGAAATGAGTAATGTGGCTTTTCTCTATTTTGCCATTTATAAATTACCAGTTGATGTAAAATGGAGAACGGCTTTAGTTATATTGTGTGCCCATGAAATGATGAATACCGCTTCGTGGTTGCAAAGCAACGCTATAGTATGCGGGTGCCTGATGCTGGGATATACTTATGTAGTTCATAAAAAAGAAGCGGCTGCTTTGTTTTTTATATTGCTGCCAACATTTATAAAATTATATGGAGTAGTAGGCTTGGCCTTTATCTTTTTTAGTGCCAAACCCTTAAAGTTTATAATGTGGGCAATTGTATGGTCGTTAATTTTTTTCCTGCTGCCTTTAATGATTACAGATTTTAAATTTCTTGTACAATGTTATTATGACTGGTATGCCGGATTGCAGGTGAAAGCTGATAAGAATATCCGGTTAGATACCCATTATTTTTACCAGGATATTTCCATAATGGGGTTAATCAGACGTAACCTTTATCCCCAGTTAAATGATAAACTTGTATTAATCTTCGGAATGCTGGCTATGGCAAGTCAATTTATATACCGCCGCTATTTTACAAATGAAGCATTCAGACTGTATATGCTTTCTTCATTATTGATTTTTGTAGTTATTTTTAGCACAGGCTCCGAATCACCTACTTATATCATTGCATTACCTGGAATTTGTCTTTGGTATTTCCTTCAGCCCAGAACAATTCAAGGTTTATGGTTTTTTATATTTGCATATGTGCTGACAACATTCTCATATTCAGATATTTTTACTCCATGGTTCAGAGAGCATATTGTAAAGCCCTATTCGTTAAAAGCATTACCTGCATGTATGATATGGGTAATCATACTGATTCAAATACACCGTAAACAATTTTTGCGGACCCGTAAACTCATCAATGCTGAAGTTAAGTAGTATCGGTCTTTATAAATTTTTAACATGAAAACTGATCCGGTTGTTTTATTGAGTTTTGACGTTGAAGAGTTTGATCTGCCATTGGAGTATAAACAGCAAATTTCAATTGACCGGCAGTTGGATATCGGCTATGAAGGGCTTAAGAATATTTTACCGTTATTACAAAAGAAAGGTATCCATACCACATTATTTACTACTGCTTTTTTCGCCGAAAATTTTCCGGAAGTTATAAGAGAACTTTCATGTCAGCATGAAATAGCTTCACATACTTATTCGCATACTCATTTTAAGAATGAAGACCTTTTGGATTCAAGATTAAAACTGGAAGAAATTACAGGTAAAAAAGTATATGGTTTAAGAATGCCGAGAATGAAGGCGGTTGAACCCACCCAGGTTAGTATTTCCGGATATGTATATAATTCATCAATTAATCCATGCTGGATACCCGGGCGGTATGACAACCGTCATATTCCCAGAACAATTTTTAACGACAACGGAATTTTGCAGGTGCCTGTATCGGTTTCGCCTAAGCTGAGAATACCCTTATTTTGGCTGGCATTTAAAAATATGCCCTACCATTTGTATTTAAAACTGGCATTAAAAACACTAAAGAATGACGGATATCTTTGCCTGTATTTTCACCCCTGGGAATTTGCCCAAATTAAAATGTTTGATTTGCCTGTATATATAAAAAGGATTAATCCTGATGTTTTATTTAAAAAGATTGATCAATTAATCAGCGACCTGTCGAAAGAAGCAAAGTTTATTTCCACACATAAGTTTGTTGAGGATAAAAAAAGAGGTGACTTGCTGTCACCTCTTTCATAGACGATATCATTGTATTATTCTAAACATTGAGGCTCCAGGGGGCGCGGTACTGGCGTTTTACATACTGGTTGGCTTCATCAAAGTTGGTAATCTTCATATCCTTTGCATCCCACAACAGTTTCTTGCGTCCGAGGTATTTATCTTCCCAGCCCTTGGCATTTGGATTTTTCAATCCATGACTGCGAATAGCCAGGTTGGCAATTAATATACTTTCAACAAATGGTCCGGCATAATCGAAGTTGGAACTTGTCTCAGCCTTACCATAACCGGCAATACAGGCATTTACCCATTGCAAATAGTGACCTTCGGGTACACGTTTTATTGTTTCAGGAACAGCTTTTGCTTCTTCTGCTCTTGTAAGTGGCAGTAATCTCGGATTTTCTCCGTAACAATCTGCCAGCAATTTTCCTTTGGTACCAATAAACAATACACCACCATCCCAGTTGCCGAATGCTTCACCTGGTTGAAGCTCATCTGGTCTCTCCGGCATGATACCACCATCATACCAGCTTACTTTAATTGAACCCTTGCCATCTTTGCGGGGGTAGTTCAGGTGTATCGCTGAAGCTGCAGGTGCACTTTCAGGATTATCTGTTTCCTGGAAAAATCCGCTCCAGCTATTAGCAACACTACACTCTACGGACTCCGGAAAATCTATAGGTAATATCCGGTAAATGGGATCCATAATATGACAGGCCATATCACCCAGTGCACCGGTACCAAAACGCCACCAGCCCCTCCAGTTAAACGGCAGGTATCCGGGATTATAATCCATCATTGGAGCTGTGCCCAACCAAAGATTCCAGTCCAGTTCTTTAGGGATATTAAATTTGCCGGTAGGAGAGGCGATACCCTGAGGCCATACCGGGCGATTTGTCCATGATTCCACCTTGTAAACATCGCCTATCAGTCCGGCATCGTATAATTCTTTCATTCTTCTTACGCCATCACCGGAACCTCCCTGGTTTCCCATTTGCGTAACTACTTTATATTTTTTAGCTGCCTGTGTAAGCATACGTGCTTCCCAAATATCATGAGTCAGCGGTTTTTGAGTATATACATGTTTGCCCAGTTGCATTGCAGCCATAGTGGCTACCGCATGAGTATGATCGGGAGTAGAGATGGAACATGCATCAATATTATTTTTTTCTTTGGACAGCATTTCCCTGAAATCTTTATAATATTTAGCTTTAGGAAAACGCTCACGTGATTTCACTGCCTGGCGGTCGTCCACATCAGCCATGGCAACGATGTTTACATTGGGGCTTTTGGAAAATTCGTGCAGGTCGCTTGCACCTTTCCCACCGGCGCCAATTCCGGCAATATTTAATTTATCACTTGGGGCAACATATCCTTTGCCCAATACATGGCGTGGTACTATGAAGTACCCGGCGGCAGCGAGGGAAGTATTTTGTATAAACTTCCTGCGTGAATTGTTCGACTTTGATTTGAATTTTTGGCTCATCGTTCTGTAAAATTTTGCATTAAGGTAACGATATCTCTTTAAATGAGATGTGAATAGATAATTAATACTGTTTTTATTATTTTAAAATTGTTGCATCTGCACTTGATGAAAATGAATAGGGAAAGGCAGATTCCTCTGTTCCGCGTCGGGTGTTGGGTTTCACACCCATTATGATATCAAGGCTGCCACCTTTTAATATATCAAAATGTCCGATCCAGTTTTTATCGTAGTTCGCTGCATTTAATTTTACTGATTGTATATATATTGTCTGTTCGCTGTTAGCTGGAGTATTTATTACGAATTGTTTTCCATTTTCGAATTTTAGAGTTGCTTTTTTAAACAGCGGCGCCCCAATCACATATTGATCCGTTGCCGGGCAAACCGGGTAGAAACCCAGCGCAGAAAATACATACCACGCTGACGTTTGCCCATTGTCTTCGTCACCACAATACCCATCAGGGGTAGGCTTATACATGCGGTTCATTATTTCTCTCACCCAATATTGTGTTTTCCAGGGCTGGCCGGCATAGTTATACAAATAAGCCATGTGTTGTATAGGCTGATTGCCATGTGCGTATTGACCCATATCGGCAATCTGCATTTCTCTTATTTCGTGAATGACAAAACCATAATAACTATCATCAAACAGCGGTGGCAATACAAAAACTGAGTCCAGCATTTTTATAAACAATTCTTTACCGCCCATTAAATCTGATAAGCCTTTAATATCGTGAAACACACTCCAGGTATAGTGCCAGCTATTACCTTCGGTAAATGCGTCTCCCCATTTTAGTGGATTAAAAGGTGTTGCAAAACTCCCGTCCTCATTTTTTCCGCGCATCAGGTTTGTTTCCTTATCAAAAATATTTTTATAATTCTGTGAGCGCCTGGCATATAATTGCAGCTCTTCTTTTGGGCGATGAAGTGCTTTACCTAACTGATAAATGGTGAAGTCGTCATAAGCATATTCCAATGTCCTTGCAGCATTTTCATTGATCTTTGCATTATAAGGAACATACCCCAGTTTGTTGTAGTATTCTACACCTCTTCTTCCGGTTCCATTTGGCCCCTCTGTGTTGGCGCCATGCAATAAGGCTTCATACAGCGTATTGATATCATAATTCTTTAACCCTTTAATATAAGCGTCTGCAACAATTGAAGCCGAGTTGTTGCCTATCATAACCGGCCTTGCACCCGGGCTGCTCCATTCCGGAAGAAAACCACTTTCTTTATAAGCATTTATTAAACCTTCCTGCATTTCCGTGTTAATAGAAGGAAACATGAGATTGAGAAAAGGATAGAGGGCGCGAAATGTATCCCAAAAACCTGTACCCCCATACATATAACCCGGTAGCACCCTGCCATTATGCGGACTATAATGTACAATTTCACCAGAAGCATTCTTCTCATACAATTTGTTGGGGAAGAAAACCATACGATATAATGCGGAATAAAAGGTCCGTACCTGGTCAATAGTACCCCCTTCTATGGCAATCCGTCCCAGTGCTTCATTCCATTTATCTCTGGCTTTTCTCTTTATTACTTCAAAACTGTCGTTATCCAGTTCTTTTAGATTTATTTCCGCCTGTTCAGGACTGATGAATGATGAAGCAATTCGTGCATGAACCTGTTCGCCCCGCCGGAAAATTTTAAAACCGACTACTGCACCGGCATGTTGTGACTGCATTTCTAGTTTTGTGAGGTCAAGGCTGTCGCCGCTAAAAGTACCCGCATTGGCAAAGGGCTTATCAAAAACAATAACAAAATAGTTCTTAAAATTATCCGGAACGCCACCACTGTTTTTTGTGGAATACCCAATAATCTTTCGTTCAGAAGGAACGACTTTTACATAGGAGCCTTTGTCAAAAGCATCTAATATAATATATGCATCATCCGTCTTTGGAAATGTGAAACGGAAAACCGCTGCTCTTTCTGTTGGGGTTATTTCAGTTGTAATATCGTGATCGGCAAGATAAACACTGTAGTAATAAGGTTTGGCAGTTTCGGACTTATGACCAAACCAGCTTGCTCTATCGTTTTCGGTTATGCGAAGTTTACCTGTTATAGGCATGATACTGAATTGCCCGTAATCATTCATCCAGGGTGAAGGCTGATGAGTTTGTTTGAAGCCCCTTATTTTATCTGCAGCATATTGATATTGCCATCCGTCGCCCATCTTACCGGTTTGGGGTGTCCACATATTCATACCCCAGGGTAGTGCAACTGCCGGATAGGTATTACCATTGGAGAGACTTGGTTTTGAATCCGTACCCATTAATGTGTTAACCCAGTCAACTGGATCCGTTACTTTTTCCACCATTTGAGCATTGATTCCTGAGTAGATTATGAGGGCACAAAAGAGGGCAATATATTTATTCATACGCTTAAGAATTGTCCCACGAATATAAAGCATGCTGTGGGTAAAACGGGTATAATATGTTGTGGAGATCAGTTTTAGGAAACGGTGTACTTGAACTATTTTAGCAAGACCGAAGGGTACATTTGAATTGCTTTTTTAACCATCAGGCTACATGTGAATAAACAATGCAGAATTTTCCTGATTTCATATTCTTCATATTGCTCATTTCTCCCCTTGAACTCCTATCTTTGCCGCAAATTTCAAAAGAGCAATGTCTTTAAAACACAGTAAACCCTTATTGGCAGTAGCTTTTAGCCTATATATATCTTTTTTTTGTAATTCAATATTTGCCCAGGAAACACCTCATCATGATGTCACAGTATCTGTTGCACCTGGTCATGAGAAAGAAGAAAAATTTGACATTGCTACTACAATTCTTGAACATATCAGGGATGATCATAGCTGGCACCTTTGGGGTCATGTATCTATTCCCCTTCCTGTGATTTTAAAAACCGACAAAGGTTTTGAGTTTTTTTCCGGGGCCAGGTTGGTTAACGAACATCATGAGCCGGCGGTGTATAATGGCAACTACCCTTACAAAACATTTGAAGGCAAAATAAAAGTTGTAAATGCAGACGGAACTATAAATGAGGAAGCAACAGGTAAAATATTGGATATTTCCATTACCAAGAATGTTGCTTCTATGCTGTTAACTGTGGTATTGCTATTGATATTATTCCTTAACGTGGCCAAAGCCTATAAGAAAACCGGGGTTACTTCTGCACCTAAAGGTTTTCAATCGTTTATTGAGCCTGTTATTCTCTTTGTAAGAGATGAAGTAGCAAGACCACTGTTAGGAGAAAAATATGAGCGGTTTATGCCTTATCTCTTAACGATCTTTTTCTTTATCTGGATAAACAATCTGTTAGGTATGGTTCCCTTCTTTCCGGGTGGAGCCAATGTGAGTGGTAATATAGCTTTTACGCTTACTTTAGCATTGTTCACATTCGTGATAACTACCGTGAATGGTAAAAAACATTACTGGCAGCATATTTTCTGGATGCCCGGATTACCGGTACCTATGAAGATCTTCCTGATTCCAATAGAGGTAATTGGTGCAATCATAAAACCTGTATCACTTACTATCCGATTGTTTGCCAATATGACGGCAGGGCATATCCTGGCATTGAGCCTGATAGGTATGATCTTCATCCTGGAGTCGTTATCCGCATCAGCACTGGCAGTGCCATTTTCAGTTTTTATTAGTCTGATTGAGCTTTTGGTAGGTTTTATACAGGCATTCATTTTTGCAATGTTGTCGGCATTATATTTTGGTATGGCATTGGAAGAAAATCACGAAGAAGATCTGGTATTATAAATTGTATTTATTCACTTTTAAATATAAAATAAAATGGTAGTAGGAAGTGTTGCTGCAATTGGTGCAGGTTTGGCAGCTATCGGCGCCGGTATTGGTATCGGTCAGATCGGTAAAGGCGCTCTGGAAGGTATGGCACGTCAACCTGAAGCAACCAATGACCTCCGCACAAACATGATTGTTGCTGCGGCGCTCGTGGAAGCTGTTGCGCTTTTCGCTGTGGTGGTTTCGCTCCTGGGTAACAACCTGGGTGTGCAATAACCTTTACAAGTTTGTACAGGCTTTGCGCACAGGGCAATAAGCCTGTACTTTTTAAACGCATTATCGCCTCATTAACTTAATATAATAATTATGCTACTGGAAGTAAATCCTTTGGTACTCCCCGATCCGGGATTAATGATTTGGTCAGCCATTGCTTTTTTTATCCTTCTTTTCATTTTAGGGAAGTTTGCATGGAAACCTATTATGAAAGCTATTCACGAAAGAGAGAAAGGAATAAATGATGCCATTGCTACTGCCGAAAAAGTAAAAGCAGAAATGGCACAATTGCAAAGCGATAATGAAAAACTGCTGGTACAGGCACGAGAAGAACGGGCAGTTATTCTTAAAGAGGCAAAAGATATTAAAGATAAAATGATCAGTGATGCTAAGGAACAGGCAAAAGCTGAAGCAGCAAAAATAATGGCTGAAACACAACAAGCTATTGAGAATCAGAAAATGGCTGCAATTGTAGATCTTAAAAACCAGGTGGGAAATCTTGTTATAGAAGTATCTGAAAAAGTATTGCGCCGTGAATTGGGCAATAAATCTGCCCAGGAAACTTATATCAAAGAATTGACGAACGAAATAAAATTGAACTAATGCTTCAACCTCGTTTAGCCGGAAGATATGCTAAAAGCCTGATTGACCTGGCAACGGAGCAAAAAAGCCTTGATAGTGTATATAAAGATATGCTTTACCTTCAGGCGGTTTGCAAACAAAGCCGGGAATTTGTTACATTAATGCGCAGCCCTATTATTGTTGCAGATAAAAAGAATGCTATACTTTCCGCGATAACATCCGGTAAGGTATCTGCACTTACTTCTGCTTTTAATAAACTAATTGTACAAAAAGGCCGTGAGAGTATATTGCCGGAAATCATTTCAGCTTATATTGAACAATACAATGCCATCAAAGGGATTCATAAGGTAACTTTGACTACGGCTCACCCTATCAGCGATTCGCTGAGAGCTGCGATTGAACAAAAAGTAAAAACAGATACCGCTCTGCCTACTATAGAACTTGAAACAGTGGTGAAAGATGAACTGATTGGAGGGTTTGTATTAGAATTTGATAATAAACTGGTTGATGCGAGTATATTAAGAGATTTAAAAGATATTCAAAAGCAATTTAGGAGTAATATTTATATCAGAAATATCAGGTAAATATTTTATTTCTATTACATATAGATGGAATAAATTTAATTTAATAAAAAACAAAATAAACTAAGCGATATGGCAGAAATTAAGCCCGACGAAATAAGTGCGATACTGCGCCAGCAGTTGAGCAATTTTAATGCAGGCGCCGATCTGGAAGAAGTAGGTACTGTTCTACAGGTAGGTGATGGTATTGCACGTATTTATGGTTTAAATAATGTACGTGCCGGTGAATTGGTTGAATTTGAAAATGGTGTAAAAGCAGTTGCCCTCAACCTTGAAGAAGATAATGTAGGGGTGGTATTGATGGGTGAATCAAACGAGATTAAAGAAGGCAACAGGGTTAAAAGAACCGGTAGTATTGCTTCTCTGAAAGTTGGAGAAGGACTGGTTGGTCGTGTAATCAATGTATTGGGTGAATCGATAGATGGTAAAGGACCGATCTCCGGGGATTTGTTTGAAATGCCACTGGAGCGCAAAGCTCCGGGTGTTATATATCGTGAACCGGTAAAAGAACCCTTACAAACCGGTATCAAAGCAGTGGATGCAATGATCCCCATCGGTCGCGGTCAGCGTGAACTGATCATCGGTGATCGCCAGACGGGTAAAACTGCTATTGCAATTGATACTATTATCAATCAGCGCGAATTTTATAAAGCCGGTAAACCTGTTTATTGTATATATGTGGCTTGCGGGCAAAAGGCATCTACAATTGCCAACGTAATGAAAACACTGGAAGATAACGGTGCAATGGAATACACTGTTATTGTTGCCGCTTCAGCCTCAGACCCTGCACCTCAGCAGTTCTTTGCTCCTTATGCAGGGGCTGCTATTGGAGAGTATTTTCGCGATACCGGACGTCCTGCACTTATCATTTACGACGATCTGAGTAAACAGGCTGTTGCCTATCGTGAGGTATCATTGTTGCTTCGTCGTCCTCCGGGTCGTGAAGCATATCCTGGTGATGTGTTCTATCTTCACAGCCGTTTGCTGGAACGTGCGGCTAAAGTAATCAGTGATGATGCGGTGGCTAAAAAAATGAATGATGTTCCGGATAGTATTAAGCACCTGGTAAAAGGCGGCGGCTCATTAACAGCATTACCTATTATTGAAACACAGGCTGGTGACGTTTCCGCATATATCCCCACCAATGTAATTTCCATTACAGACGGGCAGATATTCCTGGAGTCCAACCTTTTCAACTCTGGTATTCGCCCTGCGATCAACGTAGGTATTTCGGTTAGCCGTGTGGGTGGTAATGCACAAATCAAATCCATGAAGAAAGTTGCCGGTACACTTAAACTTGACCAGGCGCTTTATCGTGAGCTGGAAGCATTTTCTAAGTTCGGCGGTGACCTTGATGCTGCTACGAAATCAGTTATTGACAAAGGAGCACGTAATGTGGAAATATTAAAACAACCCCAATATTCTCCTTTCTCTGTTGAAAAACAGGTGGCCATCATTTACCTGGGTACACAGGGACTTCTTAAAAATGTACCTGTAAATAAAGTGAAGGAGTTTGAAGAAATCTTCCTGGTTGAAATGGAAAATAAGCTACCTGAAGTGCTTGCAGAATTTAAGCAGGGAAATCTTCCTGAAGAAGGAATTAAAAAGATGACTGAGCTTGCACAGGGAATAATGAGCAGGTATAAATAATTACACCTAAATATTTTTTGTTTTTAGTAATCCCGGCATAAAAATGCCGGGATTTTTTATTAATGATCAACCTATTTGGTCATAAAAATACTTCAGTTAAAATTATAACGTTATACTAATGTATATATAGTGGAATACTCTTATGCCGAATTGATCTATGATAATCAATCAATATTCGCTTACCGAAAAAAAATGCCAGATAATCGAATGTATAAATAGTAATGGTTTGCCTGTATTAGCTTTGACATAAATATTAAAGTATATCCATTGTAAAACACCCTAATCCCGGTTTTATGAAAATAAAATTCTACCCTTTAC
>JAFDXG010000124.1 GCA_018268105.1 Bacteroidota bacterium | reverse complement strand
GAAAAAGACAGTATTATTGTATTCAGCAGCCGGCAGGAGAAGTGGCTTGAGAAACAAGTGATAGGGAAGGAAAAAAATGAACTGGATAATTTCATTTAGTTGTCGGGGAAGCGAATATAGCTAAGCATTACCAACGGTTCTTTGACATCATTGGGCATAAACCTGTGAAATTAAAGATACTATACAGGTTGTCGGTGCTAGGCGGTAATTATATTATTGCAAACCGACAACTTTTTGATATAAAAAGAAGATCAATTAGTTTTGCAAAGGCTTGAAAGCAGACAACTTGCAGTCGTCGGTCTGGCGGCTTTTAATCGCACCATATAGGAATTGAAATCAATTTCAAAAAAATATTTTTGGTCTTAAATTGGCTTTTAATCGCACCATATAGGAATTGAAATTAGAAATAGGGCCATATCAAGACGGTACATCTCCCCTTTTAATCGCACCATATAGGAATTGAAATCCAGACACCGGGTTAAAGTTACTCGCTTTTTTTCTTTTAATCGCACCATATAGGAATTGAAATTTTATATTACCGCGCAATGTCCATGTGCTGGCACCTTTTAATCGCACCATATAGGAATTGAAATACGCTACCGTTCGCCGGGTTAGGTGTGCCAAACTGGCTTTTAATCGCACCATATAGGAATTGAAATCAGGAATCGTCGTTACGGTAAGTCTCGCAACGTATACTTTTAATCGCACCATATAGGAATTGAAATTGTTTAACAGCACCAGCCGGGTTGCCATTTGGAACTTTTAATCGCACCATATAGGAATTGAAATTTTATTGTCCACATAATCACACCAGTAGCTGACGACTTTTAATCGCACCATATAGGAATTGAAATCTGCCTATTAACTTACTTCCTCCATCTACTTTTATCTTTTAATCGCACCATATAGGAATTGAAATTAATTATTAGTTACATAACAATCCTGGACGTTTGCACTTTTAATCGCACCATATAGGAATTGAAATATTTTCATATAAACACCACCCTGCCACAAGTAAGCTTTTAATCGCACCATATAGGAATTGAAATATAACTTCGACAGATACTTTAGACAATACCGGATTCACTTTTAATCGCACCTTATAGGAATTGAAATGAATGGTTTGGAGTAATACCAGATGGAGTTACAGACTTTTAATCGCACCATATAGGAATTGAAATGAGTTTGAAAAGAATGATTTGAAAAAGTTAACATCCTTTTAATCGCACCATATAGGAATTGAAATGCTTATGACCCTGAGAAAGTGGACCCGGTATCTTCTTTTAATCGCACCATATAGGAATTGAAATTTTTAATTGTTTCATGCATTACTTCTTTGTTCCCCTTTTAATCGCACCATATAGGAATTGAAATTCTAATAACGGTGTAGGTAGTCTTTTAGATTATTTAGCTTTTAATCGCACCATATAGGAATTGAAATTCACCTGCTATACATTTATTATCATAAAAATTAGTAACTTTTAATCGCACCATATAGGAATTGAAATATGATATACTTTCAAGTAGCTCCCCGCTGCGATTACTTTTAATCGCACCATATAGGAATTGAAATAAAATACCCAAAAAAGCCCCTTAAAGTGGGGGTATACTTTTAATCGCACCATATAGGAATTGAAATGCCTTTGCGCTGTTTGGGAGCAGGCAAAGTATCTGTCTTTTAATCGCACCATATAGGAATTGAAATGCAAAAGAGGTGTCATGGCGTTCCGAAGTTTGTATCTCTTTTAATCGCACCATATAGGAATTGAAATCAAATCACTCTGATAGAAACCAGCTTCAGCATAAGCCTTTTAATCGCACCATATAGGAATTGAAATATGAAAAGTAAAGTAGAGTACAAACAGGATGCGCTTCTTTTAATCGCACCATATAGGAATTGAAATCAAAACGAATATACAAGCTCTGGAACAACAACCATAGCTTTTAATCGCACCATATAGGAATTGAAATGTGTTTGCCTAATGCTGCGCCATGCGGAAAGATTGGCTTTTAATCGCACCATATAGGAATTGAAATGAAGATTACCTGCCAGATCAAAAAGGGATAACAGTTCTTTTAATCGCACCATATAGGAATTGAAATTATTAACCACAGGTGCGCTCAGTGCAAATGATCTCTTTTAATCGCACCATATAGGAATTGAAATTGTAATAGGTGGCATTGTAAAAGTAGTGGGCAGTGTCTTTTAATCGCACCATATAGGAATTGAAATCCTACCAATAGCGAGATTGTATATATGGCTATTGGCTTTTAATCGCACCATATAGGAATTGAAATCTGTGTTCGGAGAAAATGCCCCTGATATATACACGACTTTTAATCGCACCATATAGGAATTGAAATCTGATATTACTACAGGGGATTTTACACCTGTGATATACTTTTAATCGCACCATATAGGAATTGAAATTCGGTGTATGACCCTGCGGGTTCTTTGGAAGCAAAAGCTTTTAATCGCACCATATAGGAATTGAAATGAATCTGTCAGGCTTATTGTCCAATTCTGATTTTCTTTTAATCGCACCATATAGGAATTGAAATTACTCAAAAACATTTAAGTTTAGCAACGGAATGAGCTTTTAATCGCACCATATAGGAATTGAAATAGCTCTAATCTTCTGCTCTTGAGTTCTTCGGCTATTTCTTTTAATCGCACCATATAGGAATTGAAATAAGGCTCTCTCTGCTCATTTTGTAACCTTAACACTTTTAATCGCACCATATAGGAATTGAAATCTGTAATTAATGCAATCAGAAAGATAAACGGTTTTCTTTTAATCGCACCATATAGGAATTGAAATTCATCTTTTACGAATTTTTCGGGTAATAAATGTATCTTTTAATCGCACCATATAGGAATTGAAATTTCATCATACAACACACACACAAATATGTGTGGGTCTTTTAATCGCACCATATAGGAATTGAAATAGATTAGTTTGGCTATTAGAAAAATTAAAACCTAAACTTTTAATCGCACCATATAGGAATTGAAATTCAGTTGGAATACATTATTAAAGAGGTAGCAAACCACTTTTAATCGCACCATATAGGAATTGAAATGAAAGTGGAACGAAAGAATGTACGAAAGGCAGAGACACTTTTAATCGCACCATATAGGAATTGAAATCGGATAGCAGTTCATGTTGCACAAGCTTGCACGGCTTTTAATCGCACCATATAGGAATTGAAATATCAGTTATGAATGGTAACTATGGCAGCTATTATTGCTTTTAATCGCACCATATAGGAATTGAAATGAATATATGATGTTAATTTGTCTCATTGTTTATACTTCTTTTAATCGCACCATATAGGAATGTAAATAGAAAATAAGAATACAGAGTTTTTCGTAAATAAGAATACAGAGTTTTTGGCAACAAGGAATGTAGGTGCTTTGCGTTCCCCCGCCCCGCGGGGCGGGGGAACGCAAAAATTGAAATTT
>JAFDXG010000123.1 GCA_018268105.1 Bacteroidota bacterium | reverse complement strand
TGTTTGCTTTTGCGGTTTGGGATAGGCAGTTAAAAGAACTTTGTATTGTACGAGACAGAATTGGTGTAAAGCCTTTGTATTATTTTATTGACGATCAAAAAATACTATTTGCATCGGAAGTCAGGTCTCTGTTGTGTAGCGGAATTATTCCTAAACATATCAGTAAAAGCGGATTGCTTGAGTTTTTCTCTTATCAATCCTTAAGTTATCCGCTTACCATAATTGAGGGAATACAGCAATTGGGAGCGGGAAGTTATATTGAGGTGAAGAATGGAAAGACAGAAAAAAAACAGTATTGGAGCCTTGTTTCAGAAGAATATGATGTCAATCGCTATGAAAATATAGATATTGTAAAAAGCAATGTCAGGGACTTATTGATACAATCAGTTAAAAGGCGACTGGTCAGTGATGTGCCTGTAGGGGCGTTTTTGTCGGGCGGTATAGATTCAAGTATTGTAGTTGGCTTAATGGCAGAGGAATGCCAGGTAAAGCCGAACACATTTAATATTTCTTTCAGTGAAAAGGAATATGATGAATCCTCTTACGCGGATATTGTTGCCAGAAAATTTAATACGCAACATACAAGGATCCGGCTCTCATCATCTGTAATGCTGGATGAATTGGACAATGCATTGTCTTCTATGGACACGCCTAGCGGGGATGGCATTAATACTTATGTTGTTTCCAAAGCTATTAAAAATGCGGGAATTAAAGTAGCTCTCTCGGGGGTTGGGGGTGATGAACTTTTTGCAGGGTATCCTGTTTTTAAACAATTCAGCGCCCTGCATAAAAGAAGCCTGTTGTGGAATAACAGCCTACTAATAAGGCGTATGATGGCTGCTTTCATACAACCCGGAGAATTTTCAAGCAAAAAATTCCGACTTAAACAAATTTTACGGTTGCCAACTGCGAGTATAGAAAACGTATATCCCATTCTCAGGCAGTTGATAGCCCCCCGGGTGCTTCGATCCCTGCTTGATGTTCCCAATAAAACTACTGCTTTGCAAAATGAATTGCGGCGTTATTCAAAAGCATTGCATCGGCTTCCGGAACTTAGTCAGGTAACCGCCGCGGAATTAATGGGTTACACGCAGCATACACTATTGAAAGATACCGATCAGATGAGCATGGCTGTGGCCCTTGAAGTACGGGAGCCTTTTTTTGATACCGACCTTGTAAAATATGTATTAGGTATTCCGGACGAATTTAAAAGACCCAGATATCCCAAAAGCCTTTTGGTGGAAGCGGTAAAGCCATTACTGCCGGATGAGATTGTTTTTAGAAAGAAACAGGGATTTGTTTTTCCCTGGGACTTGTGGATGAGAAAAGAGTTACGGTCCTTTTGTGAAAATCATATTAGTCGCCTTGGAAAACGTGAGTTTATAAACAGCAATGCATTAAACCAATATTGGAAATCTTTTTTAAACAACGACAGATATTCTCCCAGGTGGATGGATATGTGGCTTTTTATAGCATTGGAGTATTGGCTGGAAAAGAATTCGATTAGCTAATATGATATCAAGTTTGATAAAGTTCAATATATATATGTACAGGCATGTTGTTTATTAATTCATACAGGGAATATAAGATAGTTACAGGTGAAACGTATAGAGCCAAATTAAGACATTTCACCTTGGATGTATTATCGTCAGTGTCGTCCACATTTGAAAACTGGGATACTCTGCAAAAAAGGCCACGCGTTCAATTTTTATACATTCATCATATTTTTAAGGATGAAGAAAATTCATTTGATGAATTACTTTCTAAATTAAGTCTTCATCACACATTTATATCACATTCTGAAGCAGTAAACAGGGTAATTAATGGACATATTGATAAACCATACATAAGCATAAGCTCTGATGATGGATTGAAAAATAACCTCAACGCGATAAAAATCCTTAATCGGTATAATATTAAAGCCTGCTTTTTTATATGCCCTTCAATAATTTCAGAAGCAGATAATAATAAAGTGGCGGCTTTTTGCAGGAAAAAGTTGCATTTTCCCCCGGTAGAATTCATGAACTGGAGTGATATCGAAGGGTTGCTTAAAGATGGGCATGAAATAGGGGGTCACACAATGACACATGTAAACCTGGCAGCAATAGGAGAAGCCGAACAATGGTATGAAATAAGTGAGTGTTTCGAGCAAATAAAAAGGTATTGCGGGCACGTCGCACATTTTGCCTTTCCTTATGGCAGATTTGTGAATTTCTCAAATCGGGCAAGAGAAAAAGTTTTTCAAGCAGGATTTGCGAGTTGTACTTCTGCGGAAAGGGGGTGTCATATATCAGTTGAAGAAGAAAAAATTGACTATAAAAAAATCCTTTTTAGACGGGATAATATGATTCTGTCATGGCCGCTTGAACATATTATATTTTTCTTAACCCAAAATGCTAAAAAGGCAAATATTAGTAACAACTACTTTAGATATAAGTGATGAGAATTGTAATCCTTACAGGGCAAAAGAAGGGAACAGCTTCTTTTTTCTTACCTTATCTGATCAATAATAAAAATATTGAGATCACCAAGGTGATTATTAGCAATGGCGCTATTAAAAACAAAAAAAGTTTTTATAAGAAGAAACTTAAAAAATTGCTTAAGATTGGAATATTAGGAGCCTTAAATGGTATAAGAATTCGAAGATGGTTTACCCAGGATGTAAATGAATTAACAGGCGCTCAGGATATTATAGCTATTTGTAACGACAATAACATTCCTTTTATAGAGACCAATGATATAAACAGCGACCTGAGTTATAGTGAAGTTAAAAAGGCCAACGCATACCTGGGGCTTAGTTTAGGCAATGGATATATAAAATCAAAGATTTTCTCACTCCCCACTTGTGGCATGATAAATATGCATGGCGAAATATTGCCAGAGTTTCAGAACGCGCAGAGCGTAATCTGGCAAATTTATAATGGGAACAGCAAAAGCGGATATACTATTCATAAAATTGATAGGGGGATTGATACTGGCGATATTTTGAAACAAGAATTGATACCAATAATTTTTAAAAGCAAGCTAAGCGAAACGGTATCCCTAACTTGTGCAGAGATACAGAGGAAGTCCGCCGAAGGAATGATTGATGTCCTGAATAATTTTGAATATTATCGTGTCAACGCGATTAAGCAGCAAAAGGGAAATTCATATACAACGCCCAGTTTTTTGCAATTTCTTAAAATTTGGAGAAATCATAAAAAATTATTAAAGCAGACTGACACATTTTAAACATTGACGACTATTCTATATTTCCGCTCAAATTTTATTGAAAGAAGGTTCCTTGCTTTATATCGCATTACGTATAGTTTGCTGCAAAGTCATATTAATTACATCCGGATGGGAGTGATATATTTTGAGGGTTAAATAGAATTAGAACGACTGCCTGCATGATAGTAATATTGTTTCATATAGACCAATTTTTGTATAATTTTAATTTGCTTGAATTAGGCTATCACAAGTCAGATGTTAGGAGTATAGCGTTGTATTATTCTCTGTTATTAGCGGCTCTTTAATAATATGTTTATTGTTGGAAAAGAAAAAATTTGGAAATGTTGACCTGATCAAAATCTATAAAAGGCCTATTCTTTGGATATAGCCAATCCACTATCTTGTCATTCTGTTAACCATAGTTTTAATTTATTTTAATATTATAGCATACGATTCAAATAGTTTAGTATCGCCCATTTTCTGACGATCGCCTCGGCGCATGTCCCCACGTGATGGAAAGACGATGCTGTAATTAGTTCGTCAAAAAACATTATGTTGACAGCTGTGGAGTCCCACAAGCCGGTAAGGCCTATGTAGATCGAAAATTTGAAATGCACCGGGTTAAAGAGTGTTTGCAATAAACGAACTGTTGTAATTCGTGAAAGAAAAAATTCTAATTTTTGTTGATTGGTATGAACCGGGTTTCAGAGGGGGAGGACCTATTCGTTCCTGCGTTAACCTTGCACTACATCTAAAAGATACATTTGAAATATATGTATTAACCAGGGATCGTGATTTGGGAATGGTTGAACCCTATAAGGATATACTTGCAAATACCTGGACCATAAATAATGGTATCAATATTTATTATGCATCTCCTTCAAATCTCACCTGGAAGAATATTACTTTTCAAATTACAAAAGAAGTTTGCCCGGACTATGTATATGTAAATGGGATGTTCTCAAGAATATTTTCAGTATATCCGGTTTTGATAAAAAAATATTATCGTTTAAAAATTAAATTTATTATTTCTCCAAGAGGAATGCTCAAAGCAACAGCGTTGCAATTTAAAAAAAGCAGGAAGATATTTTTTTTGAAAACACTCAAGTTGCTGAATATTTATCGTGATATCTCGTTCCAGGCGACTGACGAAACAGAGATAAAAGATATTAGATATATTATAGGTAAAAAATCGAAGATTAATTTAATACCGAATTTTGCCCCCATACCAGGGGATTGGATAAAGCCGCCATTAAAAACATCTGATTATTTAAAAATTATATTTGTGGGGAGGACTCATCCGATTAAAAACCTTCATCGTATATTGGAATGGCTGCCTCAAATAGGAGGCGAAATTAATTTTACTATCATTACAACTGAGGAGAATCCCGGATACTGGAATCAGTGCCAACAATTGATTGATAAGTTACCGGCGTCCATTAAAACGACTGTTCGCAAAGACGTTCCTCATGAAGAAGTGGAAAAATATTTTTCCGAACATCATGTTTTTGTACTGCCCACAGAAGGAGAAAATTTTGGACATGCCATATTTGAAGCGCTGTCCTTTGGCAAACCTGTTTTAATTAGTGATCAGACACCCTGGCGTGGATTACTGCAGAATAAAGCGGGATGGGATTTGTCTCTGCAGGAAAACCAGAAATTCATTGACGCCATCCGCACAGCTTCTTCCTGGAATCAGGAAGATATAAATAAATGGAGTTATAATGCATGGGGTATAGCATTAGCATATGCAAAAGATGAAAATATAAAAAAATTATATTTGCAACTTTTTAGCCACTCATGAAAATTCTCGTTACCGGCGGTTCTGGCTTTATTGGGACAAATGTAGTTCAATACTACCTGGACAATCAAACAGATGTAGTTAATATTGATATACATCCGCCCCGTGATAAAAATCATATAACAAACTGGATAAATGTTGACTTGCTTGATGAAGAAAAAACCAGGGCTGCTATTAAACTTATTGCTCCTACTCATGTTATTCACCTGGCAGCAAGAACAGATCTGAATGGTAACTCGCTTGAGGATTATGCAATCAATACAAGAGGTACAATTAACCTGCTTACATCACTTTCGCAGTTAAATACAATACAAAAAGTAATATTTGCATCGTCCATGCTTGTTTGCAGGGTCGGGTATATCCCGGTGAATGATGAAGATTATTCTCCTTCAAATATTTATGGGGAAAGTAAAAAACAAATGGAAATATTACTCAGAAAGTATAGTTTACCTTTCGAATGGATAATTATAAGACCTACTTCTATTTGGGGTCCCTGGTTTGATACGCCATACCGTGATTTTTTTGATAAAGTTTATCAGCGTAAATATTTTAATATCAGGGATAAAGCCTGTACAAAAACATATGGATTTGTATATAATTCGGTGTACCAGATAGATAAGTTACTGAAAGCGGATACCCCCAGGGGCTCAATGTATTATATTGGCGATGATCCTCCCATTAATATTTCTGACTGGGCGGATGAAATCGCCTTTAAACTGGGCAATTCAAAATTTATTTCAGTACCGTATTATATTTTTAAGTTTGCTGCTTTGTTTGGAGATGTATTAAAAAAAGCCGGTATCAGCTTTCCTATGACATCGTTCAGATTAAAGAATATGACAACAGACAATATACTTCCGCTTGAAAATACTACTGCTGTTGCAGGACGATTGCCTTACAACAGAGAAAGTGCTATTGAAATTACATTGCAGTGGCTGAATTACAATAAAACTGAGAAATAACATTATGTATATACTTGGATTAAATATTTATCATGGTGATTCGTCTGCCTGTATTTATAAAGACGACCTGTTGCTGTGTGCATTCGAAGAAGAAAGATTTACAAGAAAAAAACACTGGGCCGGTTTCCCGATTTTAGCAATTAAGGAATGTTTGAAAGAAGCAGGTATTTCAATTGAAGCGGTAGATTATATTACGGTTTCCAGGAACCCCAGGGAAAACCTTTCTAAAAAAATACTGCACACAATAAAATACCAAACGAGCCTCAGTGGTATTACACAACGTTTGAAAAACAGTAAAAAAATTGGGGCGCTTGAAGATATTTTTGCAGAGCATTTTTCAATACCGGCTTCCGCTTTTGCTGCAAAAATTAAAAATATTGAACATCACAGATCGCATCTCGCAAGCGCATTCTTTGCATCACCTTATGAAAAGTCTGCAGTCTTATCTGTAGATGCATTTGGAGATTTTTGCTCTACCATGTTAGCTGTTGGGGAGGGAAATAAAATAACAGTTTTAGAGCAGGTACTTTTTCCGCACTCCATAGGAATATTTTATACTGCGTTTACACAATATCTGGGATTTAAATACTATGGGGATGAATATAAAGTGATGGGACTTGCTCCTTATGGAAAGCCTGTTTATCTTAAAGAAATGAGTGAAATTCTTATTCTGGAGAAAGACGGACTTTTTAAATTGAATCTTGATTATTTTATACATCACAAAAAAGGTATTACTACTAGAATATTTGAGGAAAATGATCCCACTCCAAGCCAGATATATTCAGAAAAATTGGAAAATCTATTTGGAAAATCAAGAAACACTTCTGAACCGCTAACCGAGCATCACAAAAACCTTGCAGCATCAGTTCAGAAATATTGTGAAGTGGCAATTTTCCATGTTCAAAAAAGACTTCATGCGCTTACCGGCAGCGAAAATATATGTATAGCTGGTGGTGTTGCCCAGAATTCTGTTGCAAATGGAAAAATCACATTAAATACGCCATTTAAAAATGTTTATATTCCTCCGGCAGGTCATGATGCCGGCACTTCAATGGGATCAGCTCTATATCTTTATAATCATATCTTGAACAACCCCAGAATGCCCCCAATGTATGACCCATATACGGGTTCAAAATCAAATGATGATGAAATAGAGCAATTGCTTCAAGAAAAAAAAATAGAGTATAAGAAAGTTGAAAGTGATACTTTATTTGATATGGTAACTGATAAGTTAATTGAGGGTGGCGTGGTTGGATGGTTCCAGGGTAGAGCTGAATTTGGGCCAAGAGCGCTCGGGCACAGGTCTATCTTAGCAGATCCCCGGCGTAATGATGTTAAAGAAATCCTTAATCTTAAAATAAAAAGAAGAGAAAGCTTTCGTCCATTTGCGCCATCAATACTTATTGAGTATGTTAAAGATTTTTTTGAACTCAATGATTATGTCCCCTTTATGGAGAAGGTATTTGTGATTAAACCCGAAAAAAGGAATCTTATACCTGCAGTTACACATGTTGATGGTACAGGCCGCCTTCAGAGCGTTGACGCAAAAATAGAGCCTAAATATCATGGTTTAATTTCAACATTCAATAAAAAAACCGGTGTCCCAATTCTTGTTAACACTTCTTTCAACGAGAATGAACCTATTGTAAACACTCCCGCAGAAGCACTGGATTGTTTTCTAAGAACAAAGATGGATATGCTGGTATTGGAAAACTGTGTGATAACAAGAACCTAATCTAATGAAAATTTCCATCATCACAGCTACTTTCAATAGCGCCGCTACCATCCGTGATACCCTGGAATGTATCAGACTACAGGATTATAGTGATGTGGAACATATAATAATTGATGGCGGCTCCACAGATGGCACACTGGAAATTGTGAGGGAGTTTCCCCACGTACAGAAAATTATATCAGAAAAAGATGAAGGCATCTATGATGCTATGAACAAAGGCATTGCCGCAAGCTCGGGCAATGTCATTGGTATTTTGAATTCAGATGATATTTATACCGACAGTAGTGTGATATCACTGATTGCTAAAACCTTTGCAACGGCACAGGTGATGGCCTCTTATGCCGATCTGCAGTTTGTACAGCGCGATAATCTTGAAAAAGTGGTTCGCACCTGGAAGGCCGGCAATTACAACCGGCGGAGTTTTTATTATGGCTGGATGCCACCACATCCCACTTTTTTTGTTCGCAAAGAAGTATACGATAAAGCCGGGACTTTTAATAAGAGCCTGAAATCAGCAGCAGACTATGAGCTCATGCTCCGCGTTTTACTTAAATATGAGATCCCGGCGCATTATATTAATAAAGTGATCATAAAAATGCGGGTAGGAGGAATGAGTACCGCCTCGTTCAAAAACAGGATAAAGGCCAATATACAGGACAGGATGGCCTGGAAGATTAATGATCTGTCTCCGCATCCGTTTACTTTATACCTGAAACCTGTACGTAAACTGGGACAATTTTTTAAAAAGTAATTAACCATTACCTTTAATTTCAGACACGTTTTATCATGTTCTCAATCTTCAAAAAAAAACAACCTGTATTTGATGGCGATCTCAGCATAATCGGTACCGATATGCATTCTCATCTAATTCCCGGTATTGACGACGGATCTCCTGATGTGGAGACATCAATTGAACTCATCAGGGGTATGATGGATCTTGGTTACAAAAAGCTGATCACTACGCCACATCTCATGATTGACCTCTATCCTAACAACCGGCAAACCATCACCAGGGGATATGAAAAACTTATGGCTGAATTGAAAAAGCAGAACATTAATATAGAGATACAGGCAGCCGCAGAATATTTTCTTGATGACCACTTTGACAGCCTGCTGGAGAAAAAAGAACCACTACTCACACTTAAAAATAATTTATTGCTGGTGGAATTTTCTTTTGCCAGCCTTCCTCTCGATTATAAAGAAAAAATATTTTCCATACAGCTCAATGGCTACAAACCTGTTTTAGCACATCCCGAGCGCTATACCTATCTGCATAATAAACCTGAGATTTACGAAGAGCTGCGCAACCTCGGCTGTCTGTTCCAGGTAAATTTACTTTCACTTATAGGCTATTATGGCAAAACCGTAGCACAGGTTGCCGACAGGTTTTTTAAAAAGCAGCAAATAGAACTGCTCGGTTCCGATCTTCACCATGCCCGCCATTTACAAAATCTCCAAAGCCATTTCCTGCGTCAGAAAGCTAATGAAGTAGCGAGTACGCTTCCCCTGATCAACAGCCAGTTGTGACGATAACGGGTGAGAGAAAAGAAGTTTCTCACAGATGTCACAGATTACCACAGAGGTGTCCATACGTTTTATCACACAAACGGGATACTCAAAAAAAATCTGTGAAAATCAGTGTAATCTGTGAGAAAAAAAAATGCCACAGATGCGCGAATGGATACTCAAATGAAAAGATTCTAATTGTGCCGGATTACCTTCATTCGTGCATTAGTCGCCATTTGTATTACACATTAATCTGTTATACTCTATAACCATCCCCCACTGTGTGGAACGCTGAAATTCGTAGCTAACTTTGTTCCGAATGACGAATACACAAACAAAAAAATCTGTGAAAATCTGTGTAATCTGTGAGAGAAAAACCAGAGTAATCAGTGAGAGAGAAAATAAGCTTCTACCCGTGGAAAAGCAATATGAAACCAGGCCGTATACCTTTCAGGTGAAGAAGCCAGCTCCGCTTTAATATCCTCCATCGGCTTATAACAATAAGCCATTACCTCCTCCGGGTTAGCCGCTATATTCCCGTTATATTCCCCCATAAATACATGATCAAATTCATTTTCGGTTAGTCCATTATCAAAAGAGGCTTTGTATATGAAATCAAAAGCTTTGGTAAGCGATACCGTAAAGCCGAGCTCCTCCATTAATCTTCTATTTGCGCCAGCTATGGCAGTTTCCCCGGGCCGGGGGTGACTGCAGCAGGCATTGGTCCACAATCCTCCGCTATGATACTTTGTCAATGCTCTTCGCTGCAACAGCATTTCTCCTTTATCATTGAAAATAAAAACACTAAAAGCCCTGTGAAGTAGCGCCTTATAGTGAACGTCCATCTTTTCACCGGTTCCTGTTTGTTCGTCCTGCTCATTCACCAGTATAATGTCCTGCTGATCCATACGGTTTGATTTTTTTCCTGCAAACCTATTGATTTCCTCTGCTCCTTTTTACAGCTATACAAATTATTTTTCGTTTATGTAACTTTCCTGCCGTCCAACCGTATAACTGGTACAATCACAAATCTGAGAAGTAATTTTACCGGGATTTAAAGACTGTATGACGGAAAAAGACTATAATGAATGTGTAAGCCATTACGCTGACAATGTGTTTCGGTTTATTTATAAGAATCTCAGAAATGAAGAGGACGCACGGGATGTGGTACAATCGGCTTTTGAAAAATTGTGGCGCAACAGGGAAAATGTGCATTACGACAAAAGCAGATCTTATTTATTTACCGTTGCCTACAACCAGATGATTGATCATATCCGAAAAGAAAAAAGGATTAGCCTGAAAGAAGAATTTAATGAAGCAACCAAAATAGATGAACCCAGACATAATGTAAAAAAAGTACTGGAAATAGCATTAGGCAGGCTGAATGAAACTCAACGTTCTTTGGTAATGTTGAAAGATTATGAGGGATATTCTTACGATGAAATCGGTAAAATAATGGGGTTAAGCGAGAGCCAGGTTAAAGTGTATCTGCACCGGGCAAGGCTGCAACTGAAAGATTACCTGGTGAAGATAGAATATGTGATTTAAGTACAACATCTGCAAAATGACAGTCAACAGTAATAATTACGAAGAATTTTTTCTGCTCTACGTAGATAATGAGCTTGATGCGGAACTGAGGTCTGAAGTGGAAGATTTTGCCGCACAGCATCCTAACCTGCAGAAACAACTGGACATATTGCTTCAAACAAAGCTTTCTTCAACTGAAGAAATTGTTTTTGAAAACAAAAGCCTGCTGTATAAACAGGAAAACGCAGAGCTGATTACCCCGGATAATTATGAAACGTTTTTCTTGTTGTATGCCGATAATGAATTGCCGGAAGAGCTTTGTGCTGCGGTAGAAGCGTTCATTGCGGCTAACCCCGAAAAAAAGAAGGAATGGATATTACTGCAGCACACCAAACTGCAGGTGGATGATTCGATCAAATTCCCTGATAAACAGAGGCTCTATCGTTTGGAGAAAAAGTCTGCCCGCATTGTTCACCTTACCTGGATGCGTATTTCCGCAGCGGCTGCAGTTATTATCACCGGGGGATTGATATGGATGAATATGGGGAATAAACAAAAACTGACAGACAATAAAGCGCCACAAGTTGTTGCAGCTAACCCAGGAATTACCCCAGAACAGAATATCGCACCTACAGCTATTTTGCCCAAAGAGAAAAAAATTTCAGGGGTTGAAAAAATAACTACGGAAGTGAACACAGGGCAGGGTAAAAGTAGTGAACGCATTAATCGAAAGCAAATAGAACGAAATGCAGCTTTTAAAGTAATGCAGGTAAAGGAAACAATTCCTTCTACAAGTAACATTGCCAGTTTACAGGAATCTCCTGATACGAAAGTTTTGGAGGCAGTACAACCTCAGATAAAAGTACAGACTATGCCGGAGCCTTCACTGGTATTTCATGAAGAGGTAAAGACTATGCCCGACCGTAAGTCTTCCCCGGTGAAACCGGTCATACTGGATGCTGCTGCGTTTAATGGAGACCGTGATAAAAGAAGAGTTGTTGAAAAACGGGAAACAGAAGACAGTCATTATCTCAGTATATACAACGATGATAAAAAAACAAATGGCAAACTCCGGGGTTTGTTCAGAAAAGTATCCCGCCTGATAGACAGGGCTACTATTGCCGAACCTGAAGAAGGAAAATCAGTAGTCAGGATCGCAAGTTTTGAAATTGCAAAAAAATAACAAGAACATTTTAAAAAAGAAGAAATGAAGAAATTACATCTTATGATGATGGGGAGCATATTGCTTTACTTTGGAGCAAATGCACAATCGGATACTACAAAACCGGGAGAACCTGTTGCGGATACATTAAGGGTGGGTAGTATATTCATTATTAAAAACGGTACAGAAAGCAGGTCTGAAGAACATCAGCATTCTAAAACGAATCGGCATAACCGCTGGCGGAATAATGTATCTACCAACTGGCTTGTAGTTGATCTGGGTTTTGCTAATCATCAGGACAAAACAAATTATGCTTCTGCTGAAGCTCAGAATTTTGTGACAGGTCAGACCCCCGGGCATCCGGCTGCCCAAAGTGATTTCGCAGTAAAAACTGGTTCTTTTAATTTGAATGTCTGGCTCTTTATGCAACGTATGAGCCTGGTGAAAAAAGTGGTAAACCTGAAATATGGTGTGGGGGTAGAGCTGTATAAATATTTCTACAAATCCGATATACGGTATATCGATGGTGCAAATCCTTATGTAAAAAGGCAACAGATTGATTTCACCTGCAACAAACTGGCACTTGATTATGTAACAGTTCCATTGATGATCAATATTAACCCCAATGGAAAAAATGGAAGTGGTGGGCTCAATATCAGTTTTGGTGCAAGTGCAAGCTACCTGTATGGTGCAAGGAATAAACAGCGTAGTGCTGATTTTGGCAAACAAAAATTCAGCGGTGACTTTAATTTTGAACGATGGAAACTTGCCTATATCGGTGAGCTTGGATTAGGCCCGGTGCGTCTTTACGGATCATATTCTATCACACCTATGCACCAGTATGGTGTTGATCAGCATCCATATACGATTGGGGTTCGTTTGAGTAGCTGGTAAGAAGTATGTAAAGGTTTTTATCGCGCAAAGGCCTAAGGTGTTTTCTTTTACCCTTTAGGTCTTCGCACCTTTTCATGAATCCATCACAGGTTGCATTCTAATTTGTTGCACCAAATTTACCTCGCTCACGATCATTTGGGACGTGGTGTGGAATATTAGCAGAATAGAAGAAAGAGAGAAGTGTAAACAAAATCTATTCTCTTTGCGCCCTCCGCGAAAAAACTCTGCGTTCTTTGCGGTAAAAAGCAATTAACCGTTGAGAATAAGCAGTGGGCATAAAAATCCTGCCAGCTGGTAAACCAGGGAAAGGAGGACAAATTGAAATGTGTACACCTTCATACGCAGGAACAGTACAAAAAGATATTTGTTTATTTTTGGAAAAAATTGCCTGATGTGATTTTAATATTACATCAATCTTTCATTTTCAAAAAATATACTGATGCGTATAATCCAATTAACTTTTGCGGCATTGCTGTTTACTTCAATCTTCGGTTCCTGTGTAGCAAAGAAAAAATTCCTGGAGGCTACCAGTACCATTAATGCACTCAGACAGGATAGCCTGCGACTGGAAAATGACCTTGCTGCAACAAACAATTACCTAAAAGACAGTCGTAATCAAAATGCTGATCTCCAAAAGAGATACGACGACCTGACTAATGCGGCTCAACAAAAAGAACAGGCATTGAGTTCAACAAAAGAAGCCCTAAGCTCTACCCAGGAAATGCTCAATTCTGCGAAAGAGAAATTAACCAACAGCAGTCTTACAATTGAAGAACAACAAAAGCGACTGGAAGCACTTCAGCAGCTTATAGACAAGCAACGGGCTGTGGTGGAAAACCTTCATAAAACTATTGACGATGCTTTGGGTCAATATAAAGCAGAAGACTTAGATGTGTATGTAAAGAACGGAAAAGTATATGTGTCGCTTCAGGAAAAACTATTGTTTAAATCGGGAAGTGCGGTTGTAGGTAAAGAAGGTATTGAAGCGCTTGGAAAAATTGCAAATGTATTAAACAGCGATCCCAAAATACAGATATTGGTAGAAGGGCATACGGATAGTATCCCAATCCGCCGCACTTTTGAAGACAACTGGGCATTGAGTGTGGCAAGGGCCGTTTCCATAGTACGCATCCTTACCAAAGACTATAATGTGGATCCTGCAAGAGTAATTGCATCCGGACATAGCTATTTCGATCCCCGTGATACTAATTCTACTGCAGAAGGCAGAGCATTGAACCGGAGAACAGAGATTATACTTTCACCTAATTTGGATGAACTCTATCGCTTAATGCAATAATATATTCAAGCTGCTTACGGTTATCTTTGTAAAATGGAATATTTTAGACCGTTGCTGGAGTTGCTTGCCGTAGAAAGAGCAGAAGATAAGTTGCAATACCAGCAATTGATCGCATCATCATCTCTTCATGAAAGACGTACCAATGGTTTAACATGGTACCCTATTGCTATCAGGGATACTGAATTGGGGCGTGGAGATTATGTAACGGTAGAAGTTGAGCGAACTACACAGCAGGATATTCCACATCAGTTTCGATTTGGTGCTATTGCCGCTATTTTTTCCAATCACAATTCAAAGGAAGACCGGATAGAAGGAGTAGTAACATTTCTGTCTGCCAACCGGTTAAAACTTACACTTCGCACAGATGAACTGCCCGACTGGAGCCGCAATGGCAGGCTGGGGATAGATTTAATGTTTGATGATAACAGCTACGATGAAATGCAGCATGCGTTGAAGCAGGCAAATTTGCTGTTGGACAAAGAAAAAGAGGGCGACCGGTTGATTCGTGTACTGACCGGACAGAAGCCTCCTGAATTTAATGATTTAGAAGAGAAACCTTACCGTGATGGGTTAAATGCATCGCAACAACTTGCTGTACAAAGAATCCTTTCAGCAGAAGACCTGGCTATTGTACACGGTCCCCCCGGAACCGGAAAGACTACAACGCTTGTACATGCAATAAAAGCGCTTGTGGAAAAAGAACAACGGGTACTTGTAGTAGCGCCAAGCAATGCTGCAGTGGACCTGTTGAGTGAAAAGCTGTCTGACCGGGGGTTAAATATATTGCGTGTCGGCAACCCGGCAAGAGTATCGGAAAGGCTGATGTCGCTTACCCTCGACAGTAAGATGTTGCTACATAGCAGTATGAAAGAGATAAAGAAGATGAAAAAGCAGGCGAATGAGTACAGGAAAATGGCACATACTTATAAGCGCAATTTTGGAAAGGCCGAAAGAGAACAACGGAAGGCATTATTTGATGAATCGCATAAACTGATTAAAGAAGTAGAGAAAACGGAACAATATATTATAGATGATCTGATATCTAAATCGCAGGTAATAACTGCTACACTGGTAGGCGCCAATCACTACACAGTACGTCAGCTAAGGTATATGACGGTGGTGATTGATGAAGCCGGGCAGGCGCTGGAACCAGCCTGCTGGATTCCAATTCTGAAAGCAAAAAAACTGGTAATGGCAGGAGACCATTGCCAGCTACCCCCTACTATCAAATCAAAAGAAGCGGCTGCCAAAGGATTAGCAACTACGCTACTTGAAAAATGTGTGTCATTATATCCGGAATCAGTAGTAATGCTTGAAGAACAATACCGGATGCATACCGATATCATGAATTATCCTTCAGAAGTATTTTATAAACAACGGCTGAAAGCGAATGATTCTGTGGCTTCACATTTGCTTTTCGATACAGATGTGCCGGTAGTTTTTGTAGATACTGCCGGTTGTGGTTTTGAAGAGAAGGTAGACGGATCAAGTATAAGCAATCCCGAAGAGGCGACATTTGTTGTAAAACACGCCACCCTGTTTATGGAGCAACTCAGCCAATACTATACTATTGCCAACTTTCCATCCATAGCTATTATTTCCCCTTATCGCGGACAGATTGAGCTGCTTCAGGATGCTGTGGTACATTCACCAGTTTTAAATAAATACAGCAGTAGTATATCAGTGAATACCATAGATAGTTTTCAGGGACAGGAAAGAGATATTGTATATATCAGTATGACGAGGAGTAATGCTGATAACAGGATTGGGTTTCTGTCAGAAATAAGACGAATGAATGTAGCCATGACAAGGGCACGAAAAAAACTCGTTGTAATTGGTGATAGTGCCACTCTTGGCCAGTCGGCATTTTACGCTGGGTTTATAAATTATACTACTCAAAAGAATACCTATCAGAGTGCATGGGAATTTGCAGGAATCTGATCTGAAGAACAACTGCAAAATCGGGGTAAGAGGTATTACTCCGACTTTATTATTTCCGATCGTTTGCTCACCCCGTTTTCGTTGATGGCTTCTATTGTATAATAATATGTTTTTTGGGCATCCATTGCTTTCATCCAGTATTCGTTATTGCCATACACCATTAT
>JAFDXG010000122.1 GCA_018268105.1 Bacteroidota bacterium | reverse complement strand
GTATTGGGGGTGGCGGCGTTGTTATACAGCGCCCTGATGCGCCCTTCTTCCTGGGCTACAAATTGCAGTTTGTCAGTATAGCCCAGTGCCGCGTTGAGCGTGCTGTTGTTAGTGTAGGCCCTGCTCTCATATACCGCGCCGCCAAGATAGGTAGTGGTGGTGGTAATGCTGATATTGGTATAGTTGCTGCCATTGTACTGCACGGTGGCGGCAGGCTCGATGGTTTGTTTGCTGAGTTTTACGCCTTTGTAGTCGTACACATAGCCTATTGTGCCTTTGGCGGAGGTGATGGTACGGGGCAGTTCAATGGTGTTGTAGTAAGCGATATTGGTAATGCCTTTATTAAAATCGGTGGTGAGGCTGCCATTGCCGTTGTTGTAGTTGTAATCGCCGGTACCAGTGCCGTCCTTAAAATCCCCCAGCCTGCCGTTGTCGCTTGCAATAACGGCATCGGTTACCTTATACGGCATATTTTCATAAGAAAAATAAGTGTAGGAAAGATCGTCTATTATGGCCGAAGCGTTTAGTTTTAGCCCCTTGCGTTTGAGTGTTTTGATGTTGCCGTTATAATCGTAGGTAATGCCGTATTCCGAAAAATCCACTACACTATTGCTAAACACTGCCGATGCCCCCGAACCTGATGTGTACTGCCCGAAGTTTGCTGCATTAAGGCGGTTGGCATTGTCGTAAATGAAATCATATTTTCTTCGCTGCTGGTCGCCCTCGCTTTTCCACAGCATGCTGCCTATATTGCCATTGTATTGCTTGTTTGAGTTAGGGCCGAGAGTCGGGTCTTTGTCATAGCCCAATTCCAGTGCAAAATACCGGTCTGCATTGGTACTTGCGCCGGTGTAATCTTTGTTGATGGACAGCAGCCAGCCGCGTATATTGTAGGCATAGTCCTGGTTGGCGAGGATGGCGGCGCTGTAGTTGCCTGCGGCGTCTCTTTTGTTGCCGAGGGTTTTGTTCTTCAACTGCCCCAGGGCGTCATACTGATTTTTGCCCATCACTGTCCATGCCGCAGGAAGCGCATTGGCGTTCACTAAGGTATTCTGTATTTTCTTTTGGGTTTGTATGGCTCTTCCGAGGTCGTCGTAACTGATATCGGTAAGGGTAACAGAAGACTGTCCCGGGGAGCCCGGCACCTGGTGTTTGTACACGATGCGCAGGGGCTGCCCCGCCCAGTTGTACTGGGTAGTGGCGAGGTCGGTACCGCCGCGGAAGTTTTTTGTTTTTACCTGTATCAGCCTGCCTTTGTCGTCATAAATATTTAGGGTGTAGATAAAGTTTTGTGTGCCCAGTATGAGTTCCTTTGTCCAGGTAACCATCCCCCGGGTTTGGAAGGATTGGATGGGTTCCTGTGCATATAAGGGCGATGTGTTGTAGGTGGTATGGAGGTAGGTACTGTTTTTATAAGTGGCGTCAAAATCTTTGCTAAGCCCGCTGAGGGAAGGGATATTATTATAGTCATCATAATGCCACTCGGCAGTATGCGACCAGTCTACATTTAAGGGCGGTTGATTGTCAATGGGAAAGGGATACTCCGTACTGTTGGCGGCGTCTGCAAGGTTTTGCTGAAAGGTTTTATTGTTGAGTGAGTTTACATAGAAACCGCGGATAACGGGGCGGTTCAGATCGTCGTACAGGGTGGCGATCCAGTAGTTTGCCTTGCGTTGTTTGCCATCCTGGGTGAGCACCAGCCGGTCGCGGGCATCATACACCATGTATTGGGCTTCGGTAAATTTGGTGGCGGGCAGTTTTTTCATAATCATGCGCCTGCGGCTGTCGTACTCATAGCAAAAACACTGGCGCTCCAACAGGTAAGCGATGCCCATCAGGTTCCAGTTGTTGTTTTGCGACATCACGCGGGTTGCTTCCGGCGGCGTTACACAGCGCAGGTTGTCCAGGTCATCGTAAATATAATAGGTACACAACCAGCCGGCATAGTTTTTACCGGCGCCATTGTCTTCCACACCATTGTCTATCTGTACTTTTTTGAGTATTACTTTGCCTTCTTTGTCTTTAAACTCTATCACCTGTTTATCGTTTTCATCAATGGTGATGGTTTTGTATAAAGTACCGGCGGCATATTCCCCTGTTTTAGCATAGCTGCCCCAGTCCCCCAACGCCGCGCCATTGGTTACCGTCCATATTTTTACGTCGTCGGTGGGCGTATTCACATAATACTTTATGCGCACGTTTTTCTTTAAAGCTTCGGCGCCCGCACCTTCGCTGCCTACCCAACTCGCACCGGGGGCATAGGTATTGTCAACACGGTTGAGGGGTGAGGGTTCGTAATTGGTTTTGCCGTAAGCCCAGTTAAGGTTGTTAGGGGCTATGTTGGTTTCACCGGACTGCCCGGCAAGCTGCGTGTTATAAAAAGCTACCTGCTGGGCAAAGGGGTTCAGCTTAAACTTGCCGTCATTTATGGAGCTATTGCCGCCGGTATTGTTAGCCGGCGAGGGTAGGTACTTAAATACTTCCCGCCCAAACTCATCGTACAGCACAGGGCTTACCATATCTACCGCCGTGCCGCCGGTGGGATAAGAGCCCTGTTTTACCACGGTTTGCAATGGTCTGCCCAGCCCGTCAAAATATTGGGTGGTTTGCAGCACATCGCGCAGGGGGCGGCTGATAAGGGTGTTGGGGTTTTGCTCCGGTGCTTTGGCATCCCAGGTGCGGATATAGTTGACCGTTGCCGACGCGGAGTAGGGCTGCGGTAATAAGGCAGGCTGCTGGGCGTGTGCAGCCATACATACGGCGTAAAGCAATAAACTGCTCCATATTTTTGCCGGTTGAGGTATGGTGTATAGCATATAGCAGTTATTGGAGGTTTATTGATTATTGGGTTTCTGGTATTGATAGTCCATGGTCTTGATGACGTTCCTGTCCTGGTCGCGGATGGTTTTTAATCGGCCAAAGCTGTCGTACTCGTAAGTGATCGTTTTTCCGGCAGGATCGGTTTGGCTGGTCATACCTATCAATGGATCATAAGTATAAGAGGTCATCATCGCATCTGCCGGGAATATTCTGACATCATCAACAGGCCCGGTGAGGGTAACATTGGTGGTGAATGGCTGCTGATTGAATATCCACTTTCCGCCTGACAGATTCCACCATTGTATAACATAACTGCGGCTATTGGGTTTCGTGTAGGCAGTAGTATAATTGGTGTTCCAGTACTTTCTGCCTGAATGAGAGGTGCCGGTAACTGCGCTTGAAGAAACATTCTCCTCAAAGCCTTCAAAGAAAAATTCTTTAATACCGGTGGTGACCGTTTGAATATTGGGGTAGGTAAAGCTGATACCTGTATATAAACCGCTTCCTGAATAAAGGGTAATAGATAACGAATAATTACCCGCAGGCATACCTGTAAGCGTGGCAGTTTCGGGATAACTGCAGGAGGTTGAAGATCTCGAAGCACATAAAATACCGCTTCGATTTGCCGGGCCGTTAAGCGTATAGGAAATTGTATAGGTATTGCCCGGATCTCCCATTGCTGAAAGTACTATATTGCCGGAAGCAGCCGTAGTAAACGAAGTAGAAGCACTGTTAGAAGGCATGTTCAACGAACCATAAGCAGTGCCGGTAGTTGTAGTGGTGGTTAGTGAGTTTTCCGCATTCTTGATTTCTACAATGGGGTAGGAGCTGTTGTAGCCCCATTCAAAGGATTGTTTAAAATTATTTTCTCTTTGTTGCACATGCAGATTGCCATCACTATCGTAACTACTGAATTTTATTTTACGATTATATTTGCTATCAGAACTAAAATTAGTCGGAGTACCAGTTGGAGGTAACACTCCTAAAGGTCTATTACTAAATTTAAACGAAGCTATAGGAATCGGATTTATTGTTTCTAAGTCTAAGACCTCCTCAATTAACCCTTTTCCACCTGGCTTATATTTAATAATTTGACCGGATAATATATTTTTTGAGCTATCAATTTCATTATAATTCACTTTCTCTATTGGGTATTTTAATAGATTTAACGATTTCATGTCATCGAGGTAAGCAGTGCCAGTAGCGTAGTCATTGGGATAGGATATAATTCCATTTGCAATTGTCCCATCACTTTGAGTAGTAGTATGTTTAGTTAAATATCCATAATTATTATACTGATAGTTTTGAATAAGTATCTTAGGCAGTCCAGAAGATCCATATGTAGTTTCTTCAACCTGCTTTGGTAAACAAGGATAATAATATTTCTTATAAGATTGAACTATGCTGCCAGTTATATGAGCCCCAACTATGTATGCATCAGGGAAATCTGATTGGCCAGTAAAGGAATTTGTTTTAGTTTCTTTTACTAGGCTATCGGGACTTCCTCCATTAAATTTATATTGCCTGATTCTTTTCGCAATGCCCCGTTCAAAGTATCTATCATTGAAATATATACCTACATAACTATTGAGAAGATTAATATTTGATATGCCATTAAAATCTGTAGGATGTAGTTTAATGGTTCGATAATCATTTTCATCCGGATTAGAAATATAATCTGTAAACAGATAATTAGTATATCCATTGCCATTAGAAACCTCAGTAACTTCTGAATATTGAATAAAGTTATCTGTTCCCAAGTAAGTATTATTGAAGCTACTACTCCGCATCTTTAGATGCTTTGACGTTCCTGTTCCCGGTACTACATCCTCCCAATAAAAAAGGTATCTTGGCCACTGTAACAAAATACCGCTGGAACTAGTTGACGAGGGATAATCTTTTGTGTATTTGAACTCCCTTATATTAAAAGAATTTGTTCCATCCGAATCTGTAATTTTAGAAATGCGTGCCCCTCCTACATTTCCTGAAACATCATACAATTTTGGTAAGAAGTTGAAGTCATTTTTCCGTTCCAATCTTTTGCTATAACTATGCGCTTCATAGTCAAACAACGTATATCCCCCTGTTGGATATACTACTTTTGCAAGCATTGCAGTTTTACATTTAGTGATATCAGGATTTCTTTCAATACCCGTGATTACAACATCTCCATTTTGGTAATAAGTCGTTGTTGGTATTGTTGCTCCATATAGATTTGAACTTCCATTCCAATATCCCCAGTGATCAACTGCTCCAGTTGAAGGAGAAGGCAATACTGAAGTATTGTGATATGTAAATACATAAGGTTCTTCACCCGCAACCTTAAAAGAAGACAAAAATAATCTGCTTTCGGCACCTCCCAAATAAGCTTGCGTAAATTCAAATTCCTTTCTATTCTGTTGTAAATAGTCTTTTACTTCAATCTTGCTAAGCCTTAAATTCTTCTGATTAAAATTATTGTTTACAAGATTAATATCTTTATAAAATTTATTCTCATTTTCTATGTAGAAAAATTTGATTGACGCTTTCCCGTTAATAACAATTTCTTCAAGATAAGTTGTCTTTGTTGCAGATTCTATAGTTTCTAACCCAGATATACCTCCTTGACCATAAGCCCCTCCCGCATATATATATTCTTCAGCTTCATTAACCCTTAAATAATTTACATTAAGCAGGTAGTGAAGTTTATCATTTGGGTTATTATCTTGGTGAATATTTTTATCAAAAACTTTATACTTATATTCTACTATTTGCCCGCTCGGCGCTATAATTTTGGTTAGATGCCAGGTATTTATTGTAGGGTCATATACATCACCAGATTCATCTAAGGAAAAAACGATATCCAGATTAGAAGCATTTCCTCCAAAATAATATTTGAAGCCATCATCAGTAGTCAAAACAATAGAAGAATTTACAACATTACTTGATGCAGATCCTGACTTAATTTGAATACCTACTCCAGATAAATCAACTTTAAATGGCTTACTTCCTATCGTTCGAACTTCACCATTATTTTCAATATAAAACCTACCACTCAAACCCGGAACATTGAAGCTAAATAGATCTGATTCGGCCTCGCATCCCCCTATATTCCAAAAAAAATCAGCTGGTATTGTTCCAACCGTAAGATTAAATATGCTGGATTTCGTAACAGACTTTATTTGCAAATTATTTCTGATGCCATATAGTAATCCATTAGGCCTATTGGGGGCTATATAATAATCATCTGGTACACCATTAACAACTCTGGCAATACTTGCTCCCGCTGCCATCGACCAGCCTAATCCAATAATCCCTTCCCTCTGGTTAGGCATAAAGCCTGAAGAATTGTAAGTTAGGGAGATTGGTATATTAAAATCCTTATCCTTATAAAAATATATAGGTATTTGAAATAAAACCTGCCCATTAAATAAATTCATTTCGTGACTACCTTGTTTAATAAAGCTAAATGTCTGAGGAGACAAACTACTAGTATTAAAGTAAGGGTCTTGCTTTGCAAGTAAATCAGAGGGTTGGCTCATGCCACGTTTACTATTCATTAAAAGCAATAATGAACATAAAACATAAGACATTTGTGTAAGCGAGCGTTTAAACATAATTCTTAATATATTATTGTTTTAACTTAATAGTATCATAGATTTAGAGGGTAAGGTATTTTACAGATTTTGGGCTATCTTTTTTGAACCCTCGCTGTTATCTATTATAATCTTCTTCACCATCATCTAAAAACTATACCCCACCCGCCACACAACAGCCGGCGTCGGCGGTACGTGTTTGTTATACAAAAAATCATACAGCACCTGCATGCTGCCTTGTATCTTTTTCCCTTTTTTCAAAGGCGAGTTCATGGTGTATTTTTTGGTCAGTCCCGCAAGGGCGCTCTTTGTCCAGTTGCTGTAATTTTTAAACACAGCAAGGCTTTCTACTGTTTTAGTATAGTTGAGTTCTGCTCCGGCGGTAAACCACAGGCTGGCCATAAAGCGGCTGTTGGTCTTAAACAGGTCTGGCGCTTTCCACTCCGCATACGACCTAAACCCTATACCCTCCGCCGTAAGCCTTATTTGCTTCCAGCTTTTGCCCCAGCCAACTCTGCCGTTCACACCAATACCAATGATGCTTTTATCTGTGAGCTTATACCCGGCGGTTATGGCAATATCTGAGGTAGTAGGAAAAAAATTCGTTGCCCTTTGGGTTTGAATATTTGTTCCCAGTTCTATCCGCTGCAGAAAAGATTTCGTTTTCTGGTTGTTGGGCTTAAAGTCGGGCGTAACCATATCGCTGCTGCCATTATTCCCGTTGCCAAGCTGCTGTAGCTTATCTTTCAGCTCGCTCAGTTCACCCTGTGCCTGCTGCATTTGTTGTTGTATATATTGGGCGGGGTTGGCATTTGCCCCGTTGGTTGCGGGCAGCGCCAATTGCTGCATCATCATTTGCTGCACATCCGCCCTGGTCTGCAAGCCTGCCAGTGCCTGTGGGGTACCATAGTTATCCGGCACAGGAAAAAGTGATGCAAGCATGGAATATTTGCTCATGAATTTTTGAAAGGCGGGTATCCCCTGTAGTATAGAAAGTGTTTTCCGCAGCAGCTTATCCGGGTCATTGATGATCTCTTTATACTCCTTTATCTGTTGGCTATAATAGTAAACATCCTGCCGGTATTTGCCGAACTGTTTACTGATGCTTTGAGGAAGGTTGCTATATCCCAAAAGCAATTGTTTTAATTGTGCCTGTCGCTGCTGCAAATAGTTTTGTATATCGGCTGCTTCTTTTAATTTGTGTTGCAACTGGTTTACCTGGTTGAGGGAGCTGCCCAGTTTTTGCCGGATGTCTTTTGTTTTGGAAATAATATGAGCGGCGTCTTTCAAAAAAGCAAGGGAGCCCTGCAGTGAATCCAGCCCGGCGATATATTCGCCAGAAGTGAGTTTGTCAAATTTGCCGGTGGCATTATTTAATTTTTGAGAAAGAGATTCATAAGTTTTTTTAGCATTGCCAAATATCTCAGCGGTTTTACTGGAATCTATTTTGGCCAACCTGCGGCGGAGTTTTTCTTCCTGCCTGCCAAGTTTCTTAAGATAGCGATCGGTGCTTTGCGTAATCTTATCATCCAGCTTACTCACTTTACCGGTAATGTTATCTATGGAAGCAGCAGAGACAGGAACGGTTTCAGTGCCGTTATCCTGGGCCGACAGCATCGTGCCGTATATGATCAACGCAATAGCTATGGCGTATCTCATAAGTGGTTGGAGTGTTTTAGTGATTTTCTTAATGGCTAACCAAATATAATATAGTTTTTGATAATTGTTAACTGCGGGTTAAAAAAAAATTCATCTGCTGCAACCACCATTTTCACAAAATGCTGGAAACCAAATAACAGATATTTTTTTGGCTCAAAAAAACCGTTAAAACACGGTAGCAAACTACCGTTAAAACAACACCCGAAACTACCGTTAAAAAACAGTAGCAAAATACCGTTAAAACAACAGAAGGGGGTAGATGAGGGGTTAAAGAGCGGCGGCGGCGCAGGGTTCCGAACCTTTGAAAGGTTCAGAACCTGGTCACATATTTGTTGTTACTGGCATCCATTACCGGACTGTTTTCGTACAATGGCTACCTTGATATTAAAGAGCGTTTTGCAACTATCCATGTTTATTGCCCCTCCTGCCAGGCTGGCGCATCATCAGCTTGTTAATGATATTGTGTACTCCGCATGTAGCATTTTTTCCACCATGTGAAAATGATTGCCACTATTATCATCTATCCAGGTATTGTAGCCATCCGTTTCGTTTATCACAATTCTCCGACCTGGCGCTATATGGGGGGGATGAGGAAGGATGATATCATTTTGCAAGATATGGCGTTACCATATCTTCCTGTATAAACTCCGCCCTGTATGGAGAAATGCCACTCGTATTCATCAGCCATAGGTAAATACCGTCAGGTTTTGTCAGCAACACCGTATTTCTCTTTGAAGCGCAGATAAGCATGGCAGAATCTCCCACCATATAGGCGCTTCCCATCCTTTCATTGTATGTGTCCTTTGGTAATGGCAGATCTAAAACCATGTATGCACGTCTTTCTTTTTCATCAAGTGAAATTTTGAATACGTGCGATATCCTATCGGAAGTGCCATTATCAAATAACATAATAGTACTGTCATTCACATAATGCGCCGCATGACATTGTTCTGGTATTTCCCCATTTATTTTGAAGTCGCCGCCCTTCCCAAATTTCCAAATTACTTCACCGGATTTTGAGTTGATTTTCCAGATTTGTCCATTATTATAAAATGAGATTAAGAAGTTGCCATCCGGTGCATAGGTAAGGCTGTTGCCATGCATCCAATCTTTTCTTTCTTTCAGGATATCCTTCTCTTTCAAGGGATCTAACACGTCAAAAACGGTCCAATGCCAGAGTTTTTTCCCTTGCCTGTTAAATACAATAATGCCATCCGTCCTCACTGTGTCATTTTTACCTCCCCCCACGCTGCTTAGGTCTAATATTCGTTCTTCTACAGATATAGTCGCAATGTTATTATCCGGCGTTAGTTGTACCTCATGATGAACGGTTTGTTTGAAGTCACCTGTACCCTTTTTCAAATTCAAAAGTGTATCTCCGGTTAATGACAGCTCCAATATTTGATCACCGTAGCTGGTTTCATATTTGCTATTTCCTAAAATTGAAAGGATAGTTTGCTTGTTGGTGAGATGCGCTACTTTAAATCCTGTGTTGTCAACCCGGTGATACCAAACAATTTCACCATTAAAATTTACAAAATAAATAATGCCGGGTACTTCTCTTTGATACAGCATCACATAGCCATTCTTAAATATGGCAGGGAGATTTTCGGGTTTGGGGTTTAAAACAGCGAAGGCATCTTTTAACCAGAACGGTAAGTTGTTTGTTACAAACTCGTAGTCTTGACTCTCTGTTTTTTTTTGTTTGTTAATCGTTACAATCTTATACCCGTACTTTGTTGCCGGGTGTAAGTTGGTTAGAATGATGGAATGTCTTTTTTTATCTATAGAAACCGGGCTTGTATAAACTGTCGCAGGACTATCCGCACGCCAATATTTAATAAATATACTTACAGGGGCGGTACAGGTAATGACAGCTTTTACCTTCAAAGCATTATTGCCTGGTGAAGAAAGGGATATCTCACTAACAACACCGGTTTGAGCGCAACGAATAAAGCTGCTAACAAAAAAGAGTGCTGCCAGACAAACCTGCAGCACCCTTTTAATATTAATATTCCTTGTAAGAAACATTCTGCAAAGATTAGTTACGCCTGTCAGCATTAGACAAATTAGGATTCAGATCAACCTGCCCCTGAGGATAAGGGAAATATTTGTCTTCCGCAAAATTAATAGTTGGGGTTAATCCAATCGCACTAAGATATTCATTAACTTTTTCCTGGTATTTACCCATTCTTATTAAATCCTGGCGGCGTTTACATTCAAATACAAACTCCCATCCTCTTTCCTGTAAAATAGCATCCCTTAAAGATTCTTTTGTAAAGCCAGATGCAGCACCCAATAATATTGCATGAGACCTTCCTTTTACTTCATTGATAAGATTAACTCCCTCAGTTGTTGGTCCGTCTATTTCATTCAAAGCTTCGGCCCTGCATAATAACACATCTGCATATCGAAGAATAGGGAACACATGACCGTCCAGATAGTTATCCGGTCCACTGGGGTCAGCGAATTTTTTGGTTGCAGCATCCGCTAAATAATATTCACCGGGAGGTGGGGTAGTTTGCCCTGGAGGGCCTTGTTTGTATACCAGTCCGTCTGTTCCTACATAATTATCGAAAAACATCTCCCGTCTGTCGTCTGTTAATTCGTATGTATTAAACATTCGCCAGGGTAGCCCAAAATACTCCCAACGATCTCTAACCACTGCATGGTTCAATGGACCAAAATGATTTTTAATCTCCACCCCGTCAACCAATTGATCAGCCAGCGCACTGAATATGTTTTCGCTACACCATTTGTTGTTCTCGGCAAATAATCCTGCATAATCCGGATATAATGAGTATTGATTTAGCGCCATGATCTGAGTGGTCGCATCCAGCGCCTTTTGCCATTCATGTTCTCTCATATAGAGTTTGCACAATAAAGTTAAGGCAGCTCCTTTGGTGGCCCTGCCCACATCATTGCTGTTGTATAACGTAGTGCCTGTGTAATTAACCGGGAGATTAGCGATTGCGTATTCAAGATCGCTGATTATTAAAGTGTTTACCTGGTCAACCGGTGTTACCGGTAAAGGTGCTTCATAGTTTGGGTTTGAAATGGACTTTGCAACAGAATCCTCTGTCAACAGAATTACAGGTCCGAAAGCGTCAGTAAGATCTACGTAACCTAAAGCTCTCAAAAAACGTAACTCCCCTAAAAATTGCTTCTTCTCAGCATCAGTTACCGACTCCATTTTGCTGATATAATATATTCCATTGTTCGCATCTGAAATCATTTTGTATGGAAACTGCCAGGCATAAGCGATGTATTGATTCGTTGGGCCCCACTGACAGGAGGACATCAGGCCCACATCCCCACCTGACTTTGCATGACCAGCATCTGTGGTTAAATCTGACACGGTTACCTGGAATCCCGCATAATACATCCATGAATCAGAAATCCCACTGGGTTGTTTTAACCTGGAATATGCAGCATTTACTGCAGCAATTGCATCAGACTTTGTTAAGAATGCATTGCCATCAGTAAGAGTACTATACACTTTGGGTTCAATTAATTTTTTGCATGACCCAATTCCTACAATCGTAATTATCAATGTTAATACTTTCAATATACTTTTCATCGTATAAAATAATTTTCAATTAAAAATCTACTTTCAAACCAACCAAGAAGGATCTGAATGCCGGGAAGGCGGTATAATCCAGTCCGGCAGCAAGATTGTTGTTGCCTCCCCTTGTATTTACTTCAGGGTCAGATCCGGTGTAGCCTGTAAACGTAAATAAATTTTGAGCTGTTACATATACCTTAATATTGTTGATGGATTTTACAACAGTTTTCGGTATGTTATATCCAAGTGTTATCATTTTTACTCTTAAATAGGAAGCATCTTCAACAAACCTGGAGTTTAAATATCCTCCATACGAAGTAGTAGCATAGCCATCTCTTGGTATATCGGTATTTTCATTAGAAGGTGTCCATCTTTTTAATGCATCTAATCCAGTACCAGATTCAAGCATCAACTTATTTACATTGTAAAGACTATAGCCCGCAGCGCCCTGCAGAAAAACACTCAACTCAATATTTTTGTACTTCAAATCATTATTCATTCCAAATATATAGTGCGGATTTGCATTGCCCAGGTAAGTGCGGTCATTGGCGTTGATGATGCCATCTTTATTCAGATCAACATATTTTGGATCTCCAGGCTTCGCATTGGGTTCTATTGAATGATCCTCCCCTGTCTTAATTACACCATCATATAAATAGCCATAAAACATGCTCAACTCTTTCCCTGGTTCCAAACGGGTAAAATCAATAGAACGTCCGCCATAAGGATTGGCTGTTGGCGTAATAATATAGGGTCTGCCTCCTAAATCTAAAGCCTTTTGCTTGTTATAGGCAAAGTTTACTGAAGTATTCCACTGAAAATTTTTGCCGTTAAAATTTTCGGAATTAATGGACACTTCAAATCCTTTATTTTCTATCGAACCTGCATTCACCGTTTGTGAGGTAAAACCGGTCCATACGCCAATAGGAATATCCAATAACAAGTCATTTGTTTTCTTGTGATAGTAATCCAATGTAGCGGTAACCCTCTCATCTAAGATACCCACGTCAAGTCCCAAATTAAACTGGGCAGTACTTTCCCATTTCAAATCTGCATTTGGCAACTTTGCAATAGCGGTGCCGGGATAGGAAGAATGTCCATCTAAAGTAACATTGATAGGACTGAAAGTAGACAAATAAACGTAGTCACCGATCCTGTCATTTCCCGTTACTCCATAGCTCGCCCTAAGCTTTAAGTTGGAAAAAGTATGTTGGTCTTTCAGAAAATCTTCCTGTATAATTCGCCAGGCTATTGACCCGGACGGGAAAATACCATAAGCATTATTAGGTCCAAATCTTGAAGATCCATCCCTTCTAAGCGTAGCAGTAATTAGATATCTATCATTGAATGCATAGTTCACCCTCCCGTAAGCGGAAGCCAGGCGTGCATCAATTTTTGAACTGGTTGACGACAGTCGTTCTGTACCGGAGCCCAGATTGTGGTATAGAAATGCATCGGTACTGAAGTTTTGTACGGTAGCGCTGGATGCTTCAGCGATATCCTTTTGATAGGAAACCCCTCCAACAACATTCAAGGTATGATCTCCAAATGATCTGTCGAATGTGAAATAAGCTTCAACGAGGTTTCTTACTGCCGTAATATCAGAAACAGAAGCACGGCCATTTACTTTTTCGCCATCTATTAATACCCTCGGCAGATAGGTTCCCACTTTTGTATCGGTATATTCCGTACCGCCGTTCACTCTCATAGACAGTCCATAAATGATCTTATACTCTGCAAATGCATTCACATTCACCTTGTTTCCATATCTGTTATTTGTTGGAGCCATTAACCAGGCTAACGGGTTGTCTCTTCCTTTAAACCTTGCAAATGAGCCATCTGCATTGTACACTGGCAATGCCGGGGATGCCGTAAGTATGCCAAACATTACATTTGATGGCACAATAGTTCCATCATAGTCTTTGAAGTTAGCTTTAGACCGGGCTCCATACATGTTAGCCCCCATTTTAAATTTTTTGTTGAACTGCTTATCTATATTTAGTCGAATCGAGTATCGCTCATAGTCAGTATTGCGCAGTGCCCCATCCTGTGAAAAATAATTTCCGGAGAGGGCAACTTTTGTGTCAGTATTACCACCACTTACGCTCACATTATGACTTTGTACTTTAGACACCCTGGTTGCAAGATTAAACCAATCGGTATTGTTACCGCTTGCCAGATCCGCAGCACTGTAATAGTCGGGGTTTCCCTTTTCATTTGCCTTTGCATTGGCAGTTTGCATTTCCTGCAAACCGGTCATCTTATCATAGCCTTTGGTTATCTTTTGCCAACCATAATAGCCATCATACTGGATGCTAGGCTTTCCTGATTTGCCTCTTTTAGTCGTTATTAACACAACGCCATTTGCAGCACGTGCCCCGTATATGGCGGTAGCCGAAGCGTCTTTGAGAATCTGAATATCATCAATATCATTGGGGTTGATGTCTTTACCGGTTTCTGATGGGAAACCGTCCACCACATACAGAGGCTCATTTGTTGACTTAATTGAGTTGCCTCCGCGTATCCTGATGATAGTTTCACCGCCAGGGGCTGAACTGCTTTGGCTTACCTGTACCCCTGCGGCTCTACCCTGTATAGCTTGGGCCGCATTGGAAGTAACACCACCCAGGTTCATCTGATCACTAGAAACAGAGGCGATGGAGCCGGTAACATCTTTCTTTTTCTGTGTGCCATACCCAACCACCACGACTGCATTCAAATTAGCTACATCAGGTTCCAGCTTTACATTCAATGATGTTTCATTACCAAGTTTTATGGTATAGGTTTTATAACCTACAATGCTAAACTCAAGTGTTTCCCCGGGCTTTGCATCTATATTAAACTCGCCGTTTTCATCGGCTATGGTGCCGCGGTTGCTTTTTGCTACAGCTATTGAAACTCCCGGTAAGGGGGTCCCCTTTTCGTCGGTTACCTTTCCTTTTATTATAGCAAGTTCTTCTTTTCTTTGGTATGCCACCCCGTCTTTTCTTTCACCAATAGTCACCAGGCTATCGTTGATCATTTTGTAGGTAAGCGTTGTATTGCTGAGTAATGATTCCATTACCCTTGCCAGCCCGGCTTTTTTAAACCACGCTGTTTTTACCATTTTACCCTCCAGCAGGTCGCTGCTATACACAAAACGAAAAAAACTGTTGCGCTCAATTTGTTTTAGAGCAGCCGTTAGCGGAATATTATTCGCTTCGAGGCTAATCTCTTTTTGAGCAAAACCGGTTGCCGACACGTGCAGGGTGAGTGTCAGCAGTAATAGAGTGATACCATTCATAAGCATCAGCGCCTTTAATACCGGGCGCGGCGGATGTTTTAGACCAATACTCGTTTTTGTCATACCTTAGATATGTTTCGGTTAAAAAATAGGATCGGCGGTTCCCCTTCAGAGACCTGATCCTCAAAGCCGTTATCAAAGGGGGGATGTGTCCGCATCCCCCGCTATTTTGAAATAATAATTACATTGTCCTGCTTTTTATAGGTAAAAGATTTTGAAAACTGCAGCGCCGACAGAACATCATCAATAGATTCATTTCTAAAAGATCCGGTATAGAGATTGTTCATCAGCGAAGCATCTTCCACAATAATGCGTACCCCATACCAGCGCTCCAGCTTCTTCAGCACTTCTTCAAATGGCTCGTCCATAAAAGCAATCTTATTGTCAGTCCAGGAAACCTCCACAATAGAAGTATCAATCCGGCTTATCTTCACCGGCAACACACCCGACTCAACGTGCATTTTTCCGCCGGCAGCGCTTTCAACAGCCTTAACTATTTCGGGCTTCATTTCGCGAAGCACATATTTTTCTTTGGGATGAAGGGTAACTGTTCTATGCTCCTTTGTAAGAGAAAGTTCAACGCTGCCCCTGATAAGAGAGGTTTCAAAAAGACCATCAGCTTTATATGCTTTTACGTTAAAAGCCGTACCCAGCACCTTTATATCCATTCGTGACGTTTGCACGATGAATGGCTTGGAGGCATTATGAACCACATCAAAAAAAGCTTCCCCGTCAAGATGTAATTTTCTGTCCTTTTGACCAAAATCCGCATCAATAGACAACTTACTGTCAGCATTTAATATAACATTACTGCCATCAGGGAGAATAAATGACTTTTTTTGAGCGGGCTGGGTAGCATACAAAAGCGGGCCTGGCACCGGCAGCGCGCCGGTGGTGCCTGAACGGAAAAAAATTGCGGCTCCGATAATAAGCACAAAGCAGGCTGCAGCAGCCATTGGCGCCCATTTCACAAAACGGGTTCCAGAAACTGCTTTTGTTGCAGTAACAGCATCTTCAGCGGATACATCAATCCGTCTTTCCAACTCAGCAATTTGGTTTTTCAGCTCAATATTTTGAATACCACGGGAGGTAAGCAACAGCAATAATCTCAGCTCTTCTATATGAGAAGCTTCGGCAGGATTATCCCGAATGAGCTCTTCCCATTTCAGTACGTCTGCTCCATTAAGCCCGAGGCAATAATTGATAAAACTTTCGTCAGCCAGCAGCTTTTCATCATTTTGATGCAGCATTGGTTGCTATTTTTAGCAATAGAGCGGGCAACCGGAAATTTTCACTATCCTTTTCAGAAAAAAATTAAGGCAAGCGCTATACAAAATGAAATAATCGAGGCTATCGCGTCCGCCGATATGGAAGTACGCAGCTTGTGCATGGCAGTGTACACGGTATTATATACCGTATTAACAGACAGCTTGTTTGCCTTTGCTATATCGGCATAAGAAAGTCCCATGAAAAATTTCTGGTATATGATAGCACGCTGCTGCCGGGGCAGGTGATCCAGATGACGATTCACAAGACGTGAAAGCCTTACTCTGCTTTCCGAGTCTAAAAAATTCTGTTCAAAAGAAGGTTCTGAAAAATCTTCATACAGTGTATGTACGTCCACACCTGTATCATCCAGCAATATATCCTGGCGGGAGAGCTTTTTTAAAATGCTCCTGTGAAAAAAAGTGAGGATATAATTATGCGGATGTTGTATATGCTGAAGTGTTTTTCTTTTTTCCCACAAATACAGAAATACATCATTGATAGTGTCTTTTATTGCCTCTGTACCCAGGCTCTTTTTTAAACCGATATAGGATAAATATGCATAATAATGCTTATAGAGTGCATAATAAGACTCGCGGCTTTCATTGCGGACGAAGTCACCCCAGCAGTAGTCTATTGGCATATTACTCTTCATTAAGAATTGGCTTCAGTTCATCCAGGTCTGATAATTAATTTAACGTAAAGTTAGTCAAACACTCAATGCATCCGGTAAGTTTCGCCATGTTGCTACAGAAATCACACAAACGATTGCAAAACCATCAAACTGTTTTATTGCACTATTTTTAATTTTAAATCGAGAAATCTCTTCATCATGGTGTCTAAAATGATTTATTTTTTTAAAACTAATAGGATGAAAAAACTGCTGTTCTGTATTTCATTTTATTGCCTTCTTGGAAACCTTACTGCACAGGAAATAAAGTTTACCATTACCGATAACGCCTGGGATGCAGAT
>JAFDXG010000121.1 GCA_018268105.1 Bacteroidota bacterium | reverse complement strand
TTCTTTTGCTAGTTTGCTTTGCAAATTTGCCAGCCCGGAAGCAGATGCCATCTAAAATTGAACAGCCTGTTTGTGTACATCTGTGGTTTGGCATGCTATTTAAATTTTGATGAGATGATATGAGAATCCTCTTTGTTATTATTTCATTTGTATTGCTGCGCCCCTGTGAGGCGCAGCAATACTATACCTGGTATTTTGGAGAAGGCGTCGGTATCAGTTTTAATGCCGGAGGCGCAACGATACCTTATACGTTAACAGATGGTGCTAACAGCGCTCACGAGGGTAATGCCGGCATAAGCGATTCGAATGGCAATTTGCTGTTTTATACAAATGGGAAGACTATTTATAACCGAACGCACCAGGTAATACTTAACGGAGACAATTTACTGGGAGATACCTATCAAGCCGCCGTACAATGGGTGCTCATCGTTCCTCTAGCCAACAGCCGCAGTATGTATTAAGTTTTTACTACCGATTGTTATTGTAATGGACATATTGATATTTCCAATGGCTACCGTTATTCTGTTGTGGATATGGAAAAGGATGGAGGAAAAGGGGCGGTGGTTACCAAAGATGTATTGCTATACGGTTCGTCAACAGAACGCCTTACCGCGGCAAGGCATGCCAATGGCATTGATGTGTGGATCATCACAAACCAAAAAAATTCAAATATATTCAAAGCGTACCTGTTAACTTGTATGGACCTGCCGTCCACTCCGGTTACATCCGTTACAGGAGGGGTATTGAATGAATATTATGATGTAGATAGTATGAATGGTATGATGAAGGTTAGCCCTGATTGCAGCCAGCTTTGTGAAACTATTTCTATGCTTTACCCGGGAAATTTTTTCCAGCTTTTTGATATTAACAATGCTACAGGTGTCCTGTAAAACGCGAGGGAAATCAGTAATCCCGGCTCCAAATATTACGGCTGTGAATTATCGCATGATTCAAAACTGATGTACCTTCCTTTACAGCCCCCTTCCCCGGAGTGAGACTACCTTCATTGAACAGTTTGAATCAACGCTTGGTTCTGCAGCAGCCATTAATGCAATAGCTTTGAATGAAAACCCGGTGCAACAGCAGGTCCTATTTCTTCAATGTTTTAATAATACCCTTTTGCACCAACGCCTCCATTATTTTATATCCTTCAAGGGTTGGATGTACGCCATCTTTAGAAAGCTTCTCGGGCAAGCCTTTTCTTACATCTGCCATTGCGGAGAAATAATCAACATACACAATATTGTTTTTTACGGCATATTCTTTCAGCATCTTATTAATGGCCACTACTTTTTCTGCCGGTTGCAGACCGGGCCGCCATGGAAAATCATAAGCCGGCAAAATCGAACATATAACAGGTTTGATATTATTGGCTTTGGCCAGCTCAATCATTGAAACAATATTGCCAAAGGTATCTTCAGGCCGAATATACCCGGTGTTTTGAGCAATATCATTGATGCCGGCAAGAATCACGACAGCCGCGGGTTTCAGGTCAATAACATCTTCGCGGAAACGTACCAGCATCTGCGGTGTTGTTTGCCCGCTTATACCACGGTCTATGTATGGATTTTTAGCAAAGAAATCCGCATCTGCCCTTATCCAGCCGTCGGTAATAGAATTGCCCATAAATACTACGCGGTCTTTAACAGGCGGTATTGATTTTAGTTTTTGATTGGCTTCATCATATCGTTTAATATTAGGCCAGTCTTTCAATATTTTCTGCATCTGTTCAACCTGTTGCGCATTAGCGGCAACAGCTGATTTTGTAATATTCACAGCACTTAACCAATCGCCAAACTTTTCTATCCAGTTATCGGTCGGGATATTTTGCCCGCGCATGCCAAAACCATGTCCGCCTTTTGCGTATGCATGCAGTTCAGCAGAATGTTTAGATGCAAGCCACTTACTATACAGACTGATGCTATGTGTTGTAAGTCCCAACTGGTCGTCAGAGGCAACAGTAATAAACATAGGTGGTGCATCATTTGCTACAGTTGATTGCAGACTGTCGGGAAAGAAAGCGTAAACAGGTGCAACAAAATCGGGTTTATTATCAGCCGTATAATTAAACGCTGCACCTGCTGCAACGGTACCGCCGGCCGAAAAACCCATAATGCCTATTTTACCGGGATCAATATTATATTCTGTTGCATGTTTGCGTACATAACTGATCGCTTCGCGGCCGTCTGCAATGGCCATAAGTATCGCTGTTCTCGTCTCCTCATCATTTTCTTTTCTTTTGCTTATCATATCCATCATTTCCTGTATGGGATTCCCCGTTTTGCTATGCACCAGCCGGTACTTTAATACAAAACAGGTGATACCTTTTTTATTGAGCCACCTGGCCACATCAACGCCTTCGCTGTTGATGGATAATAGATGAAAGCCGCCACCCGGCGCAATTACTACCGCCGTGTTTGTTTTGGGAGCTGTTGAATCAGGAAGATATACGGTTAATGTGGGGCGCGATACGTTATATACAATGGGCGTGTGAAAGATATTGCTGTCTTGTCTGGCTTCATCCCAGTTCCAGTTTTCAGAACCGGGCGCTGCACCATTGTATAGCGGTATTACTTTTTGCGCATAGATGCCGAATGCACAACATAGTATTAATGCAAGTGTCAGATAAATTTTTTTCATGACTTAAAAATATTCCTTTTAATGTAATTAAATAATATATTTTTAAAGTCATCTTAAAGACTTTTCTCTAACCAGGTGGAAAGAGGAAACTTCAATTCCGGACAAAATCGGGCAAGGCAACGATGCTATTTTACCGGATAGCTGCATCTATTCAAATGCTGCAAAGGACCGCACCGATGGAAGAAAAAAAACAAGTAAGTGAAAGACTCCAACCGCTAAGTGAAGAGTACTGATCAATTCCTTACTCTCTAAAAGGTATGCTTGTATACAAACCGGAGTCCCCTTCTTCCAGCAACATCAACAATCGGTTTGTAATTTCAGGATGGACTTCTGCTATATTTGTATTCTCATAAGGATCAGCGTTGTGGTCATACAATTCAATGGCTGGCATGGCAGTACGATAGTATTTTGTAAGCCGGTAATCACTGGTGCGAAGACTGATTCCCTTTTTAAAATAACTATAGGCTACATTGTCCCAATTTTTGCTACCCGGATCTTTTAATAAGGGTACAAGACTTTTCCCGTCTATATCTGGTGGTATTTTAACACCGCAGAGCTCCATTAAAGTCGGATAAATATCTATAGAGCTTACAACGCCGGTACTGACTGCACCTTTCTGCATGCCGGGTACCCGTATAATGAGTGGGCTCCTTAATGCCCATTCAAACAGGGTGTGTTTTCCCCAAACTCTGTCGTCTCCAAGATGCCATCCATGATCTCCCCATAAAATCACGATCGTATTTCTATCAAGTCCTGATTTCTTAAGTGCCGTCAGTAATTTGCCTATCTGGGCGTCTGAATAACTTACGGTGGCATAATAGGCATGCCGTAGTTTTCTTGCGTATGCATCTGAAACCGGCGTTGACAACGATGCATTTTCATCTCCTAACCTATACCCATTATTAAATTCTGCACTTTCGTGAAGGCTGGCTATGTTCACGTTTTGGGGTATGTCGGGAGAAGTTGTTAATGTAATACTATCCTCATCATACCTATCCCAATATTTTTTGGGTGCATTAAAAGGGAGATGGGGTTTAAAAAATCCTACACCCAGGAAAAACGGCTGTTTTTTTTGAGAGAGTTCTTTGAGTTTCTTAACCGCTAAGTCTGCTGTCAGTCCATCCGGGTATCCATCATCAGGTACATCCGCAGCTTCATAAGGTTTTACCTGATTGTTACGTTCATTGCGGTTGGAGCCATCGGCATAACCAAAAAAAGCATTCCATCCCGTACCCCATTTACCTGCGTTAAATAACATTTCGTTCCAGCTATTTGGAAGTTCCCGGTTATTACTCTTTGGCTCACGGTACCCGTATATATAACCATCGGCGGAGTGGCTAATTTTCCCTATTCCCACCGTATAATACCCATTCAACCGTAAATTATCAATCAAAGTTTCCGGCCTTCCCAGAGGTATATTAGCTTTTTGTTTGATCTCCAGTACATCATTCGATAATTCGTCAACTGTTCGTGGTCTCTTGCCTGTCAGCAGGCAGGCGCGGGAAGCGCCACAGGTGGGAACGGCAACGAATTGACGGGTAAACATTACGCCACCGGCAGCTAATTTGTCAATATTGGGAGAGTGAATATAATTGGCGCCATAGCAGCCCAACTCCGGTCGAAGGTCATCTACGAAAATAAAAAGGACGTTATATTTTTCAGGCTTCCGTGTTGGCTGTTTTTGATGCTGACCGCGTAGCGGCAGATTCAAAATCAGAAGCGTTACCATAAAGATGCTGAATGCACAGGTGGAAGTAAACACATTCTTCATTTAAATATTTTGAATGAATGTAACACAATTATTCCGCAGCCTGGCTTTGTGTGTGGAGTGGAATCGGCGTTGTTCGCTCATGTTACGCCGAGTCCTGCTTATCTTTCCAATACAGGCGGGGGCAGAGACTCGGCTGGGAAGAAGAGGTTAAAGTTTTGAATATAACTATTCAGAGAAATTAACTTTTATACTGTCTCCATCATTTATAAGTTTATCAACTATTTTACTTCCTTTTTCTGAAATATTTATTTTCAGTTTTTTCCCTGCTCTCTTTACAATAATATCAAAATTCCTTTCAAAGGCATTAATGCTTTTAAGGCTCATAGCAGTCCATAACTTTGGAAGCCGGGGTGTTAAAGAGAAACTTTGTAATCCGGTTGGCCTTATCCCAAACAGTCCTTCTGTATAAATTCTGCAATATAAGCCACTCTCCGCCGAAAGATGACGTTGGTTCCCTTCAGGATAAGCTTCAACAGGATATGGAACGTGATCGCCCAGTAGCCGGCGATTTGAGTAATAATGTAAATAATTCAGCGCTCTATCTGTTTCGCCTGACGCTAATACACCTCTTAACGCATATAATGTTTCCCTGTCCCAAAATGTCTTATCGCCCGAGAGACTTGCAAGTCCGTCTTTTGTCCACAAACCAAGAGAAAACAAAGCGTCAATAGTTCCGGCTTTGCGATTGTATATCCCCATTGTAAGGGGTGTACATATCCAGGCACGCAGCGTATCATTTTCCTTATAGTATTTATAAGTATTAAATCCATCTATTTCTGCGCCAAAATATTTTTCAATAGCAGCCTTTAATTTACTTGCTTTCTGTCTATATTCCTTAAGTTGTTTTTCTTCTTTTCCCAAAGATTTTCCTAAATAAAAAACTGAGTTCAATGCATCGTAGTATAAAGAAGAAGTATTAAGATTTGCATTGCCTGCAGGAAAACGTCCTTCCAGTTCATCCGAATCAGATGTAACAACACCTTCTTTATTTAATTTCCGGTGACAATATTCCAGGCACCATTCGATGAGCGGCCATAGTTCTTCCGCCTGTTGCTTATTGCCACGTGCAAGGGCATAGCGGGCCGCTCCGTAAGCTATCATAGCGGCATCACCACGATCTCCTGCTCCATCCCATATATCTGTACCTTCGGCAATAATAGAACTTGGGAGAGGCTTAAACTCTTTATTAATAAACCTTGCGAAATGCAGGTAAGCATTCAACGATGCCTTGTTGCCATAGTCATAACCAAGAAAAGGGAAGAAAGGTCCTATATATTCAGCCTCATCATTTGCCCAAATGGCTGCATAATATGATTCGCCGCCCGGGCCGTGCATGGGTCCGCCCTTTGTCTCGTATATACTCTCCGCGGCACGGATTTTAGCAAAAGCAAAGGCTTTATTTAGTACGGTATCCGGTGTTTCCAATACCAGGCTACTCCACATTTGCTGAACAAATGCAAGGCGTTCCTGCTTTTCTTCTTCACAGTTCACAACCGGCAGGTCTTCATTTTGCTTTACCCCGGAATAAAAGACGGAAAAACTAACAGAATCATTTGCCGGTATATCGTAGTGTCCGCTGTTTGCTATACTTGCGCGGATGGTATAACTCCCTTCTTTCCCCTTGGCCGGATTGGTAGTATACGTTTCGTTTAGCTGTGGAATTTCCACAACACAGCTTTTCTTCGATATGTTTTTTATAGTATAAATTTCACAAAACCCCGGACTTGTTGGTGAGGGGAAATATTGTCTTGTTAATTCAAGGTCTTCGCCGGCCTTACTTTGCACCAGCAGCGTTCCGTTTAATGTTATCATCGAAACTTTTTCGTTACTAACTGGTTTATAGTTCACCGTTACAAAATCAAATCCATCCTGTCTGAGCTGCCGGGTAAGACTTGCATGGGTATTATTAGGAACCGTTCGCAGCATAGGCCATACAAGGCTTCTTGTGGCATAAAAAGAGCCATTAGCGGCTACCCCGTACCTGAGCACACAGGAAATGCGCTTACCGCTCATTTCTATATGATCGCTATGTGGGATATTACTATTATTGATCATCCAGGAAACAGACCCATCATACATCATTTGCCAACGCCGGTAATCCTGGGCAAGCGACCGGTTAACCGGCAACAACAGAAAAGTAATGATCAGAAAACAGCTCAATTCAATTAATGATATTAGCTTATTCATCAGCATAAAATTTTAAATGCAGGGCATTTATTAAAACAGCAATCATCTACAGCGAACTGTGATCATCTTTCCCGGGTTTACCGTAATATCTGCAAATGACGATACATTCCCGTTTGCATCCTGCATCAGGCCTGCCTTTCTTGTAACACCGTCCACCATCACTTTTTTATACCGGCCTGCAAACATAGCCCTCCAGTAAACATGGTTGTTACCTTTATTAAAAAACACAGTTTGATCGTCTTCATGTTTTACATTTATCTCTGTCTTCAAAACATTAAGATTATCAAGTTCAGATACCACCCCTTTTTTGCCCCGGTATAAAGTGCTTATTCTTTGCTTCGATGCATCCGGTTCAATGCCCATTAATCCTTTTACAACGGCTTCCACAACTGCATACGAAACCTCGGGGTACTCTCTTCGGGGAGTAGCAGTGTTGGTGAGATGCAATATATAGTCACGGGCTTTATCCCGGTAGCCATTCTGGTATAATATTAACGGCAGGTAAGATTCGCTTTCTATATTGGTTTTCTCAGCAATAAGCTGTTCAATGGTTTTTCGTTTTCGCATAGTATCTTTTAACGCATCGAACCACAGCAAAAAACCGCTGCTACCTCCTTTCCCAAATGTTCCATTGCTGCTATAATACGTTTGATAAAGAGCTGCAGACCCATCCCACCAGTCCTGCTCAATTTTTTGCCAGTATCGTTCCGCTTTCTTTTCACAGAACGCAGCTTTTGTAATATTGCCATTCAATTCCAAAACGGAAGCATAAGACAGCAACGCCCGGTAAATAGCCGCAACGAGGTCAACGCCGATTTTTAAATCAGGTACGTCTTCGGAGTAAGAAGCCAGGCCCCGCGACCGGTGAAAGTTGTCCCTGTCATTAAAAGGTACAGGCGAATTCGGAAGCCTCGGTCTTGTTAACAGCGAGTCTTCATGCAATATCCATCTGTCAATATAACCGGTTACAGAAATTTCAAAAAATCGCTCAAAGGCCGGGCTTTTAATATAAGTTGAATCACCTGTCCATAAATATAATCTCCAACAGGCAAACATCACATCAAAATTAGCATTGAGGTTATACCAAAACTCCCGGTCGTTCCGGTAATCTTCAGGCGCAGGTTTTCCGTATTTATTGATTTCCCAATACGAACACCAGTCCTTACTTTCTGAAATGTTTTCTGCAAAAAGAGTAAACATGTTTTTATTCTCCTTACTCATTCCCAATATCTCAGCACCAATGCATTGATGAGAAACATCCCGCATGCAAAATGCATATCGTGAGGGAAGCGCCGCTTCATACCAGGGACCAACAGGGTCTGTGGGATTTCCTTTATAGCGCAGGGCTATTTCTTTCGCACGGTAAAAAGCACTTTGCATGGCAGTATCTGAAGAGGCGAAGGTAACCATGCTACTTTGCCCGGATGCATAAAAAAGTGAAAAGCAATTAATAATGGCTATACCGATCTTTTTCATACAAAATATTTTTTACCTGATTTAGTTGGACTAAGCCCGGGAAATAGACTTTAATTATCCCGCCCTGAAGGGCGGGGTAATTAAAGTGCGGCTATTTAAAAAAATTAAATCTTGCTTAATTAATTATAGCCAGGGTTCTGCTCAAGCGATGAGCGATTAATTTCATCACGGGGGATGGGCAACAAATAGTTTTGCGGATTAAATATCCTGGTTTGAACTTTTGTGTAATCATAGGTTTTTATTCCATTATTATCTTTGGTGATTACCACGCCCATTAATGGTCTGTTTTCTGTAGCGTCAGCAATTTTCCAGCGGCGTACATCATAATAACGATGTCCTTCAAGGCATAGTTCCACCTGCCGTTCATTTCTAATCTTATTTTCCAAGGCTGTGCCGGATAATGCAGGTAATGGGGTGGTAATGCCGGCACGTTTCCTGATGAGGTCTAGATAACTTATGGCTACATCTTCATGCCCCAAATAAAATTGCGCTTCAGCATAGTTAAGATATATTTCTGCTAAACGTGAAATAATCCAGAATTTATTGGTTTGTGTTTCGGTGTTAAAATTAAAAGTCGTATCACAATATTTTCTGAAGGTATATCGGGTTACGCTGTTATTCCAGGTATCCCATCCCTGCGGGGAATCTAAGCCGCCTTCAAAAAATTCGGCAGCATTTGTGCTCCCAACATTATACCTGTCTTCGAAAAATGAAGGCTGTCCGTAAGGGCGTCCATCATACACGATATCTGCATAAAAGCGAGGGTCTCTTTTTATATAAGGATGTTGCGGGTCGTAACCTGAAGCCGGATCTGTAATGTCCTTTCCATCTGAAGTTCCAAATGCATCTACCAGGTTCTGACTGGGTGCAAAAGATGCCCAACCGTGAAAACCGCTTGGCGAAAGAAACATTTCGACGCCAACAAATGCATCCCACATATATTGCTTGTTAGTGAGCCGTGTAAAAATAAGCTCATCGTTTGGAGTAGTAAAAATATCTGCATAGTTGCCTTCATACAGATGGAATACATCCAGATCCAATACCGCTTTGGCAGCATCAGAAGCCTTTTGCCATTTTGCCATATCATTTGTTGTATTCCATTGAGGGCTTGCCGCATATAGCAACAGGGTAGATTTAACAGCCATTGCTGCTGCTTTGGTGGCTCTTCCTGAATTTGCTGAGCTTTGTGCGAGCGGCAATAATCCTGCCGCAACATCTAATTGCTCGGAAATAAAGTCAACGCATTGCTCATAACTGCTCCGGCCTACTTTAAAATCACTATTTAAATCAAATGGAGTAGAAATAAGAGGCACGCCGCCATAATCGCGAATAAGCTTAAAATAAGCATAGGCTCTTAAAAAAGTCACTTCTCCCTTTAGGCGCGTGCGCCATGCTTCATCACCGGGAACATTATCAATCTTAGACAGGAAAATATTACAATTCTGAATGAACGCATACGTAGGCGCCCATATATCAAAGACCCCTACATTGTCGGGAGTAGCTGCGCCAGCATTAATGGTCACTGCATTATAGTCGTTAAATTTATTGTATGCCTCATCGCAGGCAGATGATAATGCCCATGTACGATTGGTCGTGTTGTCCCATTGATGCATAGCTGTGGGCAACACATTATATAAGTTATTAGCAAAAGCTTCAGCAAGTTTTAAATCGTTCCATACAGACTCATCGGTATAAGAATCCAAAGGAGCTTTATCTAAAACATTTTTACTGCATGAAAGATGCACAATACTGATAACGGAAAAACATATCAGCACAAATAGTTTATTTTTCATAACCAATTATTTTATCAATTGTATTATTATAATCCAATATTTATTCCACACCTGTAAATACGAGATTGCGGATAGTTTATACCTGTTATATTATTGGTTTCCGGATCTCTATTATATTTCCGCATTTTATCTATAGAAAATAAATTATAACCGGAAGCAAATAACCTGATGTTGGAGATGCCCCATTTATTAAAAATTGCTGACGGTAAGGTATAAGATAGTTGTGCTGTTTTTAACCTGAGGAAAGAAGCATCTCTCAACCAGAAATCTGCATAAATACTATTATGAAAATCATTATAGTTAAAGGCCTGCGGATAAGGTGCATTGGGATTATCTGGCGTCCACCTGCCATCATATAACCAGGTTGGTGGCGCCACCAGCGATCCCTGCATTTGCGAAAGGATCATCTGTTTAGCCATTGCCTGCCCTGACCATACCAGATCCAGAGCTATACCCTTATATTCGGCTCCCATCGTAATGCCATAAACAATTTTAGGCGTGGCCGATTCGGGGATCCTGACTTGATCCCTTGCAGTAATATTACCGTCTTCATCTCTGTCTTTAATCCAAATGTCACCTGGTTTTGCACCGCTTAAATGTGGCGTTTTATCCACTTCATCCTGTGTGTGATAAATACCATTAGTTTCATACACCAGCCAGGAGTCAATAGCATAGCCTGTTGATTTCTGCCATTCAGGTATATTCGGCGCTTCATCGCGGAAAATGATCTTGCTCTTCGCATATGTAAAATTCACGCCTATATTATACTTTACCACGGTATTCCTTTCTGAGTAATTTATAGAAAGGTCTATACCCTTGTTAAGCGACTTGCCAAGGTTTTCAGGTGGTAATGATAACCCGGTGTACAACGGAATGGATGCGTTCCTGGGAGCTAGAATGTCTTTCCTTAAAAAGCGGAACACATCAATGCTAACGTTCAATTTATTACCCAATAGTGCAGCATCCAGTCCAATATTTTTTGAATCCTGCTTTTCCCAGGTAATATACGGGTTGGGTGTTGCTGAAAGATATATCGCATTTGCCAAAGTATAATCCGGACCAAAATAACTATAATTTCCGGGCGTGGTAACCAGTTGGTACCTGGTTACAAAAAGGTATTGGGCTACAGCATCGCTGCCCATTATTCCCCACGATCCTCTCAGTTTCAACTGATCAATAAATCTGACATTATCTTTAAAGAAGTCTTCTTCAGATATTCTCCAACCCAGGGAAACAGCTGGAAATAAGCCCCAGCGTTTATCAGAGGGGAAATTAAAAGAGCCGTTATAACGGGCGGTAATATCTACCAGGTATTTGCTATCATAGTTATACGCCAGCCTGCCCAAATAGCTCTCTCGGCCGGCCTGTCCTGCAGATCCTGTTGCAACCTGCCCTACAGTGCTGCCCGTAAATATCTGGTCTAACTGATCGCTCAGTAAATCTCTCCTGTATGCATAGGTTTCTTTAAAACTCGAAGTAGTTTGTTCATATCCTGCAAAGGCGTCAAACCCGTGTTTATTGAACTGACGATTGAATGCCAACTTTAAGAAATAAGTATTCTCATTTGTTAACTGTTCGTCTTGTGTAATACTTGTTATGCTGGTACTGGCCCTTTGATTATTGTAAGTATTGGTTGTTTTATCATAGGTATATGCGTCCCACGGCTTCTGAAACTTTTTTTCATTCCGCTGATTGTAATCAAAGGCTGCGTAACCGCTCACTGATAACCCTTGTGTAATAAAAGGTAACTGCAGATCAAATCCCAGCTTTGGGTTTACAATGAGATTGGTAACTCTATCATAACCCGGTAAAGAGGAAGTCATGATAACAGGGTTCCTTCCGTTTGAGACCCCGGCATTCGCATAACCATTAGACCAGTAAGGCGGCAAAAAGGGATACATACCTACCGTTTCATGTAAAATGCTGCCTAAAGCCCATAGCGGGTATACCCGCGCTTCCTTACGGGCTGCTAAATCCATATTGACTCTTAAGTTTTTTGATATTCTCGCATCAATATTCGACCTTATATTAAATTGCTTAAAATCTTCGTCGCTGTTCCTGAAATTACTTTGCTGGTTTAAATACTGCCCGGAAAAATAATATTTGACCTGCTCATTACCGCCATTTACGGATATGGAATGATCTGTTTGGGGCGCATTTTTACGGAATACCGCATTCAGCCAGTCTGTGCTGGTATAGTTTGGATCATTCCCGGCTTTGTATTTATCAATCTCCGATTGCTGGTATGGTGCAGTATTGCCCTGGTTAACGTTCAGCTCATTGAAGTATGTCATGTATTGCCATGCATTCACGCGTTTATCCATGCGCGTCAATTGTTGCCACCCAACTGACCCGTTATAGTTAATGGTTGGTTTGCCGGTTTTTCCTCTTTTTGTAGTGATCAGGATTACCCCGTTTGCTGACCGTACGCCGTAAATGGCTGCAGACGCATCTTTTAAAACGGTCAAACTCTCTATATCATCCGGGTTTATACGATTCAGATCACGGTCGGGTATACCATCAACTACAACCAGAGGATCAGTACCACCACCAAAGGAATTTAAACCCCTGATTAAAATACTTGAAGCATCATCGCCCGGGCGGCCGGAGCGGTTATTGGCAATAACGCCCGGGAGCTGCCCGGCCAAAGCATTTGAAACATTTACAGAGGAGCTTTTTGTCATGGCTTCTCCGCTTACTGTTGCAACGGATCCGGTTAGTGAAACTTTCTTCTGTGTTCCATACCCCACCACCACAATATCTTCTAAACCGGCAACAGCCCGTTCCATTACGACATTAAAGACAGTCTGGCTTCTTACGTGTATTGTCTTCGTTTCATACCCCACAAATGAAAAAACCAACTCCACATTGTTAACCGAAGTCACTGATAACTGAAACCTTCCATCGCTACCGGTAACCGTTCCATTCTGAGTGCCTTTTACCAAAACACTCACTCCTTCCAAAGGTTCATTATTAGAACCAGTGACACGACCGGTGAGTACCACATCTGCCGGTGGGGGCGGGTTTACAGCTAGTGGTTGCAGGGTGACTGGCGCTCCGATTTCCTTTTTCCACTTTATAAATATGGTACTCTTTTCAATGCTGTAGGTTAATGGCTCGTTTTTAAGCAGCAGGCTCATAAACTGTTCTACGGGCATATTTTCGCTATGAATGGTTATCCGATCAGCTTTCCGGATCTGGCTGGTCTTATAACTCACGTAATAACCCGTTTGCTGTTTGATAACAGCAAATACTTTTTCAAGCGGGACATCTTTTCCGGAATAGGTAATGGTTTGCGAAACGCCTGAGGCCGCAGTTTGCAAGCAAAACCCTAATAGCAAAACAGTCGTAAGTTGCATCACTCGCAAAGTTTTGGATGATAGCTCACGGATGCCGGCGCACCCGCGAACAATAGCAGTAAATTGCATACTTTTGTTTCAGTTTTAGGTTAAAAAATAAATTGTCTGTTAGTAGGTATTTTGTTGGTTAGCTTAAAACTTTTCGCCGGATGCTGTTGCGAGCAGCTTCCGGTTTTTATTTTATAATAGCCACGAATGCATGAATGTTTTACTACGAATACCTACCTGACCGGCAGGCAGGCACGAATATTTTTTTTTGAATTAATTATCTATTCCTGAATTAGTGGCAACATCTTCTTTTGTCGTACGGCATATAGCTTGTTTCAATAAATGAATTGATCATTTAATATCCATTCTGTATAAACTGTTACTCTTATTCTTACTCCTAATTTTCACTAATACATTGTCAGCATCTTTCCTTCCAGCCTGAAATGTATATCCTTATCCTCCAGTCCGCTTAGTACTTGTTGTAAAGTGAGATTCCTGCCTATTTCGCCGCCTAATAGGAGGTCTCCCACACTGCCTTCATATTGGAGTTCCACATCATACCAGCGGGCTATTTGTTTCATAGCTTCTTTCAGGGCTACCTGGTTAAAATTAAATACTCCGTTTTTCCAGGCTAAGTCGCGATCTAAGTTGGTTGGAGCTATTTTGCCTTCCATATACGCATTGCCCGGCTTTAGTAACATACCATTTATCTGCACTAAACCTTCGAGGAGTGATGTTTTAATCCCTGGTTCGTCAGTGTAACTATTCACGTTAAACGATGTTCCTTTCACTGTTATCTCATCTTTATAGGTTTTAACGGTAAATGGCTTCCTGGGGTTCTTAGCTACTTCAAAATAGGCTTCACCGGTAATACTCACCACCCTGGTATTTCCAGGAAAAGCTGTAGGATAAGTAATACTGCTGGATGCATTCAACCACACAATGGTACCGTCAGGGAGTTGTAATTTATATTGCCCCCCTCTCGGTGTGGTCATGGTATTATAAGCCACTACATCGGATTTGTCATATACCAGCGAACCATCGTTGTTGTGTATGGCGATGCCTTCGTCAGTTATTATCTGATCTCCACTTGCATGCAATTCAATTTTTTTTCCGCTGCTCAGGGTAAGCACTGCTTTATCGGAACCTGGCAGTATATCGTTTTTACTACCTGTTTTCACCTGTGCTACCTGTGGCTCTTTGATTGTAGTTCTATTGTTGAAATATATTGCTGCCCCAACCCCGATGAACAATATTGCTGCTGCAGCATATCTAAACCAGGATCTACTCAGTAGCTTTATTTTATTTCTATTGTATCCGGCTGCATTATTTTCTATTGCAGGATCTTCAATAGTTTTTGAGGATAGAGGTTCTGTAATAACTGCTGAGAGCTTCGACCGGGAACTATTTGCTAAGATATCCCTAATCATTCCATCCACTTTCTCTTTGTCGTAATCAAAACCTTCCTGTGC
>JAFDXG010000120.1 GCA_018268105.1 Bacteroidota bacterium | reverse complement strand
TCCGGAAATCTGGTACACAGGGATATACTTTCTGTGCAAGACAGTTTCCCATATTTTGTTGCAAAAAGAGGATTGCAGGAAAAAGATAAAGAATTCCTGGCTTCTACCGATACCTGGTTTCGTCCGGCAAATTTTTCAGTTGGACCGGATGGAAACCTGTATATGATTGACATGTATCGTCAGCACATTGAAACGCCGATATCTATACCTGATGATCTTGAAACCGATATGGATTTTAATGCGGGTAACACCATGGGGCGTATTTACCGGATTGTACCGAAAAACAACAATGGGGTAAAGGTAGCTAAGCCAAATTTGAAAAATGCAACTTCCGAACAACTCGTAGAAGCCTTGTCGAATCAAAACCAGTGGTGGCGTATTACCGCACAGCGATTGTTGCTTGAAAGGCAGGATAAATCGGTAGTGCCACAGGTAAAAAAATTATTTGCTGAGAGCAGTGACCCGCGTACAAGGTTACGTGCATTATATGTATTGGAAGGTATGGATGCGCTGGATGCAGATATAATTAAAACAGCCCTCAAGGATCCTGCTGCCGGTGTACGTGAAAATGCAGCCATACTTTCAGAACGCTTCCCGGCATGTCTTACAGCCCTGGAACAACTTGTAACAGATTCTTCAATACGGGTAGCATATCAGGCTACTTTGAGTCTGGGGGCATTTAAAGATAAAACAATAACCCCCTGGTTAGTGAAATCATTTCTGCAACATGGGCAAAATAAATGGTTCAGGGCAGCGGTACTGAGTTCGGAAACCGGAACGTCTGTTGATATACTTGATGCTTTGATGAAGGGAGGTTTTGCTGAAAAACCTGAAGATTGGAAAATGAATTTTTGTAAAGAACTTTCTGAAACTATAGGTGCACGTAATCAGAAGAAACAGGTAGAGGATTTAATACAACGTGCAACAAAATCTGCCCTGTCAAAAATACCAGGAGTGCAAACTGCTATAGTGAAGGGTTTAAGCGCTGGATTGCAAAATGTTCAGGGAACTGATGATACTGCAAAAAAAGCATTAAAAGCAATTTCAGAAACTGCTGATAAAGATATTGCAAAAGCATTAGCAGATATAAAAACTTATTTTTCCGGAACGACAAAAAAATAAAATTAATAAAGATGAAATCAAAAGAAAATATTGACAGAAGAAAATTTATCAGTCAGTGTGCTGGCGGTAGTGCAGCTCTTTTGAGTGTAATGCTCTTACTCAATAGTTGCGGTGAAAATAAAAATAATGAAAACAAAGAGAAGCCTGTAGTAGATAAGGAGGAAGGCAATAAACCCACCGATCCCTGTAATGACTTTACAGATGTAAGCGATGAGGAACTTGATAAACGAAAAAAACTCGGCTATGTAGATAAGTCGGCCGTGCAGGGAAACAGTTGCAGTAATTGCGGCTTATACATACCTTTTACAGATGATTCAGGATGCGGTAAATGCCTGCTCTTTAAGGGACCGGTTCACGCAGAAGGACATTGTATACAGTATGTGGCAAAGGCATAATTTTTACTACTAAATAGATGAGGAATAATAGAGGCGTGTTCCGTTTAAGTAGCTGTTGTGGATGAAGTATAGAATGAGGGTTGCTCATGTTGTAATAAGATTACTTCATTGAATTGACTTTACACGGGTAGTGCTGCAATTGCTGCGCAATTGGTATCGGGACTAAGTCCCGTAAGAACATAGTGAGTGCGAAGTCAGGATTCTTCGCACAGCGATTGCTATAAATGCAGCAATGCAGCCAGTAACAAAAAAATGTTTTGATTCTATGCTTTAATCATCCTTCCCATCCCATTCAGTATGAAAAACACCTGGTATATCAGTACGCTGGTAGGTGTGTGACCCAAAATAATCACGCTGTGCCTGCAGAAGATTCACAGGTAAATGTTTACGGCGGTAGCTGTCAAAATAATTCAGAGCAGTTGAAAGCCCCGGCACAGGGTATCCTGCGTTTACTGCGGAGCTCACTACCGAACGTATTTGAGGTAAATAATTTTTTACTTCGCCGGAAATTGAATTGCTCAACAGAATATTGGCTAAGGTTTTATCTTTTGAAAAAATATCAAAGAAAGTATCTAATAGCTTCGAACGAATAATACAGCCACCCCTCCAGATTCGCACTACTTCAGATAAGGGGATTTCCATTTCTAAATCAACCGATCCTTTTTGTATCATACCCAGCCCCTGGGCATAGCAGGTGATCATAGCAAAATATAAGGCATCATGCAATTGCGCAATAAATGAATCCTTGTCTGTCAGGATTTTCTGAACCGGATTGCCGTATATATTTTCTGCATTCGTTCTTTCTTCTTTATAAACCGATAAATCGCGCATCGCAACTGCAATGTCTATCACAGGCACGGGGTAATGCATACTCATAGCATCCTGCGATGCCCACATACCTGTGCCTTTGGCGCCGGCCTCATCCAAAATAATATCTACAAGTCGGCCGCCTGTTTTATCATCGGTTTGTAAAAAAATATCACTGGTAATTTCAATGAGGTAAGATTGCAGGTTGCCTTCATTCCATTTTTTATATACTGTATGTAGTTCATCATTGTTTAATCCCAGTCCCAGGTGCATCAGCATATAAGTTTCACTGATCAGTTGCATGATAGCATATTCAATACCATTATGTACCATTTTTACATAATGTCCTGAAGCATCTTTCCCCATGTAAGCGACACAGGGGCTCCCGTTCACTTTTGCAGAAACCGCTTCCAGCATAGGCTTTACAGCTTGCCATGCTCCTGTGTCTCCGCCTGGCATAATACTGGGTCCCAGGCGTGCTCCTCTTTCACCTCCCGAAACACCCATCCCCATAAAATGAATCCCTTTATCTTCCAAATACCTGATTCGTTTGAGGGTATCGGTATAATGCGAATTGCCACCGTCAATGAGAATATCACCTTTTTCGAGCAGTGGCAGAAATTCTTCAATTACTGAATCAACCGGTTTGCCTGCAGGAACCAGCAACATGATACGTCGTGGTTTTTTTAAGCAGGACACAAATTCTGTTGCATCTTTTACAGCTTTTACCGTAGTTTTAGCTGTAGCTTCCTTTTCCAAAGACAAACCCTTCTGAACATCTTTGTCCAACCCTGCAACAGCATAGCCATGATCGGCCATATTCAAAAGAAAATTTCTTCCCATTACACCCAAACCAATCATACCAAAATCGAAACGAGCATCACTCATGAATTGAATTTTTTGAGCAAGAAAATATATGCAGGAGATAAAGTTAGGAATTTTACCTGTTGGTGAATAATTACTAGGGCGATGGATTCAATTTAGTCGCTTGCAATTTTGTTGCACTTTCCCTTGCTTACCGGCTGGCAGGCATTTTATTTCCAATGTTTGCTCATAGAGCTTAATTGTTTTTTACCGCAAAGATCGCAGAGTCTTTCGCAGAGATCGCAAAGGGGATAGCTTCCGTTCACAGGTAACTCTTTCTTCTTCTCTGCGTGTATTTCTCTGTGATCTCTGCGGTTAATAGATTTTAGCGCAACAAGGATCACAAAACATTTTCTTCGAACTTCTTATTGTGAAATAAATAAGGAACCGCAATTGCTGCGGCTACACCAACAATCAGCACAATACCTATCAGCAATTCCCGAAATTCAATAGCGAGGTCATGATTTGTGCTGCGTACCACAGCTTCAGCTTTCCAGCTTAAAAATACAGTCAGTATTATGAGTCCTGCTATATATATGATTTCCCCTGTGTTTTTGAATTGCCGTAAAAAATAATAAAGAATCCCCAGCAACAGGAAAAGACTGTTGACCCCGAAAATAATGGAAGCCACATTAATGATTGCAGCAGTCAACATACCGGTTTCTGCTCTAAAGATTGCGTAATAGATTAAGCATATTACGGAGGTAATAATACCCACAAATAAGGCGGTTAAAAACGCCTTTGAAAAAGCTGTTTGTCCGTTTTCGTAGTTCATATGTTTATATTTTAGTTAAGTTAGAAAATCATATACGGCAGCAACACTATAAATGAAAACTGTTTTAATTCTTCGCCGCCATTTCAGCCAATTTTATTTCTTTAAGCAGAAATATTTTTTTTCCTGAAACCCGAATGAGTTTTGCTCTTATAAATTCCTGCATGGTCCTGAATAATGTTTCATAAGTAGTGCCGGTATATGCCGCTATGTCCTGTCTGCTCAGGTGTACATTGATATTACCTTCTTTGCTTTTCCCAAACTGATTGATCAAAGTAAGCAGAGTCTCAGCTACTCTTGCTTTAACATTCAAATGCACAAGGTTGCTCATTTTCTTTTCCGCATCCTGCAATTCATTGGTATAGTACTGCATGAGATGGTAAGTGAGCTGATGATTGATCAACAGCATAGATTCAAAAAAATTAAGATCTACATAACAAACAGTAACCGGCTCAATAGCGATAGCACTTATGGTATATTTTTTTTCTTCACGCAATCCCCGGTATCCAAGTATGTCGCCAGGTTTTGCAAAACGCAGGATTAATTGTTTTTGATTCCCCCATTTTCGTTGCACTTTTACTATACCACTGTATACGAAATACATTCCTTTAATGTCCTCACCTTCATCAAAAATTACTGCCCCTTTTTTAAACCTTAGGTTTTTACGATTGGCTACTGCTAATGCCTGCCATCCGGGCAGGCTGTTTCTGCATAAAAAACATAGACTGAGGTCGCAACTATTTTTCAATGCAGACATGCTGGAAGTTATACGTCGGTAGAAAAAATATTATTTCCACAACAAAAATAGGCATTTGTTGAAAACGTTTACCAGTAAAAAATGATATTAATCATATTTTTGCCATCTTTTAAGAATAATAAACCCAAAATAATATGTTGAAAGGCGGACTAGAAGCTGGCATCCCGGTATCGGTTTCGTTAATGGATAGCCTGCATTCTGAGGCCATAGAACCCGCAGGTTATGCAGGGAAAAAAAGGGTTTTCAGGATATCGTGTTATGCATTTGTTATTGCCGTGTGTGTGAGTGCTATTGCTAAATTTTTGATTATCCTGATTGATTTTGTTACTCAATTATTTTTCTATGGTAAATTTTCCGGTGCTGCAGTCACTCCGGCTGATAATACATTAGGGGCCTGGGTGATACTCATTCCGGCAGTGGGTGGAATTTTGGTAGGGCTAATGGCGTATTACGGTACCGGGGCAATAAGAGGGCATGGCATCCCTGAAGCGATGGAACAGATTTTAACTAATCAAAGTAAAATAAAACCTGCTATCACATATTTAAAGCCATTGTCTTCTGCCATAGCAATAGGAACAGGCGGCCCGTTCGGCGCTGAAGGTCCAATTATTGCTACAGGCGGGGCATTAGGATCTACCCTGGGTCAGATTTTAAAAATCACTCACAACGAACGTAAAATATTACTTAGTTGTGGTGCTACCGCAGGCATGGCTGCAATATTCGGCTGCCCTGTGGCGGCTATTTTTCTGGCAATTGAACTATTATTGTTTGAGTTTTCGCCTCGCTCCATCATACCTGTTGCCTTAGCCTGTATTACTGGTGCAGCAGGTCATCATTTTCTTTTTGGATCATCTCCTGTTTTTGAGATAAAGACTGCCGTTAGTTCTCCTACCAATATGGCATTGCTCTTCTACAGCATGCTTGGGATTATCGTGGGGGTATTTGCTGCAGGGGTTACCAAAGCCGTGTATTATATTGAAGACGCTTTTAGTAAGTTACCTGTACACTGGATGTGGTGGCCGGCAATAGGTGGATTGGTGGTAGGCATTGTTGGTTATTTTTTTCCTTCTACACTTGGAGTGGGATATAATAATATTACCGATGTACTAAACGGACAACTCGCACTTAAAGCAGTAGGGTTATTGTTAGTATTTAAATTCATTTCATGGTCTGTAGCTTTGGGCAGTGGTACATCTGGGGGTACGCTGGCGCCATTATTGACCATTGGCGGCGCTGCAGGTTTTTTATTGGGTAATTTATCGGAGTATATTTTCCCTGGAACAGAAATATCTCCTTCCTTAGCAGCACTTGTAGGTATGTCTGCTATGTTTGCCGGTGCTTCCCGTGCTTTGCTTACATCTATTATTTTTGCGATTGAAACTACGGGCACTTCTACCGGCTTGTCTGCTTTGCTCGCCGCATGTACTGCTGCTTATATGATTTCGTTTTTCTTTATGGAAAATACGATCATGACTGAAAAAATTGCTCGCAGGGGGATTAAGACCCCTGATTCATTTGAACCGGACTTGCTGCAGGAACTTACAGTAAATGACGTAGTAGGGGAGCAGGGTTTTGTTATCAACCAGGATGTATCGGTAGGCGAAGCCAGGAAATGGGTACAGGAGCACCCCGAAGATAAGAGCAACCATTTTATTATTACCGATGGTGATAATTTCTTTGTGGGTATTGTCAGTTCTTCCAATCTTTTTGGGATGCAACATGATACGGAAACGCATATTGCTGCATTAATTCGCAGAACACCTGCAGCAATAAAAATGTCGGGTACTTTAAGAGAAGCACTTGAACTGATGGTGCGTGAAAATGTAGATGTGCTGCCTGTAGTTTCCGATTCCGGTACCATTGCCGGTATATTATCTCATCAGCATATAGTGGATGCATATAGAATAGACCTGGCAAAATCACGGCAGCAACAACCGGTGATATCAGTAAAACGAAGAGCCTTAAAAATGCTGGTAAAGGGTCAGCGGCTCATTACTACTATCAGAAAACAAATAGATTGAAGGATAGTGAAATGTGAGACGATATATGTGAAACGCAAAACGCAAAACGAAAAACCCTAAACAACAAATTCCTCATCTGAGTTTTTTAATCTCCTTTAGGTGAGTTTATCACAAGATAAAATTCTGTCAAAGATTGTTTTAATTCATCGGAAATAGTGATCAGGTTGAATAATTTTAATTGATCAACCCGTTGAATTTATATAATCATATCCTATGCTTAAGTATCTTAACTCCCCTTTGAAAGTAACTGGAACATTACTGGTATTAGCCGGCGCCTTAATAGCAACTATCTCTTTCGGACAATTTTTGTTCCTTGGATTATCGGTCATCTCTTTAGGTATTCTAATACACGTCACCAATGGGATACTTCTGAAATCAGAAATGAAAAATGCTATGAAAAAGGTATTTGAGATTGTACTGATCTTGTTTATTTCAATTTTTTGTTCCCTGCTGTTACTGGACTATTGGGGGGTAATAAGTTTGAATATGTGATGGGAAATTTGTAGTTTGCTTTCCAAAATTGTTCCCTATTCAAATTTTAGTTAACCTAAAAAAAAATTCAAATGAAAAAATTATTTATTCCTATTACCGCAATTACACTTATTGTTTCAGTAGTTGTAGTTCAAATGACCGGTTGTAAAAAAGATCCCGTTCAACCTCCAAAGCCTGTTTGTGACGTTAAAGGGACTTACTCCGGCACAAGCCTGGCATCTACAAGTGTTTCTTCAACTCTCACTTATAAGTTACTTGATAATAATTTTGCAGTGGGGAGTGAAACGCCCAAGGGTACTGCAACGACTTTTGGCGGGTATAGAAATACCTGCGATAGTGTTATTTTGTCTGTTTATTACACTAAAAATGCCAGTTACTATCTTCTCGAAGGAAAGCTATCTAATGATAAGACTACAATCAGCGGAACCTTCAAAAATTTGACGGACAATTCTGATTATGGAACGTTTACGATGAGTAAATAGGTTTTTCCAAATAAAAAAAGCCACGACTTTTGTCGTGGCTTTTTTTATTTGGTTATGGTTTTGGAATCCTTGTTGCCACTGCCAAAGAATTATTTCCGTTCCTATTGTAATATTCAGAATATTTTAAAGAATTTTCTTTATATATAATGTTTTCCCAGATAATAGTAAGTGGTTTACCTTCCTGAACTACTATCTTTATTTTAGTTTTTTCCGCATCAATAAAATCCCATGTAAGCGGGTAAACTGTATTCTGGTCTGCGCGTTCACCAGTTTTATCTGTATTAAACTTATAATATTCAGTATCAAAGTTGATATTATTACCCGTAGTAGCGCCCCTCATGTAATAATACATAGTGTTCTGCTGCAAAAATCTTATCTCAGCAATTTGCCAGGGTTGAGCAGTGAGAATTTCTAATGGAGATTTCTCAACAGGTTTTACTTCTTCCTTTTTACATGCAAATACGCTTAATGACATTATGGCTATTGCCATAAAAGTAACACGAGAGATTAATTTCATAGATTAAATTTTTAATGATTATTGTTTAAGGTTTGAAAACATAATTTATTGTATTCTTTATAATGGAATATTTATCTACTTAATTAACTCGGTTCATAGTTGAGAATTTACCTGTATTGCCCGTTTTAGTGTAAGGATTTTCAATATCTTCCCAAGTACCATTAGTCATCTTTCCCGAATTGTGAAAAGTAAGTTTACCTGATTGTTTTATTGGTGATGGGGCTACATTAATAGTCTTTATCGTAAATGAAAATTGATCTCCTGTCAATGTCCAGATACCTTCACTGTAATATGAAACACCATCTCCTCCTTTCGATTCCGTAAGAATTGTTCCGTCAGGTTTAACAGAGAAACTATAAAATAGAGGAGACTGGTTGGGATATTGATCAACAGTATATGTGCCTATCCACAAACCCTCAACGGGATATATAACCGGATGATCCTTTTTGCAGGAAACAAGAGTAAAAATAAAAATAAGCAAAGTAAAAAAGGTGTTTCTTTTCATAATCAAATATTTTTTACGAATATACCTGTAAAAATCAAATATCAATTTTTTTTTCGGTAAATGGACATAGAAGACTAACGGTTATACATTGGTTTTTTAAAGCACCGTTGAAATACTTTTCCAAAGCAGGTCTGCAGTTTTATCCCAGGAAAAAGAATCTTTCCTTTTATTACCTTTCTGTATAAGCGAATTTCTTAGATTTTCATTATCAATGACTTGTTTCATGGCTGCTGCCACATCGGTTGGATTATAAGGGTCTACAATCAATGCAGCATCTCCGCAAATTTCCGGTACTGATGTTACGTTGGATGCTATGACCGGGACGTTGCACTGCATTGCTTCAATAACCGGTATTCCGAAACCTTCAAATATGGGGATATATACCAGGGCTAATGCCGAGCCGAGTATTTTTTTTATATCTTCATCCGGTAACCTCCCGGTGAAAATAATATCAGATGAGTGTGCCAGCTTCGCTTTATACCCCATTAACTCATCTTGTTTATACATAGCTTTTCCGACTATCAGCAATTTGTGGTTGTTTTGGCCTCTGGTTTTATACATTTCAAACGCCTCCATTAGCCGGAGAATATTTTTTCTTGGGCTTAATGTGCCTATAAATACAAAGTATTCGCAGTCTCCGGTAAACTGATGCCTGGTTTCCTTAGCCTGTTCTATGGAAACCGGATGGAAATGATTGTTGATGCCACAATACACTACATCAATTTTGTCCTGACTTAATCCCAACGTTGCTACCAAATCATTCTTACTGTATTGAGAAACCGTGCCAATTCGTGCTGCTTTTGATGCTGATTTGGGAATAACGTAACTGTAATATTTCCTGTTGCTGTATTTGAGTGCCTCTGGAATATGAAGGAAATTCAGGTCGTGAATAACTCCATATTGCTTCCCCTGCCATCCGAGACATAAAATACCATCTGGCGAAAAAAATAGTGCTGGCTGTATGGATTGTAATTTTCTTTTTACACTCCATTCAAACCAGGCAAGATTCAATAAAGCATGTTTGGCCGGTGGAAATAGTTGATGCGGAACAATATTGGGGGTAAAAAGAAATTCTTGATCGAATGCTGAATCAAAGAAAAAATGAAATTCGATTCCAGGGTTTTCCCTGGTAATTTTCTTTAGGGTGTTGTAAGTAAACCAGCCAATACCATCCATTGCGTCTTTTCGGAGTAGCCTGGTATTTACAGCTATTTTCATTTTTTAAATATTAGCTTTTACAAAAGCTTGTTTTTGAAAATTATGGGTAAATCGGTTTTGAATAGAATTTTCTGAATAACAGGTACAAACTCCTTGATATAGCATTGCTGTCAATGAATGATGCCAGCCTGATTGCCGGGTCAGACATCAGGTTAATTTTTGTTCCCGGTGCAAGTTCATTTGCTTTTGTACCGCAAGTTTTAATTAATGACTTTAAGGTCTTATTGTTTCGCTGACTTACCGATGTTTTAAGCAGCCGATGAGCCAGTGACTTGCAATAAAAATGTATAAAACCAGGTACTGTTGTACTGATGGTATTTGCAATTGTGATGTTTTTTCCCCTAAGTTTAGTTAAGAAATCAAGAAACAAAAAGAATGCATCAATATATTTTGAAGCTCCCGATAGTTTGGAAACACTTTGGTTTAACCGGTATGAAAAACCTTCAGTTGCTGTTACAGCCATATAGCCAAGACCTGTAAGCCTGATCCACAATTCATGGTCGGCAAATAAGAGATTGGGATAGGGAGAGATACCGCCTAGTTTTTCATAATCTTTTGAACGCATCATATACCCGCTACCCATAGTGTCAAGAGAATTGGTTAGGATAGCATCCAGATATTCAGGTTCATTATATTGTTCTCTCATCTGCCTGCACTTTTTTATTTCCGAACCTGAAGCATCAATATATCTGAAATGAGATTGATACAAAGTTGCTGAAGGGTGTTTTTTTATAAGTGCATCCATTGTTGTCAGGTAATGCTCATCAAGCATATCGTCATGCCCGATCAATGTGATAAATTCATTTTTTGGTATTTCCTTAATTCTTGCCCAGTTTTCTTCTATTGATAATTTTACTTCTGCCGGATAAATTTTAATGCGATCATCATTTAAGGTTTTCAGCCATTCGTATGTACCATCAGTACTTTTATTTTCTAGGATATGTAAATCAAAATTTTGAATGGATTGAGCAAGGATGCTTTTCACACATACCTTTACATATTCTCCTCCATCACGAACAGGAAGTATGATGCTATATTTATTCTTTTGCACAATGATGAATTTCCCTATTATCTCTCTGAAATAAATTCTAAATAAGGTTCAATAGCTTTATCAAAACTGAAATGTTTAGCAGTTTTAATGGTATTCGCAACGTAAAAATCATAGTTATTCCTGATTTTTATAATTGCATTGTTTATTTCAATTGGATTTAGATTATCTATTAGAATGCCACATTGAAATTCGGTTACAAATTTAAATCCTATAATATTACTGGCAACTACTGGTACACCAGCAGCTAGATATTTAAACATTTTACCTGATGGGGCTGTTGCATAATTAAAATAGTTATTGCGTATTACTGGCACATTGAAATTATAAAAGCAAAAACCTATTTCATAATTTGACAAAGATTCTACTACTTCATCATTCTCAATATATTTTCTATTCAATATAAGTCTGTTTTCTTCTAACAAGCTTTTATATTCATTATTCACCTTCGCAATATCTTTAGGCATTATAGCTCCCTGTACTGTTAGCTTTTCATTTTTATATTTAACTAAATAATCAAGACAGTGGTAAAAGCCTAATTCATCATATGCGGAACCTCCATATATAAGACCATTTCGGTTTTGTTTCGCAACTCTGTCTTTAAAAATTGGAGCATTTTGAACAAAAAATGTTTTGATATGTTTGTCTTTAAATAAATATTGGTAGCGTTCAATACTTTGTATAAGTACACAGTTAAGATAATCTGAATCAACCAGATGAAGATGTCGCTCATCGCTAGTCAACTCAAGTGAGAGGAAATCAGTTTTTGTTTTTAGAATAGAGCAAAAGACAGTATTTAATATATCCACACTAATAATAGCCCTGTAGTGGTATTTTTTTATGATTTTTTTTGTAAATAGAAATTTAAAAAAGTACTCTTTATAATTAAGGTTATTTCGTTTGAAAAACTTAGCTTCTTCATTAAATACTGACAATATCTGAAATAATATCCAATAAAAGTATCTTCCTTTTACATGATAAAATTTGTGATATAGAACGTTCCTGTTCTCTAATTTTTGATTATTGAAACTTTTTGGATGTTCTGCAGTAATTGTTACAGCATATTTTTTTTGTAATTCATCGTATAATTGAATTACGGTCGGAGAATATGCAATATGTTCTCCATTAAATAGGATCAATATTCTTTCCTTCCGATTATGCATGCATCATGATATTTGCTAATTCATAAAAGTCTGTTTTAGGTCTCCAGCCAATCTTTTTGATTAATGCTGGATTGCTAACCAGAATGCCATATTCAGGGATATAGTTATTTTGGAGTTCTACATGATTTAGCCAATTTAGTTTTTTCAAAGAAAAGCAATGTTCAACCCAATCCTTTATAAAATATGCTTTTCCACTGCCAATTACAGCCTCTGATATTGAATCCTGATTTACTAATGCCCATACGGCCTCTACTATGTCTTCCGCATAGTTAAATTCTTTTTGCACACTAATATTTCCTAAGATGAGCTTTTCATTGCTTCCGGAGGCAATTCTTTGAACGGCGCGGATTATTTTTTGATTGACGTGATGCTCACTTCTCAAAGGGCTGTCATGATTAAAGAAATAACCTATAAATATTCTTAATCCAAACTTGTTTAGGTAATATCTGGCAGCGTAGGCTGACTGAATACGTGCTATGGAATATGGACTGCTTGCTTCGAAATGAGTAGTTTCGTCTATTGGCTTTTCATCATTCTTGAATTGCATGGCGCTGCCAGATATGAAGACTCTTGCATTTGGGGAGAAAAGCTTCACACTTTCTAAAATATTTATTGTACCTGTTGAAATTGTTTCGTGGTTTTCAAAGAGAAACTCGTGTTTGGTGCTGGATATAGCAGCAAAATGAAAAACGTAGTCAGGATTATTTTCCTTAATAACCATTTGGACGAAATTGTAATCCTTTACATTTCCACAAATCGCGGCATTGCTCCTGGATACATTAATTACTTGAAAATTTAAATTATTTAATAATTGATTGAGATAATGGCCGTCCTGTCCATTTGAACCAAAAATAATTGCGCACTTATTTTTATTCATATCAAAAATCAAATAAATCTCTGCGACAAAAAATCGTATTTATGTGTGTGTCGGCATAAGAAAAATACCCGTTTTCATGCATCAACTCACTAATTGCCGTAATCTTTTTCTCTGTATTGTTGAGATAACCAAACGTAATAGTCTCAACGCAGAATACTTCCGGCTTATATTTTTGAAAATCTATTGATCGCAGTATTTCGAGATCTAGACCTTCCACATCAAGTGAAATAAAATTTGGATGTGGATTAAAATATTCCCTCATTATTGTATTTATGTTTTTCAAGGCGATGGTGAGTGTTTTATATTCTATTCCAGTCTCTTTTCTCCTGATATCTGCTTCTTCTTTGGAAAATGTACTCCAGCCATTTAATAGACCAGGGAATAAATAAAAATCAGCATTTACATCAGTTTTAGTGCCAACACCTATGTTAAGGACGGTATCATTAGGTCTTTGACGTTTAATAATTTTTACCATTTCGGCATCTGGCTCTATGCAAACTCCTTTGCAGCCTTTTTTATAGAATCTATATGTGTTATTACATAGTTTAGGCTGATTTGTACCTATTTCCAGATAAGTTGGGTGTAACATTTTGAGACTATCAAATAAATATTCTACAATTGTGTCTTCTCCCATCTGCGAGTATGAAGCTTTAGCCTTCATAAAAATCACATCTAGCCCCTTGTCACATTTTCCTAAGAATCTTTTTAAATTCATAGTAATATTTGAATGCCGGTGGTTATTTTTTGAATATTTCTATTGTGGGTATAGGAAAGATAAAGCCTGTGCCTTTTGATAAGGCATCTTGTTCTCTTTCTATAAATTCTTTCTTAAAATGCCAGGGCAATACTAAATAATAATCTGGATTCATCGCTCTACTTTCAGCCTCGCTTATAATGGGGATGTTTGTTCCTAATGTATAGGCGCCATATTTATCGGGGTTTCTCTCTGCGGCATAATCAACGAGCATATTATTGATATTGCACCATTGAAGAATTGTGTTACCTTTTGTGGATGCGCCATAGATATGTACTTTTTTGCCTTCTTTCTTAATTTTAACCAACAATTCGTGTAACTCATTTTTTACTCTTTCAACCCTATATTGAAAAGCCACATACGGCTTATCTGTATCTAACTCAAGGTCGAATTCTTTTTGTCTGATCTCATTCATTTGCTTATGGTCTTCTTGTTGATAGTAAAGTCCATTTTCGGCATGAGTCGCATAACAACGAATACTTCCTCCATTAATATCATTGAACGATATCTTAAAAATCTTCATTTCGGCCATCGCCGCTATTTTTTCTAGAACCGCTAAACTGTAGTACTCTAAATGTTCATGACAGATTGTATCATAACTGTCTAACTCAAGCATGTGTGGCATATAGCTCATTTCAAATATCCAAATGCCCTCGGGTGATAAAATACGCTTAATGTTTTTCACAAAATCTACAGGGCTTTCTAAATCATAAAACATCGCTATAGACGTAACAATATCAATCTTTGTATCCCCAATTATTTTATTGAGTTCAGCAGATGGGAATATGTCTTGTACTACAGAAGCTCCCCTTACTTCTTGGGCAACGTCACTCGGATCGCATCCAAACTTTGTAAAGTTCTCTGGAAAAAAGCTAAATAAGGTGCCATCGTTACATCCGATATCCAGTACTGATCCATTTGATTTCTTTACGAGTTCCAAAGCACTTTCGGCTATTCCTTTTAAATGGGTACGCATGGTTTGGTTTGTACCACTCCTATACCAATATGCTGCATATAAAATCTCTGGTGGAACGCTATGTTCCATTTGGAGCAAACCACATGCGTCCTCATCAATTTGTGGGTTGCATCTAACCAGCGAACAGTTAATCTTTCGTTGTGATGGCATTTCTTTTCCCGGCTTTACAAATGATCCTTGTAAATATTGAGGTCCAAGACTTATTACCGGAGTTAGGGATGAGGAACCACAAACTCTGCAAGTAGTTCTTTTACGAACATGCATATTTTATCTGCTTTTGTTTAATACATTATTTAATTTATCATTATCTCCCCAAAAATGCATTGGTTCATAATCGGGATAGGGATAATAACCTAAGTTTAATTGTATTGTCGCTTGCTTTGTCTGCAAGTATTGCTCTACCAGTTGTTTTACCGT
>JAFDXG010000011.1 GCA_018268105.1 Bacteroidota bacterium | reverse complement strand
GGTATAAAATTCTCGTTAAGCAATATGAAAGGAAATTTAATCATGACGCCTGATAATGCACAGGCTTTTGAACGCAGCATAGATATGCTGGACAGTTCCATTAAAGAGATGCGCCGTGTGGCTCACAATATGATGCCCGAAGTATTGGTGAAATACGGATTAGACACGGCATTGAAAGAATTTTGTAATGAGATTGACCGAAGTGGAGTCATTCACACCACCTATCATTCTTTGTCGTTGAATGAATCTGCGATAGAACAAACAACATCAGTAACCATTTACCGCATTGTACAAGAGTTGGTCAATAATGCCATCAAACATGCAGCAGCGAAAAATGTGTTAGTGCAAACTCAATATTCAAACTCCGAAAAGCTATTATCCGTAACCGTAGAAGATGATGGAAAAGGATTTGACACGGCAATATTAAAGCAGGCAACCGGAATTGGCTGGAGTAATATTCAAAACAGGGTTGAATTTTTAAAAGGGAAAATAGATGTGCAAACAGGGGAAGGCAAGGGCACTTCAGTGTTGATTGAAATTGGTGTTTGAAAGAATATTTGCCACAGATGCACAAATAAAAAATAGAAGACTTTTATATTATGAGATTCAATATACAGAAAAAATATCTGTGCATCTGTGGCAATTAAAAATTATTTGTGTCTAAAAAAATGAAAGCAAGCATATTCATAGTGGACGATCACTACATGGTCATTGAAGGCATCCGCTCTTTACTGCAAAATGAAAAGGATATTGACTGGATGGGCCATGCCACTAATGCGGCTTCCTGCCTGGCTTTTTTGAAACAGCAACAGCCTGATGTGATACTTATGGACATCAACCTGCCCGACAAAAGCGGGATAGATTTGTGTAAAGAGATAAGAACAGCATATCCTTCGGTGTTTATTTTAGGGCTTAGTACTTTTAACCAACAGGCATATATTCGCAATATGCTGGATAATGGCGCTTCAGGATATATATTGAAAAATGCAACCCGTGATGAATTACTGAAAGCAATTTCTGAGGTAGTTTCAGGGAGAAGTTATTTAAGTGCTGAGGCAAGCATTGCATTAAAGGAAGCAAATCCTAAAATACCTCCTATATCAAGAAGGGAAAAAGAAGTATTGAAACTTATTTCCGAAGGACTTACCAATTCTGAGATTTCCGAAAAACTTTTTATTAGTATCGCCACTGTAAATACCCATCGCAAAAGCCTGCTCGAAAAATTTAATGCTAAAAATACAGCGATACTTATCAGCCTGGCTGGTAAAAATGGAATTATTTAGGGGGAATGGTATCATTGCTGATTTTACAAGTTGCTATAAGTTGAATAATAGAAACCCTCAACTTATCATTATAACTTAACCCAAATGGTTCAAATATCATCTATTAGTTCTATCCTTTTTTACACCTTTATTTTGCCCCTGAATCCCCGGGCAGCATAATAAGATTCTGCTCCGTTGTGATATATGAAAACATGGTTATACCGGCAATCGCCAAATATTGCCCCTCCAGCTTTCCGGATATTAACTGGTGTTGCCAACCAACTGGAGGTTTTTGTATCGAAGGAGCCAAGTTGTTGTAACTGCCGGTATTCTTCTTCGTTTAATATTTCAATACCCATTTCTTCAGCCATTCCTATAGCACTGTTTCGGGGTTTGTGTTCTTTTCTTGACTCCAGCGCTTCCTGGTCATAACAAATGCTCCGCCGCTCTTTTGGACTTTCGGGGGCACAGTCATAAAAAATGAACTCATTGGTTTTTTTATCAAAATTGACCACATCAGGCTCTCCACCTGTCTCTTCCATTTCATTAAGTATCCGAAGTTTTTGGGGATTTGCTTCCAGCCTGGCTCTTACCTTAAGCCAATCCAAATTTTTATGCCGGTTCTTATTTTTCTCAAAACGGATCTGCAAAATATTCAGGAGTTCATTGTGCCTTTCCTTTGGGAACTTCATAAAGTTTTCGTATTTCATTTGCTGAAGATTAATTTCATTGAATTTATCAGTTTGTGGCCAGATATTTCGGTACAATTTAATTTATTCCAGGAGTATTTTCAAAGATGAAATTCTCAAAGTGGTTACCTGATTGACATTGACAGATGTTAATTTAGCGCCACTGTGCCTTTATGTGAAACATTCCAATTCTCTCAAAAAAGAATACCGCTAAAAAAACATATTCCCATATCTTTATTAAAGCTCTCTATTATTAAAACCTGACACATGAAAGCAAAAAAGAACCGCAGGTTATTTCTGAAGAATATAACACTAAGCGGACTGGGAATATCTGTTTTGCCCGGTATTACTATTAGTAAAAATTCTGTTGCTAATAACGGTATGGCACATACGATCAGGAATAACTCAGACGGAGCATCGTTGCATACTTTCAATGGACCATATTCCGGTGACTATCTCCGGCGGCTTGCGTTTCCTATAGGCGGAATAGGAGCAGGTATGTTTTGTCTTGAAGGTTGCGGTGCAATATCACACATGTCGGTTCGCAACCGTCCGCAAATGTTTAATGAACCTGAAATGTTTGCCGCTATTTCCGTTAAGGGAGTGACCAATGGCGCAAAAATTATTGAAGGACCCGTTCCCGAATGGAAAATATTCGGTAGGCGAGGCACCGGTAATGGTGCAGCAATGACCACTTATGGGTTGCCCCGATTTCGAAACACGGTATTCCAAACGGCATTTCCAACAGGCATTATATCACTCAAAGATGAAGATATTCCCCTGGAAGCAGAGATCAAAGGCTGGAGTCCTTTCATTCCCGGAGATGCCGATAATTCAAGCCTGCCCGTGGGTGCATTGGAATATCATTTTACCAATATATCCAAAACAAAAACCGAGGCGGTATTTTCTTACAATGCCGGGAATTTTATGGTTGCCAATGACAAAAAAGGAGCCATTAAGAAGATGGAGAACGGCTTTGTGTTATCGCAGGACGGTACACCTGAAAAGCCTCATCTTCAGGGCGACTTTGCCATTTTTACCGATGATAAAAATGCCGTGGTGGATTATTGCTGGTTTCGTGGTGGCTGGTGGGATCCCCTTACAATGATCTGGAATACTATCAGAGACGCTGAAATAAAAAATAATCCACCGGTGAATTCGGATGCTCCGGGTGCCTCAGTATTTGTACCTTTTACACTGCAACCCGGCGAAAAGAAAACCATCCGGATATTGATGTCGTGGTATATCCCCTTTTCGGATATGCATATTGGTGAGATTAACAAAGACAAAGAAGAATGTGCGTCCCCCGGTTGTTGTAAAACATCCGATGAACTTGGTGACAATATAGATACACAAGAGATCAACTACCGTCCCTGGTATAGTAGCCGGTTTAAAAATGTGGGTGAGGTGAGTGCATATTGGTTACAGGCTTATGACACTCTTCAGGAAAAAACAAATCTTTTTACGAAGGCATTTTACGCCAGCACGCTTCCTCCTGAAGTGATGGAAGCAATAGCGGCTAATCTCAGCATATTGAAAACGCCGACAGTAATGCGGCAATATGACGGACGCTTATGGAATTTTGAAGGCTGTGGCGATGAAGGCGGTTGTTGTCATGGTTCATGTACGCATGTATGGAATTATGCGCAGGCTATCCCGCACCTCTTCCCATCCCTTGAGCGTACATTAAGGCATACTGAATTTTGTGAGAGCCAGAATGCTGAAGGTCATCAGAACTTCCGCTCTAATACACCAATCAGACCGGCGACTCATACTTTTTATGCCGCTGCAGACGGTCAGCTTGGAGGTATAATGAAAGTGTACCGCGAATGGCGAATATCCGGTGATAACGAATGGATGAAAAAACTCTTTCCGTTGGTTAAACAAAGCATGGACTATTGCATACGCACCTGGGATCCGCGTGGCAAGGGCATTGTAGAAGAGCCGCACCACAATACATACGATATAGAGTTCTGGGGACCTGATGGTATGTGCACCGGCTTTTATCTTGGCGCACTGGATGCATTTTGCAAAATGGGAAAGTTTATGAAGGTTAATATTTCTTCTTACCAAAAACTGTATCAGAAGGGCAGAATGTATATGGAGAGTGAATTGTATGATGGAGAATATTTTTTTCAGCAGATACAGTATAAAGGACTTAATGCTCCCGATCCCATTGCAGTGGCTAAGAAAACTTTCGGAGGGGAATATTCGGAGGAAGCCATTGCCCTGCTCGAAAAAGAAGGTCCGAAATACCAGTATGGTAAAGGCTGCCTGTCTGATGGTATACTTGGCGGATGGATTGCTATGATGTGCGGACTTGAAAACCCTGTGGACAATAATAAGGTAAAATCGCACTTACTGTCGGTGCATAAATACAATTTGAAAAAAAATTTAAGTGAGCATGCTAACCCGCAACGCCCTGCTTATGCAATAGGGGAGGAAGGTGGACTTTTGTTATGTACCTGGCCAAAAGGCGGGAAATTATCTCTTCCGTTTGTGTATAGTGATGAGGTGTGGACGGGTATTGAATATCAGGTGGCATCTCATTTAATGTTGATGGGTAGTGTAGAGGAAGGGCTGGAAATTGTGCGTACCTGTCGCGACAGGTATAGTGGTAAAACAAGAAACCCTTTTAATGAATATGAATGTGGGAGCTGGTACGGAAGAGCCTTATCAAGTTATGGTTTATTGCAGGGGCTTACCGGTATTAGGTTTGATGCTGTTGATAGAAAACTATATGTAGATTCGAAGGTTGGCGATTTTACCAGTTTTCTTGCTACAGGGTCAGGGTTTGGTAATGTGCATCTGAAGAATGGGAAAGTAAGTGTTGAAGTATTGTATGGCAGTATACCTGTAAAGACTGTTGTGATTTCAGGTAAAGAAACAGTATTAAGTGTATAACATTTTTTAAAATAAAGATTATAAGGTTTATCCGACATTCAACAATAAAAACTATAATGATAATGAAACATTTTTTCACTTGCTTATTTGCATTCATTTGCGTATCCACAATTGCATTTGCCCAAAAAAGTAATTTCAATGGATTGGATATGAATATGGGAAACCTGTTCCGCCTGTCCGATGCTAAAACTCGCTCTATAAGCCCTGAAAATTTTACCGGTGAGAAGGGAAAGGGCGGCATGGCCAATCCGGCAGACAAGGATAAAAGAAATGTAGCCAATGCACACAATGCAGCACGTGACCTGGGGCAGGGTTGGAAGGTAAATCCTTTTATAGTAATAGAGCCGGGTGAGTCTTTTACACTTGCCAATATTGATGGTCCCGGCGCCATTCAGCATATTTGGATGACCCCAACGGGGGTATGGAGAAACTCTATCCTGCGTTTCTACTGGGACGATGAAAAAGAACCTTCGGTGGAATGTCCTGTCGGAGATTTTTTTGGTAATGGATGGGGAGAGTATGCTCCATTAGCTTCTCTTGCAGTTTGTGTAAACCCGGGTAGTGCATTCAATTGTTACTGGACGATGCCTTTCAGAAAAAAATGCAGGATCACTATGGAGAATATCAATACCGAAAGAATGGTTTTGTATTACCAGATTGATTATACTTTAACTGATGTACCGGAAGATGCCGGATATTTTCATGCACAGTTCAGGCGTACCAATACAAATATAACTTCTGATTATACCATTGTAGATGGTATTAAAGGTAAGGGACAATATGTGGGGGTATATCTTGCCTGGGGTGTAAACAATAACGGCTGGTGGGGTGAAGGTGAAATCAAATTTTTCATTGACGGAGATACCAAATACCCTACGATATGCGGCACAGGAACTGAAGATTATTTTTGCGGTTCTTATAATTTTGAGAATAGGGCAACACATAATTATGAAGTATTCAATCGTCCCTATTCCGGTTTGTTGCAGGTAATTAAACCTGATGGTTTGTATAAGACTGAGCAGCGTTTTGGATTGTATCGCTGGCATATTATGGATCCCATCAGATTTGAAAAGGATTTGAAAGTAACTATTCAGGATCTTGGCTGGAGAAGCGGGGGAAGATATTTAGCCCAACATTCAGATATTGCATCTGTAGTGTTCTGGTATCAGCGTGACCCGCATGCTCCATTTCCTAAATTACCTTCGAAGGATGAGTTGGAAGTGAATTAGGATAGGTTGTGGACGGCAGGCTTTGAGCAATGGGCTGTGGGCTTTGATCTGTTAGCTATCAGTATCTATCAGTGAATGAATAATAAGACAAACTAAACTCAGAGTCCATCATCTACAGCCATCGCCCACCGCTCAAAACCTCTAACTTTACCACAATGTTTCATTTCCGATTATTAATATATTTTATCTCCTGTTTGTTTTGTAGTGGCATTGCCAGGGCGCAGGACAAGCCATTGCGAATTGCTGTAGCAGGCATTTCGCACGGACACTCGTCGTGGATACTGGGGCGCAAGCCGGATAATATTGTGCAGGTAGTGGGGATATATGAAGGGGATAAAAAGCTTTTGGAAAAATCGGCAATTCATTATAATCTGAAAAAAGATATATTGTTTGACGAGCTGAACGCGATGCTTGATAAGGTGAAGCCGGAAGCAGTAGTTGCCTTTGGCTCTATCTATGATCACTTGTCTGTTGTAAAAGCCTGCGCTCCGAGAGGTATACATGTAATGGTAGAGAAGCCGCTGGCTGTAAGTTTGGAGCATGCTTTGGAGATGGATGCGCTGGCTAAACGATATCATATTTTTCTGCTTACCGATTATGAAAGTTCCTGGTATCCTGCTACAGCAAAAGCCTATCAGTTGATATACGACAGCAGTTATATCGGAGTTTTTAAAAAAGCTGTATTTCATCACGGGCACCAGGGCCCGAAAGAAATAGGTGTGAGCGATGATTTTTTTAACTGGCTTACCGATCCTGTTCAAAATGGGGGCGGGGCTATAATAGATTTCGGCTGCTATGGCGCCAATCTTATGACCTGGCTTACTAAAGGTGAACAACCGGTTTCGGTAACTGCAGTAACCCGGCAGTTTAAACCGGATATATATCCCCGGGTAGATGATGAGGCTACAATTGTTGTCTCATATCCGAGTTCGCAGGCAATTATACAGGCTTCCTGGAATTGGCCCTTCAATCGCAAAGACATGGAATTATATGGTACCACGGGGTATGTGAAAACTGTAAATAATAGTCTTATGCATATCCGGAGGAAAGAGGACAAAACTGAGTGGACGCGATCATATACTTCCGCCAGTATTCCGGTATATGAAGACCCTTTTAAATATTTTGCAGATGTTGTGAAAGAGAAAATTCAGATGGAAGCTTACAGTCTGTATTCAACCGGGAATAATATTATGGTGGTAAGAATACTTGAAGCAGCAAAGGAGTCTGCCAAAACAGGGAAAGCGGTTTCTTTAAAATAACTTTGTAATGTTGCAAAATTTATTTTACTCTGCATCCAATTCCCAATTATAAAAGTCAAACCCCAAACCATATACTAAAAACGTCAAAACCAATTTTCTCACAAATTAAAATTTACAAAAGGAATGAAAAGAAAAATGTATCAATGGGCGATGCTCGCATTTGCTGTAGCTACTGTATCATGTGGAGGAGGCAGCAACTCAAACACAACTGATTCTACTACTGTTACTGCTGAAGCACCAACTCCTGCTCCCGAACCTGCTGAATGGATAAGCCTTTTTGATGGCAGTACTTTGGCAGGATGGCATGGGTTTAACAAAACGGGGCCGGTGAACAACTGGAAAGTAGAAGATAGTGCATTGGTTTGCCTTGGTGCTGCTAAAGATGCACATGGGGGCGACCTGGTATCTGATAGCTCTTTTGGTAATTTTGAGCTGACCTGGGACTGGAAGGTAGACAAGGGCAGTAACAGCGGGGTGATGTATCATGTGGTGGAAGATGCAAAATATAAAGCACCTTATGAAACCGGTCCCGAATACCAGGTAATAGATGATATTGGTTTCCCCGAAAAATTGGAAGAATGGCAAAAAGCAGGTGCAGATTATGCTATGACTGTTCCTAATGACAAGAAAAAATTAAAACCTGTTGGTGAATGGAATAGCAGTAAAATCATTTTCAACAATGGTCATGTGGAACACTGGCTCAACGGTGAAAAAATTGTGGAATTTGAAGCCTGGAGCGATGACTGGAATAAAAAAAGAACAGAGGGTAAATGGAAAGATTATCCTGATTACGGGAAAGCAAAGTCTGGCAAAATAGCATTGCAGGATCATGGTAACAAGGCATATTACCGAAACATTAAAATACGCCCATTATAATAAAAACTTCTCCGTACTAAATACGCAGATATATTTTGATTAAAGCTGCTGTAATAAAATTTTACAGCAGCTTTTTTATATAAAGGATTTGAATTGACAATATCTCCGCGCTGGCAGGTCTGTAAAGTTGGGATAGTGTGAAAGTTAACCTGTTGCCAGGGCTATAATTGTTTCGCTTTAATAATGATGCTATTTATGTTATACCTTAGGTTGAGAAATTAAGATTATTAATCGCAAGGCAACAGGTCTTGCCATACTTTGAAAGCAGCATATTCTTTTCTTTCTGTTATTAATTTTTGTTCTTTTCAAGACGTTTGAATCCGTAGTAAATTAAAATTACACAAAGAATAAGTCCGATTATTGCAGGGATAAGAATAGCTTTTCCTGCTTCACCAGCATTGTAAATGCTCCAAACAATTTTTCCTGTTGCCATAAGCACAACTACGCTAAGTCCCATTAAAAGACTACGTTTCCAAAAAGCAAGTCCAAGAACTATGAACGAAACGGGAACAGTCAAAACTAACAACCATCTTTTGTATTCCCATTGGGCATTAAGCCAATCCTTTTCAAATTGTAAAAACATTTTTACCTGTTCGCTTATTGTTTCAGGTTTATCAAACCAACACATACTCGTAAAAAGACAAAATATAGTTATTGAAATTCCTGACCAACTTCGTTTGAATGCAAAAAAGCAAAATGGTATCAAAAAAACAGGACGAATAAACCAACTTATTTGGTTTTGATGCCGCTCAAAAACCCAACTCAAAAACGTTTCGCTTGTCATTGCGGTTACAATAAACGCAATGGTCAGCAACCCCCAAATAAGTGCTATTGATTTGTCATATTTTGATATAAATTCTTTCATTGTTCATCTGGGTTATCAATTTTTCAACCCGAAAATTGTCATTTACTGGTTGTCAGGATTTGGTCTGTTCATGGTTCTTGTTGTGTGTCGTCAAGAAATAGTTGCTAACGGTTAATGTATTAGTGAAGACAGGGAATTCAATGTACCTTCAGCCCGTACAGTACGTCAGCTGGTAAAAGAATTAAAAGTACAGAAATTGCATAAAAGGTCAATAGTAAATTTTCCCTGCATAATTGTTTAACTTGGGTTTATAAACTTGCCGCCATGAAAAAATTGAACCTCTTCGTTGTGATCTTTGTTTTTATTTCTTCTGTTGCGGATGCCCAGGGCGTGAAAAAACTTTGGACTACAACAGGTGATATCATTGATCCAAATATGATGCCCGGATATATTATAACTTTTGATTCTGTTGGAAATAATTATCAGTTGCGTCACGAATTTCCTAATCCGCCCTCTAGTTATCCGGAATCGCTGACCTTTTATAACGGGAAATTTTACAGCATTGTAGGTGAATTGAGAAATATATTTGAATATGATCCCCTGACTGAAGAAAGTAACCTTATTGGTCAACTTGAAGGCCAAAATTTTTCTGCACCGTCAATCCATGCCATGACCCTGAAAGACGGTGTATTTTATGGTGTTTCCTCTAACAGGTTAGATGGCCAGGAGAACGATAGTTATCTGTTTACATTTGATCCGGCAACACATGCTTTTACTATGAAATACCAACTTTTGGATCGCCCTGCCGGTGCAATGGTTGAAAAAGATGGAAAATTGTATGGTATGTTTATAGGTGCTTCAGGAAATGGAGTTTTTGGAAATATTTTTGAATGGGATCCGCAAACAAACGCAGTGGTAAAAAAAATTGAATTTCTCGAAGAAGATAAAGGTTTTCCAACTGGAAGTATGATTTTGCTGGGTAATAAGTTTTATGGACTATGTAGCGGAAGTAGTGGTATTGCATATTATGGGGGACCCCCCGAGGATCCTCTACTTAATGGTTCCTTGTTTGAGTGGGATCCGGCAACCAACGACTTTACTATTAAATACGATTTCGATATTCCTGAAAACGGATTAAACCCTATTGGTAATCTGGTGGAAAAGGATGGCAAGTTATACGGTGCCACAATACAGGGTGGTGATCATAATGCTGGCGTTGTATTTGAATTCGATCCTGCTACCAGTACATACAGCAAGAAAGCTGATATGTTTAGTATAAATAAGTCTGGCGGAGAAATGTTGGCTACTTCTGCTGGCAATCTTTACGGAAGGTCTAATAACGTACTCTTTGAATGGAACACATCTAATAGTCAATTGAGTATTAAGAAGGAATTACCTATGGAAATTTCTGATTTATTATTGGTATCTGCTCCGGTATCTATGCCCACGCCAGGGAGTTGTGTAAGCTATCCGGTTGTTCAGGTAGACGAGTCAAACAACAACCAGTGGGTAGCCCTGACGGATAGTAAAGGTGATGTGCTGGCTGAGTTGCAACCACATGGCAATAACCTTGGTGCAATAAATGCACAGGCTTATATAAACAACGCCGGTCTTCGCACCGATGGAGCAGGAAGACCTTATCTGGACCGCACTATGACCATAACTCCTTCAACACAACCGGCAGAGGGAAACTCTGTTGATATTCGGTTATACATCACCAAATCAGAGTTTGAGTTACTCAAATCTGCCCCCGGCTCAGGCATCACTGGTATTGGAGATATTGCCATTTTCAAAAGTAATAATCCCTGTTCTGCAGGTTTGGTTTACGCATTGCCCATACCTACTACTTACGAAGATTACGACTTTGGCTATGTTCTAAAAGCTTCCATTACTTCGTTTTCCAGTTTCTATTTTTCTAATAGAAGTTTTCAGGCATTGCCTCTCGAAATTCTTGCATTTACCGGCGCCTCAAAAAATAATGATGTGCTATTGCATTGGACAACTGAACATGAATATAATGCCCGTGATTTTAATATAGAAAGAAGTACGGATGGAAGTAATTTTATTACTGCTGGAATTGTTGCAGCATATAATACTTCCGGGAAACATGAATACAATTTCACTGATCAAAATGCGGGATCATTAACGAACGGCAGATTATATTACCGGATCAAACAAAAAGACCTGGATGGAAAATATGAATACAGTAAAACAATCACTGTTTCCTTACCGGGTATCAGATCATTTACGCTAAGTCCCAATCCCGCACTGAGTTTTGTGGAAGTAACTTGTAACGGATATAATGTACATGACAATCTGAAGCTGCAAATAACAGATATGTCGGGAAAAAAATTATTGGAACAAACTATTAGCCCGGTATCAAAAGTGCATAAGATCAATATTTCCACACTGAGCAGAGGTGTTTATTTCATCAGTATATTGAATAATGGAAGCAGGACTACAGGAAAGTTTGTGAAGCAGTAGATTTATTAAAGAGGAAATTCCTTGAAAGAAACCTGAAATGCTGGAAATTTATACTATACTCTTATGTGTTGAAAAAGCACCCTCTTCTAATATTTGTTCTGGTTTTTTCTTGTAAAAAATCATTCCGGCTGTCATTATTAAGCTGGTAGTAAGAATAATGAAGAATAATATACCCTCATTAAAAGCCGACAGCTTTAAATGTTCGGGAATCTTATAAAAAAGAACAATAGTTACAAGTCCCCGTGGCAAAAAAAAGGATTCGGGGAAAACGTTGGTTTGCACAAAAAAGCGCAGGTATAAAAGTCTTACAGCAAATAAAGCTGCAACAATCATACTTCCAACAATCAGCACTTCTTCTTCATTCAAAAATTTAAGGCTGATAGAATATCCGAATAAAATAAAAAAGAAGGTTCTTATTAAAAAAGATGATTCTGCCGTTATGGAATGGAGAAGTATCCTTATGGGCTCCACCTGTTTAACCGGGAAAAGCTTTTTAAGCCTACTCCACCGGATAATTTCCCAGTTGTTGATCATGATGCCAAAGATCAGAATAATCAGTAATGAAGGCAGTTGAAGCAGTTTCCCTGAAGAATATATCAGGATCAGCAACGCAAAAATTAGGAAAAACTTGATATTTAATGTTGTTTTTGCCATGATCATAAACAACAAAAACGATAGCACAAACGAAAGAACAACTGATACCAGAATATTTCCACCGAAAACACCAAATGACTTTAAAGTAAGTACTTCAGGCGCTGTGAAATAATTAAAAACGAGTATCCCTATGATGTCCGAAAAGGAAGCTTCATATACCAAAAACTCCTTTTTCCTTTCGGTTAAGGAATGTATACTGGGGATAACAATTGTACTGCTGATAATAGAAAGCGGTATAGCATATACCAGGCAATTAACCGCAGGTTCTTTTAACCAGTAATTTAGAATGGCAGTAAGCAATATTGTCGACAGGATAAATATGAAAAGTGCTGAAAAAAAAGAATTCCTGATTAATACCAGTTTATCTTTGCCCAGTTTTAAATCGAGTCCTGCCTCAAGAACGATCATGATAAGTCCTACTACTCCTAATATTTCTACCATTTTATCGGGGATGTTCAGTATAATATTGTTCAGATCGCCAAACCAGCGAAAAAGTATACCTCCAAAAAGCAACAGCAAAACTGAAGGCACTTTAATATAGCGGCTTATGATAGAAAATAAATATGATAAAATAACAACGCTGCATGCGATGATCAACAGATAGTCGGTGTTAATGTCCATCAGGCAAGTTACATTTTTATTAAATTGGTACTTTATTGATTTTTTTAAAGAAAAAAGCTGATGTACTTCCTTTACAGCAATGGATTTTCCAATAGAAAAGCCTGGAGAGTAAAAAAATAGAATATTCGGAAAACTATCAAACTCTTAATTTCCTCTGCAGTATACCTTTTACCGGTACACCTTTAGAGCTTGTATTCCTGATGATATGCCTGACATCCGGTGGTATTGTCAAAAAATCTCCTTCCTGCAGATAATATATTTTCCCATCAATAGTACATTCACAGTTGCCCTCAAGTTTCAAAAAGCTTTCTTCAAATTCATCAGCCGGATGACCGCTTTCCTCCAATACATCATTAAGCCATGCAACATACAGTTCAACCTTATCATCAACTCTTACAGGGCAGATACTTAAATGATGTTCATGGTGTAGTGGTGATAAATTTTCCACAGCTTTTTTTCCAGCCCGAAGCATCACTCATCCTGCTGATCATAGGGGCATTGTTCAGGTCAATTTCAGTATTTTCAGCATTATCAATCAAAGTAAAAAGACTGGTTTTAGTATTTTCCTTTGGTGTAATACTGCATGAAATTATCAGGGTATCTTCAATATTTTTTATCCTTTCATGCAACCGGTAATCTTTAGTTACAGAAACCGCATTTTTCGCTGCTTCTCCCTGCGGTAGTTGACCAAAACAAAATGCTTCCTGTATGTTGTCAACTATATATTTATTCTCTTTTTTCATCTTCAATAATTTATGCCGGATTGAATTTCTTACGTAATTGCTGCAATGCGGTTCTTGTTTTTACTGTACCCAGCGGTATCTCTAATAATTCTGCAGTCTCCTGCTGGGTATACCCCAAAAAATAGATCAGTTTTATCACATCCCTGAAATCCTTTTTAAAGTTTTATTTCTCAATCACACATCCGGTACAGCTTCGTTTATACTATATACATCCTGGAGCTCTTTTTAGATTTCAACCAGGGATACCCGACTTCTTTTTCTCAAATAATCCAGTGCGGTATTCCTTGAAATGGTAAGCAGCCAGGTAAACAGGATGCCTTTTGATGTATCAAATTGTCCAATGCTTTCCAGATTTTAATGAAGGTAACCTGCAAATTATTTTCAGCTTCATCATTATCTTTTACAATATTGAAATAGTGCCATGTAAAGCAGAGGTATAACTATCGTAAAGTACAGCAAAGCAGTCGCGGTCTTTATTTCTAAGACCGCTCAACAACGTTTCTTCACTATATGAAACCTGGGTACCTATTACTCTAAGAATAAATTTTTCTTTTCTAAATCTGAAATTCCGCAAACGATGTATATAGATTAAATTTTTTGGGATGAAAAAAATCTTCATCACAGGTGTCAGCGGTTATATAGATAGCAGGTTGCTATAAAAGTTGCTGCATAATGGTGATTATGAAATCATCGCTCTATGCAAACCGGGTAGCGAAAATAAAATTCGCTTTGGTTAGTAATATTGTATATGATAAATGTCATTGATGCAGCATCATTCAGTGAATAGGTAAGCGGGTGTGACACTCTGGTGTATCTGTTTGGCGTGGATCATCCATCGCCTACTTGGGGGATTTCATAAATGTTGATCTGCAAAGCCTACAACAGTCTATAATAGTAGCAAAGCAAAACAGAGTTAAAAAGATTGTCTATTTAAGTGTGGCCGTTTATCCCACCAAAATTATGAATGACTACCAGTTTGCAAGGGCGGGAGAGGACTTGCTGAGTGAAAGTAAAATACCGGAAATAGAGCAGGGACCATAATATTTAATTGGTACGGATTATTGGTGTCACATATTAATAAGAATTATTTTTGAAAATGATTTTGTCTTTCTCTTCTTTCCTCTTTTTTCCATATCTTAAACGCCAAAAAATTATCGCACATGTCAAAGCAAAGAAAGATCACACTACAGGAGTCGGAGATTCCTACCCATTGGTATAATATCCTGGCAGACATGCCCAACAAACCACTGCCACCATTGCATCCCGGAACCGGACAACCGATAGGTCCAGAAGACCTGGCGCCGTTGTTCCCCATGGAGCTGATTAAGCAGGAAGTAAGTACGGACAAATGGCTGGAGATACCGGATGAAGTAAGAGATGTTTATAGCATCTGGCGCCCCACTCCAATGTATAGGGCTTATGGATTGGAAAAAGCACTGGATACCCGTTCAAAAATTTATTATAAATATGAAGGAGTAAGCCCTGCAGGATCTCACAAACCAAATACATCTGTACCTCAGGCATATTATAATATGAAAGAAGGAGTAAAGAAAATTTCTACCGAAACAGGCGCCGGGCAATGGGGGAGTGCATTGAGTTTTGCCTGTAAATTATTTGGAATAGAATGTGAAGTGTTTATGGTAAAAGTAAGTTATGAAGGCAAACCATACCGCAAAATAATGATGAACACCTGGGGAGCAAAGGTTCACCCTTCGCCAAGCAAACTTACCAATGCGGGTAAATCTATACTTGAAAAAGATCCCAATTCACCCGGCAGTCTCGGTATCGCAATATCTGAAGCTGTAGAAGTAGCTGCTATGAACAATGATACCAAATACTCCCTGGGAAGTGTGTTAAACCATGTACTGATGCATCAGACGGTAATCGGGCTTGAAGCATTGAAGCAGTTGGAAAAAGCGGGCGATTATCCTGATATAGTGATAGCGCCTTTTGGTGGTGGTTCAAATTTTGCAGGCATTGCATTTCCTTTTCTGGAAAAGAACTTCACCTCAGGTAAAAAAGTTAGAGCAATAGCTGTGGAACCAACTTCCTGTCCCAAGCTTACACGTGGTGTTTTCCGTTACGATTTTGGAGATACTGTAGGTATGACACCACTGATACCGATGTATACACTGGGACATAATTTTATTCCTTCTCCTATCCATGCCGGTGGGCTGAGGTATCATGGTGCTGGTGCTATTGTAAGCCAGTTGCTTAAGGATGGTTTGATTGAAGCAGATGCTATAAATCAAACTGAATGTTTTGATGCCGGGTTATTGTTCGCCGGTGCAGAAGGAGTTATACCTGCTCCCGAAGCTACGCATGGTATTGCTGAAGTTATTCGTCAGGCAAAACAGGCCGATAAAGAGGGTGTATCCAAAACTATTTTATTTAATCTTTGTGGTCACGGGCATTTCGATCTGGGTGCTTATGAAAATTATCTTGCAGGTAAACTGGTTGATTATGAAGTATCTCAGGAAGCTATCAATGCTTCAATAGCTGAACTTGCAACTCCGGTGATATAATTTATTCAGTTTACTAATTTCAATATTAAAAGAGTGAGACTGTGATAATCCGGTTTCACTTTTTTTATTAAAATTATTTCACAAAGACCACGAAGCATTAAAATCTCTGTGCCCTCTATGTCTCCTCAGTGCCCTCTGTGTAACCAGCAAAAAGAGGTTATTTCACAAAGAGCACAAAGAATGCACAAAGGTTCATAAAGTTTTTTCTCACTCGCTGCGTTCTCTGCGTGTATTTCCTCTGCGTCTTTGCGTGAAATGTATTTTTGCACAAAGGACACAAAGAATACACAAAGATCACAGAGCAATAAAAATCTCTGTGCCCCTCTGTGCCTCCTTAGTGCCCTCTGTGTAATAAACTCAGCAGGAGAGATAAAAGCATATTCAGTATCTCTCTTAAAAAAGTCAGAAGTGCGGTTAATTTCCTTTTACATACCTGAAACTGTTACCTGCAATGACCGGATGTTTCCCAAATAGTGTATTGCCGGCATAAGAAAGGATAAAATCATTAAAGAAAACTTCGGGTATCCATTTCTCAAACTCAAACTCAAAACTGTTTTGTATTTTATTGAGAGGGATAAAGGTATATGGTTTGTCAGGAAATAGTGGTGAGCTGACCTGAATAGAATCAATCTCCTGTTTAGTAAATTTTGCAATACCATCTTTATTAGTAAAGATACTTTGTCGGCCCCTTGCAGTAAAAAGAATGCATTGAATATCTTTTATATAGTCGGGGTTTTCATCAGTGAACTGTATGGTGATATAATTGTCATTTACTTTTTTCCCCTGGAATAATTTGAACGGGCGTGGTGGTTGTTGCCTCCCTGAAAATATGATGCTGTTATTTTCAAGTGACCATCTACCGGATCCGGTACGTGTAAGATTGCCAATTGTATAGAAAAAGGTAAAGCTATAGTTGGCTTTCAGGTTGAATGCTGAGGAAACATCTTTTACATCCCTGAGAAAGTATATTCCCGAAATGCCCTTACTGTCCTGGTTGTATCCGGGTGTAGAAAAAATAATACACAGAAAGAATGATAATAATATTTTAGTCATATACTATGCTCAATAAGGTTTAAAATCGGTGTGCTATTTTTTCGTGGTGAACTAAGTTGAAAAAAAATGTATGATTAAGACATTGAATAAGTTTAGATATCAAAGCTAAGTGTTTTGCAGCAGTGGCTGAGAGGGTGATAAATTCTTAACATAATACTGTATTTTTCTGAAAGAGATCAAATCTGGTAGTCATTTTTATTTTTTTATTTTGTCTGCACTTTCCCTCTGCTTAAATAAAATTCCATTATATCGCCTGTCTTGCTTTCAGTTCTATGTATTTGTTGATGACATTTATAGTTAATGCTTCCGGTGATGTTAATACGGAAAGGATACCATAATGCTGTAATTCTTTTACAATAAGTCTTTTTTCAAATGAGAATTTATCGGCAATAGTTTGAATATAAATTTCTTCAAGGTCTGCTGCTGGTTTTTCTCTTAAAGCTTTCAACTCGGTATTTTCAAAAAATATCACAAGGAGTAAATGTTGTTTTGCTATTCTTCGCAGGTAAGGAAGTTGTCGCTGAAAACCCGGTATAGATTCAAAATTGGTAAAAAGAATCAGCAGCGACCTGTTTTTTATTTTGTTATGAATTTGGGCATACAAAGCTTCAAAATCGGTTTCTGAAAAATGGGTTTGCTGCCGGTAAAGATTTTCGAGAATGAGTTCCATTTGCATGCCTTTCCGATCAGCGGGAAGAAATGTTTCAGGCTTGCTGGAAAAGGTGAGTAATCCTGCCTTGTCCTGCCTGGTAAGTGCTACGTTTGTTAATACCAGTGAGGCATTGATGGCATAATCAAGTAGCGACATACCGCCAAAAGGCATCTTCATATTTCGTCCCTTATCAATGAGACAGTATATATGCTGGCTTTTTTCATCGGTGAAAGTATTAACCATGATTTCACCTTTGCGTGCTGTGGCTTTCCAGTTAACTTTCCTATAGTCGTCACCGGTTACATATTCTTTGATCTGTTCAAATTCAGTACTGTTGCCAAGTTTCCTCAGTCGGCGTGTACCATTTTCATTTAGCCTGTTGGAAATTGCCATCAACTGGTATTTTTTCATTTGATGAAAAGCCGGATAAGTAGGTACTACCCGGGATGCATCAAATATATACCGTCTTTCTGCCAGCCCTAATGGACTGGTGACAAATACATTAATGTCCCCAAATTCATATTCACCGCGTTCTACAGGCCTTATGTTGTAAACAATTTCATTGAGATGTGATGGTTTTAAAACAAAACTGTCACTTTCATATGCTTTTTGAAACTGAAAAGGCAACTCGTCAATGATTTTCGCTTTTACCGTAAACGAATAATTGTTGATCAGGGAAACCTGGATGATATTCTGATCGCCGTTGCTTAATCTTTCGGGTGTAATTCTTTTAGCACTGAAACCTGTCTTTCTGCTGTATAACACAAGTATATCAAGTAAGACAGTAAAGATGAGCAGAATAAGGCAAATGAGCGACACCTGATAAAGCGCAGGCAGAAAAAAAGATAGGATAAAACATACGACGATGGCTGCCAGCAGGGAATAGGTGCGCCTGCTAAGTAAAAATGATTTGTATAGTGATCTTAGAAAATTCAATATTATCTGGGTATTTCTAATGACTGGATGATTTCACGGATCACATCATCTTCAGTTCCGCCTTCCATTTCCTTTTCTGGGGTTAGTATAATACGATGCCTCAATACCGGTAGCGTCATTTCAAGAACGTCTTCGGGGGTAACAAAGTCGCGCCCCTGCATTGCGGCAATAGCTTTGGACGAACTCATTATGGCAAGAGATGCACGGGGTGAGGCGCCCAGGTAAATGGATTTGTGCGACCTGGTAGATGTTACAATTTTAGCAATAAATTGCAGTAGTTTTTCCTCAATTACTACTTCTCTTACCTGTTTGCGCAACATACTTATATCATTTGCTGTCAGCATTTCTTTTATCTGCTCAGTTATATCTTCACCGGTAACATTATGAAAGCGGTTTAGTATTTGTACCTCTTCTTCTTCTGTAGGATAAGGTACAGTTATCTTAAATAAAAAACGGTCTAACTGAGCTTCAGGCAAACGATATGTGCCCTCCTGTTCTACAGGGTTTTGAGTGGCTAATACCATAAAAGGGCGTTCTATAATATGTGAATAACCATCTACCGTTACCTGTTTTTCTTCCATTACTTCAAATAGTGCAGCCTGCGTTTTTGCCGGGGCACGATTGATCTCATCTACCAGTACTATGTTTCCAAAAATGGGTCCTCTCTTAAACTGAAACCCTCCTTCTTTTGGGTTAAATACAGAAGTACCCAATACATCAGAAGGCATAAGATCGGGTGTAAACTGTATACGGGAAAAATGCAGGGATATACATTTTGCCACCAGTTTTGCAGTTAAAGTTTTAGCTACTCCCGGAACACCTTCTATTAACACATGACCGTCTGCTAATAAGGCCGCCATTATAAGTTTTACCATATCTTCCTGCCCCACAATTACTTTTCCTATTTCGATGCGCATTCGCATGATGATATCGTGGAGGTGCGATAGGTCTGTGCGTGGTTGAAAAACATCTTCGTCCATATTAACTCGTTTTATAAAATTTTTCTAACAATGTATATAATTCAGTTACCTGCTGGTCGTGTATTGCAGGTGCATCATGACAGAAAGAAATATATTCTGCAATTGCTTTCACTGTCTTTTCATCAGAGCCTGATTTACCTGAAAGCCGGATTATAAAATCACTATCCATGTTGCCGGTATTCATTTTATAATGACTATGCACATATTCCGTAAAATGCACAATCATTTTATTGCAAAGGTTTTTATTATTTTTCTTTTGAAAGTATAGCCGGCCAATAGTTTTTACGAAATCAAGTGAATCATTCCTCAAAGGTTCAATTACCGGTATCAATCGTTGTTTTCTTTTTAACCCAAGCAATACAAAAATAATTAACCCTGCAAGTGCTGTTAACAAAGCCATACGTAAGGCCGGTTGCTGCATAAAAATACGTAAAGGCGAAGGCGATTTATCAGGTGTGTACACTGGCTTGTGTATATAATATTCATCCCACGCAACGGTTGTTGAACCCGCATCCAGTACGGAAAGCAACTGGTTATAATGCCCCATGTTTTGCCTGTGCAGCAAAAAATAATTGCTGAAGGACAACGGTGCGGTGTGGATATAGAAGCTTCCTTCACCTGCACGTATACGCAGTAAAACTACATTACTGTCTGCTGTGCGCTCCAGCACATAACTCATCGTACTGTCAAAGGAAATGAAATGAGAATAAAATTTTCTGCCTGGATATGCGTAACGATTTGTTGTTTTGGAAAAAGGCGGGTTCATCATCCACAGGCGAAGGGTATCCATTGTTCCAGCATCATACTCCATAGGAAAGCCGGTATCGGCATAACCAAGAGTGAAATGAAAGAAGTCCTGAGCTTTTAGATTAAGATCATAAGCAGAGATGAACACATTGTTGCCCCTGCTTACAAAATGAAAAAGGTCCTGTAATTCTTCATCACTTGCATTAAATTCTTTTGTAACAATCAACAGGCTTTGATGAGAAGTATCATACCTGAGTACATCTTCTTCCCAATATCCGGGTGCTTTTTTATTGATAGTGATGTTGGCATGAGGAAACAGATAGGGGAGATTGTTGAATGCTACAAACGTTCCGTAAGGGATTTTATCTTTTTTATTCAGGGTTACTCTTTTATCAAAACGATTGCCATTTCCGCCAGCCAGCAGACCGGCAAGTACCAACAGCAGCAGCCCACCTATTATATATGGTAAAGCTTTTTTCAACGGTTTACAGCAGCTTTTTGGATAAGGTTGTTAATTTCTTTATGTACAATGTCATATTGTTCTTTGCTCACTTCCATTTCACCATACCATGCATATTCGTAGTTTCTGGTGGCTCTGAAAAAATCTCTGTAATAAGGACGATCATATAGTTGTTTCAGATAGTCATAGTTGGTGGCATCCTGCCGGTACTGCAAAAGATCATACTGTGAAAATATTTTCAGAAGTTGCAGGTATTGAAAACGGATTGCCTGCCGAAAATTACCCTGTGCAGCAGCAGCATTAGCTGCTTTTTCAAGATCGGCAGAGAATACATCTTCGGTTACTTCTGCTTCTGTTTTCCTAACAACTACTGACTTTTTGCCTGACCCGAAAATGTTCATTTGATTTTGTACAAGAAACCAAATTACAGCTGCAGCAAAGCCGCCAATAATAATAGTCCATAAGATTTTTCTGAAAACAGGATGTGCCAGTAAGTTAATAAGTCCCAGGATGATTTTTTCGAACCATGAAAATTTTTCGCTTTCCTCACTCTTCTTTTCCATATCCTTATCCGCATACCAGAAAGCACCATCTTTTTTTATAGACCTGACTACTGAATCTGGTACAATACGCCATTCAATAACTGATGAATCAAACAGAGAAGTAGTGTCATCTTTTCGGATAAAATAAAGAGTCTCTGACTGATCTTCTCCGGATGCTTCATAAGAAGTGTCGTAGTTGCTGGTAACGCTGTCTGTCACTGCAGGCGGATACTGGGCGGAATCTACTTCATTTAAGTTGTAGATACTGTCATCCGCTGTTGTTTGGGCATGAAGAGAGGCTGGAACTGCAATATTTAACAGTAATGCCGCAATAATTACAGATATGGTAAAAATTGTTTTACGCACTTGAGGTGTTTTCTCTTTCCGTCTTTTTCCGTTCTTTTTGAAACTGTATAGGATAAATGATGTAGTACCAAACAATGTAAGAAGCAGAGCTTAATAAAATAGTTGCACTGAGCCATTGAGGCATAGTAAAATATCGCGTAATGAACCCCTCAAAAAAAGCTGCAATTACAAATACCGGTATCAGGCTCACCAGAATAATGACAGCTTCTTTTGCCCCTTCTGTAAATGCCTTTAATCTTTTTTTAGTTCCCGGAAACATCCAGCTTTTTCCTAAAACAACTCCGGCGGCACCGGCAATAACAATTGCCGATATTTCCAGGGTGCCGTGAATAAATACCGTTAATACCGATTGAAGTCCGAGACCTTTTGCAAAAAACATTTGTTCAAAAGCACCAAGTCTTACCCCTTCATTAAGCAATGAAACCATAGTTGGAAAACATAATACTATTCCCCTGGCAAAATAGGTAAATGATACAAATAAATTATTGATCATTATCCCCAGCCACATTAGCAATTCCCCGCCTTCTGCATAAACACCAAAGGGCCGCCCCTTTTCAATATTTTCTTCCGTCATATTTACGTATCCGTCGCCAAGCATTTCTCTTACGAAGCTTTCATCATGACTCGAAGAATAAAACCCTACTATAAAAAACACTATAAAAAATAATGCACAGAATAATAAAACCCCATGGTGTTTTCTTACTGTGCACGGCACGGTGTATTTCCAAAATTCTGTTAGCCGGTTACGGTCTTCTTTCCGGTTTTGATAAATGCTCATATAGGTTTGGGATGCCCTGGCATTTAAGTAACGGGTTATCCGGCTGTGCGGGTAGAACGTTTTTGAATAAGACAGGTCGTCCACCAATTGTGTAAATTCAAGTGCTGTTTCATCAGGATTGTCTGTCGGTGTTTCCTGGCTTTTTTGCCAGCGGTCTTTATTTTTTTTGATAAAAAGCGCTTCCCTCAATATTTTTAATTTTACTCCAAATTAAATAAATACTCAACACGTTAGATAACCGGGCAAAATATTTATTATTGTAAAGTGTATGAGCAAAATTTTAATTCCTACTACTTTTAATATTGATCTTGAGTTTGAAAGTGCGGCTTTCCATATAAGGATGTTTGCGTGGATACTTGATTTTGTGTTGCAGGTTTTTTATATCCTCCTCTCATTTTACCTCTTTTATTATTTTTTGCCATACACAAATATGTCAGAAAGCGGATCCGGATATGATTTGTGGTCAGTTCAACTCATTATGATGCTGCCGGTGTTTTTGTATCATCTTTTTTGCGAGATATTCTGGAATGGGCAAAGCATTGGTAAAAAGCTGATGGGGCTTCGTGTAGTAAATGATAATGGCGGAAAAGCCTCTGTCGGCCAGTATATACTGAGATGGCTTTTACGTTCTTCCGATCTTTCTATTCCGGTAATTATTATTGCCTTATTATTTGCCAATATCGAAGTTTTAAAAGCGCTTTGGATTACAGCATTGATGTTCATCGCCGATATTATATTAATTGCTGCCGGCCACCGGGGCAAAAGACTGGGAGACCTTGCCGCGGGAACAATGGTTATCAGAACTAAGACTATGAGCAGCCTTGATGATACCATATTTATGGAAGTGGCTGAAGATTATGTACCCGTGTATCCGCAGGTTATGCAGCTAAGTGACAGGGATATCAATACTATCAAGGGCATTTTAGATAACAGCCGCAGATCTGGAAATATACAGATGCTGGAAAATACTTCAGCCCGTGTAAAAAAAGTACTGGTGATTGATGATGAAATTCCGGCCGGAGATTTTCTTGATACGCTGCTGAAAGACTACAACTACCTATCCACAAAAAACTCTTAATTTAATAAATCAGTGTTCAACAATAATTCAGTTCACATTGGCATTTATAAAATCTTTGATCTTATTAAAAGAATCAAGTAGGTTATTCCCGGTCCAACCATGTCCTTCGTTTGGATAAACAACCAGTTGATGCACCACATTATTTTCTTCCAGTTTTTTGTTTAGTGCAATGGCCTGCGATTGTGGCACCAGGTCATCTTTACCACCCTGCAGTATTATTGTGGGCGGGGCATTCTTTGTTATAAAGTTGATTGGGCTGGATTGAATAAATATTTCTTTATCCTGGCCAATTAATTTGCCGGTGGCATTTAAAAGAATAAGCGCCTGTACTAAACCAATATCTGAAAGCGCAGCAAGGTCCGTTGGTCCAAAAAAATCAACAATCGCCTTTACATTTCTTCCCGGATCATTTTTGTAACCATGCAGTAAAGCAAGATGACCACCCGCACTAAAACCAATTAATATCAGTTTATCTGAAACATGAAATTTGCCTGTATTCCGGAGAATAGTTTCGATGGCGGACTTGACGTCATTTTCCTGTGTGGGGAAAACATTGGTTACCCCGTCTTTTGCCAGCCGGTAGTTGATATTCACAACAGCATATCCGGGAAATATATCCTGTATCCCTTTAACTGAAGATGTCAGTTCATTTTTATCGCCTCCCGACCAGCCACCACCGTGTATCAGCACTATTGTAGGTGCATGTCCGTCTCTGTCTGCGGCTAAATAAATATCCATCTTTTGATACGGATCTGCTCCGTAAGCAGTATCCAGGATGACAGCGGATGGCAGGTGAATATCTTTTCCTGCATCATTGCTTTTTGTGCATGACACCAGGAATAATATTAGTATAGGGAAAAAATAACTGTATTTCTTACAATTCATATTACACAACTTTGTGATACGGCATAAAAATAAACTTTACTTCTGATTAAAAACGGCATGTATCATAGTGCTGCTTTTTTTTCACATTAATATAACGATGTAAATCCCCCGAAAGCTTAGATTGAAAATGCATATATTTATATCAGGTAATATCAATACCAATTTTCCTCATTATTTAAATCACTCAAATAAGCCTGCACCAAAAAAGACAGATAATAATTTACCAGCACATTCAAAAGAGAGGTCAACCAAAGGGAATAAAGCACCTGTAAATCCAACCAATTCCGCAGCAAGAAAATCCGGGAAACGATAAGAGGATATCCGTTTTGTAGACAATACAAAACCAAAATGGAATTATTCATTCCTTCGCCGCCGGGTGTCCATTCATTTTCCCGGGCGTAGTCTCGGCACATAGCTATGTGCGTTAGCTGCCGGACTCGCCGTGTATTGGGACAGATAGTTGACCACCGTTACCGGTATCAGCGCTTATCCCAACCACAACGGCAATCCGCCTGCCAATCCCAACCCCAACAGTGTGGTTACGGCCAACAGCGCCAAGCTGTACAAACTCAACAGCAATACCAATAAAATGGGACTGGGTATTACCTTAAAAGTAATGGCAGGCGACCGGATAGATATCTTTGGCAAGAGTTATTATTTTACCAATAACACGAGCGGCACAGGAGCCAATAGCGCGATACCTGTATTAGATATCCTCACCGGCTT
>JAFDXG010000119.1 GCA_018268105.1 Bacteroidota bacterium | reverse complement strand
TTCACTGCGGATATTTTTCATCGGTTCAAAATGCGATATTAAACGCTTATGGCTATGTTACCCGTTCTATCCTGGCCGACACGGGCGAGCCTGTTGATTATATGGTTGGTGGCGGTCACCATGCATTGAACGAGGTATGGCTAAACAGCTATAACAAATGGTTCTTGTGTGATGCTAAATACGATTATCACTTTGAGAAGAATGGTATACCGCTGTCTGCGCTTGAAGTAAGAGCGGAATATTTAAAAAATAAAGCGGCAGATATTGATCTTGTGAAAGGAACAGAAAGAAGCATAGCGCACGGTATGCCTGAATACAATATACCCACGCGTGAAGATTTGGCAAGAGTGTATACCTGGATCAGTTGGTATAAGGATAATGACCGGTATACCCATTGGCCAGATAACAGCGCCGATATTATTATTTACCGGGACGAATACGCCAAAACCCATACCTGGCTTTGGGATGGAAAACCACTTTGGGCCTATGATACCCAATACCTGCATTGGGTTACGGATAAAACAAAAATAGAATGGACACCAAACGTCATATCATCAAGCGCGGCTATAACAGGCAATAAAATAAAAATCAAACTCCAGTCTACTACTCCAAATTTATTAAGCTATCAGCTAAAGGATATGGCGAGCAGACAATGGAAAGATATAGCAGATACTATTGAATCGGAACTGAAAAATAAAAAACATGAATGGGTATTCCGAGTGACGAATATCGCTGGTGTCAGCGGGCAGGAACATAAAATAGTCATAGAAAAATGACAGCTTTTTTTTATAATCTCATTACGGGCATCATGCTTTTGCACTGCATAATCTTTTTATCGCCTTGCCGGCATCACCGTCCCGAAAAAATAGCTCAGGGAAAAGTAGTAAAGTTTTATACAGACCCGGCTACCAATTCGGATGATCCGGAAAAAAGAATGGCTTATGGTCTGAATGTGTCTCCGCCATGGGCAAATGGCGGATACGTTTTTGTAAATCTTCCCGAACACCTTGAATATATGCCAGGAACAAAAGGTATTGCCCGGCATCACGATATGCGGGCCAATGTATGGCAGATAAGCGCCGACAGTACAGAAGCAAATTATGAGGTTGAAAGCCTCACAGAACCAGGCGTATTCTTTTCCGCAAAAGCAAAAGCTTTCAGCAATAAAGCCTCGTTTGAATTCACCATAACCAATCACTCCGCCGTGAACTTGTTAAGCATAAGGCCATTATTTTGTTTTCAGTATTATTCTTTAAGTGGATTCCCGGCAAGGAATACAGATGATTTCTCCCACACTTTTATCATCATCAATGGGAAGCCGGCCAAAGTATCAGATATTGCAGTAACAAATAAAACTACCAATGCCCGCATGGCTCAGGTGGCCGGATGCCCTAATAAGCACAACTGGTGGGCACAGAAAGCAGGAGGAATGATTGAACAGGAGATAGATGCGGCATATACTATTCTTACCGATACCGTCGTCTCCCGCAAAATTGTACTTGAGTGGACACCGGGAAAAAATTTTCTTTCCAACAGCGCTATCCCATGCATTCATGCGGACCCCTGCATTGGAAATCTTGAGCCCGGAAAGTCTGTTACAGTCAAAGGATCGTTAACGTTCACAATTTTTGGCTTAAATGACAAAATTGAAACCGCTCAATTAAAATAATACCTATCTTCACCAGCCCCGTTTTCAAAATGAAACAGTAACAAAGAAACCACAACTGCTAATGATTGCGCAGCAAAATACAGGACAGGCACAATATCTGCCGGAACAAAAAATCCCATTAAGTACTGACCAGGTAAAAGTAGCGGCCACAGGTTTCGTAAGCCTTTTCTCGCTGATAGGTATCATGTTCTACGGCTTATCCTTTTTCTATGATTTCTGGGTAAAAGATTTGGGATGGTCGCGGGTTACCGTTACCTCCGGTAGTGCATTCGGCCGGGTTACTGTAGCCTTATCCGGCTTTTGGGTAGGATGGCTTATAGACCGGTTTGGTCCCAGGAAACTGATCCTCTCCGGCATTCTTTTTGGCGGTATAGCTTTTATGGCATTTGGAATGATGACTGACTTATGGCAGTTCTACCTGTTCAGCCTGCTGGCCGCATCCGGCTATATCTGCGGCGGTCCATTGCCCAACCAGGTGCTGACTTCACACTGGTTCACCCGCTCCCGCGGCAAAGCCATGGGTATAGCTTACCTGGGGGTAGGTGTAGGCGGTATGCTGGTGCCCCAGATTGCCCGGTTGCTAAATTTTCATTATGGATGGCATACGGCACTTATTTTGTTGGGCGTAATAATGATACTGGTGGCGTTCCCGGTGGCCTTTTTTGCGAAAGATAATCCCCCCGGAAACCTCGCAGAGAAAACTGCTGACGATAAAAAGGACGTTTCCATCGGGCATATACTTAAAAACAGATCCTTTTATCTGCTGATGATCGGGAGCACCTGCTCTATAGCTGCTGTCAGCGGAACCAGCCAGCACCTGAAATTATTTTTCAGTATCGA
>JAFDXG010000118.1 GCA_018268105.1 Bacteroidota bacterium | reverse complement strand
GGAGATGTTTGTTTGTCATCTCCAACAATTATCATATTCTCCGCATAATAGCTTAAAATAAGACTGTTAAAGTCTAATTGACTTGCTTCATCAACAATAACACAATCAAAAATTTCAGGTTCACTTCCTACTGAATTTAAAACATCATTAAATTTCATTACCCAACAAGACAACCTCTTGCTAATATCAATACTATTCTTACGTGTAAGGATTTGATATTGAGTTTGGTTGCGAATTTTTCTAACACTTTGAGATAAATTATACTTGTATTCTTCAAGCAAATTAATAAAAGCATCAACTTCATTATTGTCAAACTTGTTTTTAAAGTTTGACTTTGCAAGGTCAAATAAAATATCACATTTAATTTGGAATATTTTTTTGTTGATAAATGATAATTCTTCTTTACACTTTTGTAAATCAATAAATTCGTTTTTCTTAATGAATGTATTTGCAGAAGCATATTCAAAATTTTCTTTTGAAATATAATAGCTGGGAATACTTTCAAGAGAATTAAAAGTATTCGGAAGTAAGTCTGTCAAATATTTTATTAAGCTGAGAAATGTTTGTTCTATCTCAAGCTGTTTTCCGATTTCTAAAAATCGGTTTTTTAAAAGTTCAAAATCTTGTGCTTCTCCAATATTTTCAACAGGTAAAAACTTCGAAAATTCATTTTTTAATGAAGATTGCTCAATTATTGAATCAATATTTTTTAATATTTGAAGGTTCTCGATTAATTGACTATTTATTTTCCCTAATTTATCAATATCGTCTTTTAATACTATTGCTTTCCTTGATAAATTATCTATGTCAAACAAATTGATTTGAGTGTATTCTGAAAGATTTATAAAATCTGCATTGAATTGAATTTTAGAAACAACTTCCTTGTTTGTTTCTATCTTCTTTAGAACTTCTTTTAAAACTACGCCTTTCTCATATAAATTGGAGCTATCATCATAAGAAAACGAAAAGCCATTTTGTTTCAACAAAGTGAAATTTTTGTTGATAATGATGAGCTTTTCAATTGTCGACTTTAATTGTAATATTTCGGTTTTAGTATTGCACTTTTTGCCGTTTACTGTAAATTGCTCTAAATATGAAACTTGCTTAAAATTGGAGTTGGTTAGTTTTGTGAAAAATCCCGCTTTACCATTTTCAACAAATGATAAATAAGTTTCAATGTCTAAAAGATATTTTGTTCCATTTTCTGTAAGCTCACTAAATGCCTTATTTATCGTTAAGCTTTCCTGAAAAACTTGATTGTTTAATTGTTTTTGTAAATTCTCTAATTCTTTAATGTTTTTGAGAACGATATCCGAGTTAGAAAATTCATTTGCGATTTTTGTGATATTTTCTAACTGAATATTTAAGACCTTATCTTTGGAATACTCATTTAATCCTAAATGATTTAAATGTTTATCATATTGCTCCTGAATAGTTAGAAAATTTTTAAAATCAAAACTTTCTAGTTTTTTCAAAATTGTTGAAATGTCAATATTGATAACATTATTGTATCGGATTTCTGTTCCGACTAATTGTTTGTATTTTAAAATCTCATCCTTTATAACGTCAAAATTGGATATAGCTTCATTTGATAGTTCATCTTGAATCCAATTCCATTCTACGGATTCTTTTGATTCAAATTTTTCAACAATTTGATATGCTCTCAAATTCTCAAAAGAATCATTAATTCTGATTTGAGTATATTCTTTTTCGAGAGCTCGAATAATTTCGGATTTTAATTTTACATATTCAGCTTTTAAATTGTCTAACTCTTCGATTTTGGTTTCAATATTTAGATAAAAGTTGTCAGTCAGAATTTTCGAAATATTGCCAATACTTTTTTCTAAAGAAAATCGATTCTGATTAGTTTCCAATTGAATTTTTGTGAATATCAAATCATCAAAAGTTTCAGGAATTTTATCAAGCAAAGATTCTAAAGCCTTATCTGTTTGAGCGGTAACAAGCACTCGTTTTCCTTGTGCTAACAAAGAACAAAGTATGTTTACAATTGTATGCGACTTTCCTGTTCCAGGTGGTCCAGTTACAACTGTTAATCTGTTTTTAAGATAATTTTCATAAATCTGTTTTTGTTCTTTGTTGAATGGAAGAGGAAAAAACACAGAAAAGTCGTCATCTCCATTTAAGTTTTTAGCTTTGGCTTTATGAGTTTCAAAAAGTTCGTCTTTAAAATAGTTGGGTTTTGTATAAGAATTGTTCCCTGATGATTCCGGATTTCTAACTAACAGATTAAATAGTTTTGCTTCTATTTCATTTTCATCATTGTGTTTTATAATTGAATCCGTTAATTTTTCAAAGAAACGTGGCTTTCTTTGTTTAATATTTATTGCAGGAGAAAACAGCACTTTAAAATAATCCTCTCTGAAATGGTCACTTTCTGGTTTGTAAATTGAATTTTCAAACTCTGAATTGCTCGAAATTTTTTGAATTGATTTTGCAAGTAAATCTTTAAACTCGTTGTCAAAAATATACTCGTAACCAAGTTCAGTAATTCTTTCTTCAAATCTATCAATGATATTTGATAATACTTCTTTCTCGATAGGAGTGTTATTTAGAAAGAAAAAATCTGCATAAGGGTTTTCTAAATCTGAAAATGAAATTTTTACAACATTGTTTGAATCAATATCTAACGATAAAGGAAAATGAAATAGATGTTGATTGGTTTTTGATAAATTTCCATTGCTATTTAATTTGGAATATTGTATGAAACCAACACTCAAAACGATTTCTAAGTTTGAATCATTTTTAATATCATTATAAGCTCTGTAAAGCTTTGAGTACGTTTCTTTATTTTTTTTAAACTTTTTTAATTTTTCTATTTCAACTTTTCCCTCTGTCGAATTTTGGAAACTTATAAGTTCTTCTTCATCTCCTATTATACTTTCAAACTTGTTTTTAGCTTCGTCAAAATCAATAATTTCTAAGAATCTATTCGGGATTTGTATATTTGGTTTATACGGTTTTTGTAAAGAGAAAATTAGAGGTTGTTTTTTGAATTTTGGAGAAAAAGCATCAATTAAGGTTGATTCACATATTCCTGAATCAATGAAGTTTTGAATTTCATCAACCCAAATAAAGTTACTGGAAACAGTTGAATTTAGAACGTCTTTCACTCCTCTTTCGAGTAGCTTTTTATATTCTTTTAGAAAGGTTATGTATTGGTTGAGTACGTTCATTTATTTCAATAGTAAAGTGTTCAGTCAAATTTACATTTTTTTTCGGAGTGTGGTTTTAAGATTGTGCATAACGGTTTTGGTATTGCCGTAGTGGGGGATTTTGAAATTCGTCAGCTGAATGTATGCAAAAAAGTTGATAGTAGCATAACTGTTCAATTACTTCCGTCAGCCCCCATTGCGGCAATACCTTGTTGGGCGTAGTTTTTTTCAAACTCCTCGACATTAAGTATTGATCGTCTTATAGATCTGTAATCATTTAAAGGCACGTCAACGAATTCCTCACCGCTTTCAGTTTCAGCTTGAAAAAGTCCTTTAGGCTCATTTGTTGTATTAATTAACTGAACATATGTGCCATAGTCGATTGCGAACACATTAAATCTTTCACCTGGCAAATCTTTTGCAGAGATGCCTTGCTTTATTAAATGTATTATTCTGTTGTCAAAAAGATATTCAATAGATTCATCATCGGTTTCCGTGCTTAACAGGAAAGCTCTTGAATTTAATTTTCCAATAACCTCGTCAATAATCCACCTTAGAAGAAACTTTGCTTTCGGCCGGGCAGAAACAGCCTTTTCTTTGTCCGTAGTATACCAATTTTTAGCCGCTATTCTAATATGCGGTATTGAAATCTTGTCATTGTCAGCCTTTATTGCTGAGTGTATTAAAATATTGATTGCGTCTCTAGGAACTCCTTCTGATGCTCGCACCAATTCTTCCAAGGCCAATATTTGGGTAAATGCTGCATTTGCAAAAGTTTCTTTATTTGGAAAATTAGTGCCTTCTTCGGTTAGAAGCTGATTGACGTGTTTGTAAATTAATTGTTGATAGAAATCTCTTGACTTCTTTGGGTCATTATCAAATACCATAAACTCATCTAAGTTTAGGCTCGATGAAATGTCCGCCCCAGTCTCTATTCCAATATAATTTGACTCAACAGTAATTTTAAAATTTGTTCGCTTTTCAATCGCAGCAATCTTAATTGTAATACCACGTATTGAAAACAAGGTTCTTCTAAACAAATCAGCAAGAAAGGGTTGTAGATCCAAAGGAACTTCCGCCCACTCATCAATTAATATCCATAATTCCTTATCGCCCATTAACGTTCTTAATCTGGAAAATATATTATTTACCGTTGTAAAATGGACACGATGTCTTGTGTTTCCAACTGTCTTCGAACGGTTTATTGAAACATGAGACTTAGAATTTTCGGACTTGCTCCGAAAAGAAACATCTTTTAGAGAGGCATTCAAGCCAAGCTCATTCTTTTCAGATTTACTATCATTGTCCGTTTTCTCTATTTCTATTTGACCAACAACTTCAATTTCTGAAATACTTCGAGCCAATTCATCCAGTAAAGGGCCAAACCTCGAAAGATCGCAAGATTCATCGTTTGATAAAACATAATCCAATATTTGATCGTGGACTACCGAGTAAGTATCGATTAGCAATCTGGTAGCTCTTTCAGTGATCGGCAAGTTTAAATCAGAATATATCCCACCATTAGATCCAATATTCCGCATATCTACATAAGCTGGGATGTGCCCCTCTGACTGCAAATGATTGATTAAATAGGAAAGGGCATGAGTTTTCCCAGTTCCACGTCTCCCGTAGATAATTTGATGGTCTCTATTTTGCAATAGTGTAAAAAGTGGACCTACGTCAACAAAGGTTTCTATTAAGTACTTCGTGTCCTGTTTTTCTGCCCTTTTCACTAATTTGAAAATAGCTTGGTTTATGTTCGATGCCATATTTGTTTGTCTTTAAAATTACGCCCAACGGTTCGGCAGCTTGGCGAAGATGGCTTTTGTGCGGTGGCTTTGTGCGTGGGAAAGCCATTTTTGCCAAACTGCTTGTTGGCAGAAGTGCAGATTTAGTTTGCTTTTTCAGTAGTTTTTCTGATTCCTTTTTTCAAAAGTAAAGTTCTGTTTTTCGACAAACGTTTTGCTTTGTCAGCTTTGATAAAGTCGCTTATTGCTTTCTCTTCTGCTTTTGTTAAAGGTCGTGAGTCCACTACGAAATCAACGTCCAAAGGTTCTTTTATTAAGCTCATAATTTTAAGATTTAAAATATTTTCCGATTAATTTCAATGCTGTTTCTGTGGTAATGACCATTAAATGTCCTCCAAAATGTACTGCTCCCAACAATTTTATATAATGGTCGATGAGCTTTGTTTTAGCAATGAACGAAACGTAACCATCTCCGCCTCTTTGGAACGAAAGTTTACACGCAAAAGCAACCAAATTTCCTGGAACTCCGAGATAAACTTTGTTTGTCCCAATATTGAAAGGCGAACTTTCAATCAAGTGCATATACACGTGGTCAGACTTTACTTCC
>JAFDXG010000117.1 GCA_018268105.1 Bacteroidota bacterium | reverse complement strand
GGTATGGGTTTCTATCTGGAAACCACAATGAATAATCTTGATTATCCGACAAACAGCTCACCACACTTTAATACTATTCCTGTAACACAGTTTTGTGTAAACAATCAGTTCTATTTTGATCAGGGTGCTACTGATCCTGATAACGATTCAATAACTTATTCTCTTATCAATGCACAGGATGCATCCGGTGGTTGTCCTTGGACACCATTCGATCTTCAATACAATGCACCCTATTCAGGAGTATATCCTATTTCATCAGCTAATGGTGTTACAATGGATTTGTTGACCGGTGTAATTGCTTTTTTACCGAATTTATTACAGAATGGTGTAATTGCAGTTCGTTGTTTTGAGTACGACCGCATAACAGGGTTATTAAAAACAATCGGCAAGCGCGAAATACAAATCAATATCGTTTCAACTTGTACAGTAGTAACCCCCAGTTTCGACAGTGCACAGGTTGCCAGCGGTGTAAATATTGTTATTGATGGTATTAATAACGTTACTTGTGACGATACAACTTTTTATATTCAGGTAAATCCACCTGTACAATGCGGTTCAATCGTTCCTTCTGATATCCGATTCCTTGACCCCAGCGGACTTCCAAATCCTGTAACTTCAGCAGTAGGTATTAACTGTGTTAACGGTCTTACAGATTCAATAATGGTAACCGTACTTAACCCGATTCCAACGGGTACATCTTATATATTTACCAAAATAGGTAATGATGGAAACACTTTCCTGAGTGAGTGTGGCTCGCCTATGAATGAGTTCGACACTTTAACTATTAATCTTTATGATTCAGTTCCCTACGCCTTTGATGTAACAGACACATTGGATTGTACTTTCGATTCATTATTTATTGTGAGTAATCAATTGATTGACTGCTTCACCATAAGTGCAGATGGTTCGGACTTTACTTTGGTTGATGCTAACGGTACTCCAATTACGATTACCGGAGCAACTTGCTTGGGTACTAACGGTGGTCACTTTGGTACTACCTTCCTGATTACTACAGTTCCAACAACCAATGCCGCAGGACCATTAACCTTAATAGTCAATACCGGTAGTGACTTAAACACTATAGCCAATGGTTGCGGAACCATGGTATTACAGGATGATACTCTTGGAACGATTCAGGTTCGTAATAATATTACATTGAGTTTAGGTCCAGATATTACAGTTTGTGCCAGCGACCCTGCACCTGTTTTAAATGCAGGTAATCACCCCGGTGCAACTTTTGACTGGTTGCTCAATGGAAATTCTACAGGACAAACATCACAAACCATAACACCAACAGTAAGCGGAACATATATTGTAAACGTACAGTCCTCAGTTTCATGTTTTGGTAGCGATACAGTAGTGGTGAATCTGATTCCTTCACCTTCCGTAAACATAGGTAATGATATTACACTTTGCGCAAATGATCCTTTCCCAACATTAGATGCAGGCAATCCCGGTGCTACTTACCAGTGGTATCTTAACGATACATTAATTGCAGGTGCAACTTCACAACAATTTACACCTACAACTGCGGGTACTTACTATGTTGAAGTGAGCACAGGTGCTACTTGCTTAGGACGTGATACAATTAATATTTCACAAGTACTTCAATTGAGCGTTTCTGTTAACGATCTTTCTTATTGTAGCGGTAATGCTGTTACGCTTCAGTCAACATCAGCCAACAGCGGTGTAAACTATGCATGGACTTTGAACGGTAATCCTATTGCAGGTCAAACAGGAGCATCTGTCCCTGTTACCGGCTCAGGCGTTTACGCAGTAACCATTTCAACAGGATCTTGTTCTGCAATAGATTCAGCTATAGTAACTGAAGTAGAACAGCCTACTGCATCATTATCTAATATTTCACAGTGCGATAATGTAACACTCCCTGTTCTGAATCCGGGATATGTGCCTTCTGCAGGTACTAACTCAGTATTCAGCTGGACATTAAACAACAATCCTGTTGGTGGAAATGATCAGGCTTTAAATACTGCCACAACGGGTGCAGGTAATTATAATGTTACCATCACAAACACATCAAACGGATTTACTTGTACAGCTACTGCTTCAATGACATTAACTATCAATGCAACACCAGCTGTTGAGATTGGAAATAATGTTACACAGTGTGCAGGTGCTACTCCGGCAACACTTGCTACAGCAAATGGTACGGGTAACACTTATCAATGGTCACTAAACAACAACATCATAGTTGGTGCTAATGATACAAGCATAACAGCAACTTCTGCCGGTACCTATAGTGTTTTAGTTACCAGTGCAGGCGGATGTACCAATACAGATAACGTAGTGGTTTCTATCAATGCATTACCAACTCCCGAAATTCATGACGAATTGCAGAAGTTAGATAGCGTACTTTTCTGTGCAACACAAAACCCTGCTCCGGTTTTAAGCTTAACAAGCAATGTATTCATTCAAAGCTACAACTGGACATTGGATGGCAACAATTTATCTACCAATGCAAACGTAACAGTGGCTGCTATCGGTGAATATCAGGTAACAGTAATTGACTCTAATGGCTGTAGCAACACAGATGTTATCCGTGTAATTGAAGCACCATGTGACCTTGAAATATTTAACGTTATTACACCAAATAACGATGGTAAAAACGATGTGTTTGAGGTTAAGAATTTAATGGATTTCAAGACACGTAAACTTACAGTATTCAACCGTTGGGGTAAGAAAGTTTATAGTGCCGACCCATATAACAACGATTGGGATGGCGGCAATCAGGCTGCCGGAGTTTATTACTTTATTCTGGAGTATGACAATGGTATCAAATCCGGTGACAAAAAAGGATCGTTTAATATTATTCGTTAAGTTGCCGATAGTTTATAATTTTGCAGGAGCGTTCTTGAAAAGAACGCTCCTGTTTTTTTAATACTGTTGCAAATATTTTATGAAAGTAACCGATCATTTTAAGAAGTCAGACAAGACCTTATTTAGTATTGAAATTCTACCACCTTTAAAAGGGAAAAGCATTCAGTCTATTTTTAATGCAATAGACCCTTTGATGGAATTTAAACCTCCTTTTATTGATGTTACATATCACCGCGAAGAGTTTGTTTACAAAAAACGTGAAGGTGGTTATCTCGAAAAAATTTCAATAAGAAAACGTCCTGGCACCGTTGGCATTTGTGCAGCCATCATGAATCATTATAAAGTTGATGCTGTCCCCCATATT
>JAFDXG010000116.1 GCA_018268105.1 Bacteroidota bacterium | reverse complement strand
TCAGTTTTCTGGTAACCCGCAGAAACATAATAAGTAAATCCTTCGTTGCCACCGGATACTCTTACATTATAATCCCGAATGGGTGCATTTTTGTTTTTGAGTTCCTTTACCCAGTCGTAGGTAGGACCATTACCTACATATTTAGGGTCGCTTTCATCATAAAGAGGACCATACTTTTGTCCAAGAGTAACCCCTGCGTCCGGATTGTTGTTATAGGATTCCTTAACAAGTCCCATATATTGCTGGGTATTGAGCACCGGGATAGTTTTCGGGATATTTTGCAGGGTGTAGGAGGCACCAAATTCAATTCTTGGTCTTCCAGTTTTACCCTTCTTTGTGGTAATTAATATTACCCCGTTAGAAGCTCTTACCCCGTATATAGCAGCAGCAGAAGCATCTTTCAGAACGGAGATGGACTCAATATCCTGGGGGTTAATTTTAGATAAGATATTGATCGGTGATCGAATATCTCCAATTGCCCCTTCTGTTACACCGGCGCCTCCTTCATAAATGGGTACCCCATCTATGACATACAAAGGCTCTGCATATCCAAATGTGTTTACCCCCCTTATTCTTACCATAGGTCTTGCATTGGGTTCTCCACCGCCCGACTCAACAAACACCCCGGCTGCATTGCCCTGCAGTGCAAGTTCTGGCGTCATAGCCGTACTTTTTGCAATATCCTTATCCGAGATGGTGCTTAATGCCCCGGTAACATCTTTTTTCTTCCTCTGTCCATAACCGATAACTACCACTTCATCCAGCCCCATGGCATTTGCTGTCAGTACAATAATTATTTCCTGCCGGTTTTTGATCTCTAACCGTTCTGTTATATACCCCACCGATGTAAATATCAATACCCCATTTTCCGGTGCATTTATGGAAAACTCGCCTTTCGAATCTGTTGCAGTTTGGATATTACTGTTTTCTACTGCTACTGTAATACCCTGCAGTGGTACTCCTTTATTATCCGTCACTTTTCCTTTCACTATTTTTAGATTGGTGCTTAACTGGTCACTGGTAATGACAATTATATCATCATCAATTTTTTTGAAAGTAAACCCCGTTTTATCCAGAATAATGGCTAATATTCCTGATACAGGCATTTCTTTTACCTGCAAATCAATTTTATGCTCCGAAGGAAAAAAGTCGCTCGAATACACAAACGTATAATCTGTTTTTCGCTCTATAGTTCGGAGCACATTGCTTATGGTAATCTTTTTGAGATTAAGCGTAAGTTTTACCTCCTGGGAATAGGTTTTGGCAGCCAACTGAAGGCACGTGGACATGATAATTAAAACTGCCAGTTTCATAAGCAAAACAATTTGGATAAAGCCCTGAGCATAAGCATGCCAAAAGCTTTGTAGCCTTTTTTTCATATTTTTACCCTGTTTAAGTTTAAAATTTGAGGACTGCCTGCCGTCAAACAGCTTTCCTCAAAAACTTTGAAGGGGAAATGCGCCAACATTTCTCCTTTTTTTCAGTAGTTGATATCACTCACTGATTGTAATATTGTTATTGTTTGTAATTGTATAATTAAAATAACGTGACAATTGTAAAGCTTCCAGTACCCGTTCAATGTTTTTCTGATCAAATGTTGCAGTAAACTTATACGCTTTTACTTCTTCACTTCTAAAGCTGATCTTTACATTATACCAGCGTTCAAGGTCTTTGGCAATGGTTTCAAAACTGCAATTGTTGAAAGCAAGCCTGTTTTTCGTCCATGAAACTTCCGTTATAGCATCGTTGTTTTTGTTATAAGTAAGCCCGGTAATTTTATATTCAGCCTTATTACTGTTTTCCGTTGCATTGGGTTTAATATCTGTATGGTCTGTGTTTTTTGTAACTATATGATCGGTAGTATTAGGAATTACAATTTTTTCATTGGGGTGCAGCAATATCTTTCCTGTTTCTTTGTTATGCAACGAAATTTCCACAGATCCTTTTATCAGTGAAGTTTCAGTGGTTTTGTCACCGGGATATGCTTTTACATTAAAGATTGTTCCCAGCACTTTTACATCCATATTGTTAGTATGAATTATAAACGGCCTGGAGGCGTCATGTGCCACATCAAAATAGGCTTCCCCCTCAAGAGTTAATTCCCTGGTTCTTGTGTTGAAATTTTTGTCAATATGTATTTCACTTTCGGCATTCAGCATTACTATACTCCCATCTGGAAGCTGGAATGATTTTCTTTCACCTTGTTTACTGACTTTTGTAATTTGATCAGCAGGCAGATGCTTTAATCCGGATTTGGTGGAGATGAAATTTCCAAACTTCGTAAAGTAGAATGCCCCCAAAATAATAGCTGCTGCCACACTGCCATACAAGGCTATCTTTCGAAGTGGAGCGTGGTTAGTTAACTTAATGGGTTCTGCCGGACTATTAAGTGAAGTTTCCGACAGATGACTTGCAGCAATCTTTGCAAATTCAATCCTGTCTGCATTAAATTGTTCAGCATTATGGTTGCCATTCAGTGATATATAGACTTCTTTAGCAAGTCGGAAGATTTCGGCTTTTCCCGGATGTCTTTTAATCCAGTCCTCCCAAAAAACAACATCTTCATGATTATTTCCCAGGCAATAATTCTGAAAGGAATTGTCGAGTACAAAGTCTTCCATTTCAAAATCAACATATTTCATGAAACTCACTTTGGGATATTGAGTATATTTTTTTCTTTTTTTACCATAAAAAAGAAAACATTTTTTGTGTGTATTGGCAACATTCAGAACTGTATTAATATAAAAAGGATATAACCTAGAAGGATTTTTTCGGGAATGCCGCTAACTCTTGGGGCAGAAATAAGAATCGTCTTTAAAGTTTTTATGGCCCGGTAGATGATATTATATACTGTGCGTTTGGATATCTGGCACCGTTCAGCAATTTCTTCGTAATCAAGATCTTCAAAAAATTTTAATTGCAATAGTTCCTTTTCCCGGTTGGTTAAAGAAAGGAGAGCTGAATGCAGTTTTTGTTTTAACTCATTGTTGTGCTGCAACTGAATAATCAGATCCTCATAAGATTTTTCTTCAGCAGGCATATTTTGACCAGCCTCTGTGTATTTGGTATGCCGTTTGTTTTCTTTTTTGATTTCCGACAGCAATTCTCTGCGTAATGTAGTAAGGAGGTAGGAGCGCACATTATCTACATCAGGCAACGCGGAACGATGATCCCATAGGCGAAGTAATACCTGGGTGATGCTGTCTTTAACAATTTCTCTGTTAAAGATAACTTTTGAGCCATAATTCATCAGGCCGACATAATGTTCATTGTAGAGAGAAAGCAGGGCATCTTTATTGCCTTCCCGAAACTGTTTCCAGGTAATTATGTGGCTTTCTTTATTTAACATAAGCGTTAGGTAATCCTTTCTATTGTAAATGGAAAAAGGCTTGTATTTGCGCAGTTAAATTAAAAAACTTTTCTCAGATATTAAAAAAATGTTTACAATAATATATAAATATGTTTATAAATAATGGGACGCCAGATAGACACATCTGCTATTTTGCATTCACAAAATTGCTCATATTTGAAGTTGCATTCCTCTAAATTCTACTTGTTTTTTAAAAAACGTTGTGCTGCTTTTACATTGGCATCTATCCCCTCAGAAGGGGTATTGTCGTATATAATAACATTGCCGGGAGATATTTTATATTCATTGGTGCTATTTATAATTTTAAGTTCTACATTATGTTTTCCACGGAGCAGATCATATTTCCAGCAAAGTTCATTCCTGCGTGTAGTAAAATTTACCGGTAACTCTGGTGATTCTGTCAGGTTGCCGTCAATATATAATTGGGTATTCAATACAAATGCCGGGTTGTTTCCAGAAGCGTCAGTCGTGCCCTTCATGACAAAACCTGTTCCTTCAAAGGAAAAATGGAGTACTGTTTTATCATCATTCCAACTTGCCGGTATAATATCAATGGGATACAGTCCATCAAAACTTTTTTCAAACCTAACCGGAACCGGTTGTTGCAATTTTATGGTGACCCTATCACCGGTTACTTTTCCATCATTTTGCTGAATATTAAGTAATGCATGCTTCAGCCCGGTGGAATAAACTTTATTCAGGCTCATTGTAGTGTATTTAAAGTCTATATCTTCTGCTTCTTTAAGCCCCATTTTCCAATATGCCGGAATTTTATTATAGCCAAGTACTGTTCCTAAAATCCCACCGGCCGAAGATGGATTGCAATCCGCATCCTGCCCGCATCGTGTGGTAATCTCAAGGGTTTTTGTAAAATCACCTTTACCATATAATAGTCCGATAACTATATAAGCGGCGTTAACTGTTGCATCAATATTAAACGGAACATACACTCCGTCAGGACAACCAATATCATTCGCCCATTTCTTCTGCACTTCCAGCCAGGTTTGTTTCCAGTCGTTAGGGTATAGTTTATGCCATTGGATCACATCATGTATGCATTGGTAAAAATTACTTTGTTGCGGAATTGTTTTCAATGCTTCTGTAACAATAAAGCGGATGTCGTTTGATACAAATGCCAGTGTGTACATGGCGCCAACATAAACACCACCATACCAGCCGTCGCCATAATTCATGATATGGCCAATTTTGTCGCTGATGGCGGAGGCGGTATTGGGCATTCCCGGGCTCATTAGCCCGGCAAAATCACTTTCTATCTGATAGTCTATACAATCGGCATGGGGATTGTTTTTCCAGTAGCCGCTAAGCGGAGCCTTAATTCCATGAAGAATATTATATCTTCCGGACTGATTGGCATGCCACAGTTTATAATCGGCATAAGCATACGCATTGGCAAAGGAGTCTACTGGTGCATGGAGCCCATATTTTTCGAAAACATCCACAAATGTCAGATCCATGTACAGGTCGTCGTACAATCCGGGATTATTGAGCATGGTGTTTTTGAGATATCCATCATGCCATTTCAGGGGTTGATAATCTCCAATAAAAGTACCATTATATCTAAATTCATATGGCCCACCAAATGTAACTCCGATGGTCTGTCCGGCCCACCCCCCTTTAATTTTATCTGCTAAATTTTGTTTGCTTATGGTTTTATAACCTGATGATTGTGCCTGCAGTCCAAAAACACAGGTATAAATCAGTAGTATTGCTAAAAATATTTTTCTTGTCATAGCAGTAAATGTCGAATTAGTAAAAAGATAAAAGCTCCTGCATGAAAATACTGAATAATTTTTGTTATGAAATAAAAGCAAGTTGCCTCTAATTTAATGTAAGTAACTGCGGGAGAAGCAATCTCCGGATTTACCAACTGAAGTGACTGCTTCTCCGCCGTATAAATCTTTTCATTCAAATCCTTATCAGGGCGGGATCGCAGTGATGTTTGATGTGGTTATGTTTTTGTATCTGGTGTTTTCGGTATGTGGTTATATATAATTTTTGCACCATTGTTTCCTCTCCTCATGCTGTGAAAAGGGAATTAAAGGGGTGAGGTAAAAAAAGGATAGAATTTGGAATAAGCACTAATTGGGTTCGGTTATTTTGTTTTTTCAGGTAACATAAATAAATTTTTTGTAGTTGTGTATTTTATGTGAATATTAATGAAAATGGGTTCATGTTAAAAAAAAGCGATTTGTTATTCAATAGTCTATGATCAAATTCATGGTATTAAATTATTACACAACCTGAAGTGAAAAAGGAAATAAAAGCCAATGTAAGTTATGTTTGCAAAGCCGATATTAAAGCATATTATCAGAGCCGAAAAATACTTTGTATTATGGGTTATTCTGCAAATCCTGATACAGGGATGCAGGGATAACCGTTCTGTACTTTTTCAAAGAATCCCTTCATCACAATCGGGTATAAATTTTAATAATATTGTTGTGGAAAATGATTCCATCAATCCGCTGGATATGGAATATCTCTATAATGGAGGCGGGGTGGCTACAGGTGATTTCAATAATGACGGGTTGGTTGATTTGTATTTTACAGCCAGTACCAGTCCGAATACCTTATATCTTAATAAAGGAAATTTCAGGTTTGAAGATGTTACGGTAATTGCGGGAGTATCAGGTGACGGAGCATGGAGCAATGGCGCCTCAGTGGTAGACATAAATGCGGATGGATGGCTGGATATTTATGTTTGCACTTCTATAAAAAAAGACCCTGCCAAAAGAAGAAACCTTTTGTTTATCAATCAGGGGCTCAATAATAAAGGTATTCCGGTATTTAAAGAGATGGCGGTGTCTTATGGTATTGCAGATACCGCATATAGTGTACACGCTGCTTTTTTTGATTATGATAATGATGGAGATCTTGATTTGTATGTTGCAAATACAAAGCTGGCTGGCCGCAATAGCGTGAGGTTGATAAACAACAACATGAGCGATACGCTTACTGATGATTATGATAAACTTTTTCGCAACGATTGGGACAGTACAACCGGTCATCCTGTATTTACTGAGGTATCAGCCATAGCCGGGATAGGTGCTCATGGTTATGCGCTGGGGCTTGCTATTGCGGATATTAACAGAGACGGATGGAAAGATATTTATGTGGCAAATGATTTTTTGTCGGACGATGAATTGTACATCAATAATGGCAACGGAACTTTTACTAACAAACGGGATGTTTACTTTAAACATACCTCTCAAAATGCTATGGGCACCGATATCGCAGATATTAACAATGATGGTTTGGCAGATGTCCTTACGGTAGATATGAATCCCGAAGACAATCAACGAAAGAAAAAGAACATGGGAAGTGTTAATGATGCTGTATATCGGAATATGATGAGAGGCGCCTATGCATTGCAGTATGTGCGCAACACTTTGCAAATTAACCAGGGTCCTGTAGTTGGCAATAATGATACCATTGGTGACCCGGTTTTCAGTGACCTGAGCTATTATGCGGGTGTGGCAGAAACAGACTGGAGTTGGAATCCGTCTATTGCTGATTTTGATAATGACGGCTTACGTGATATCATTATTACTAACGGATATCCCCGCGATGTTACCGACCAGGATTTTTTGGTATACCGGCAGAATTCAATCAAAAAGTTAACTAAACAGGATTTAATAAACGAAATACCCAGTATTAAAGTTCCTAATTATGCTTTTCGTAATACCGGAAAACTAAAGTTTGAAAATGTTACCCATGCATGGGGGCTTGAGGGCCCTTCTTTTTCCAGTGGAGCTATATATGCAGATCTTGATAATGATGGCGACCTTGACTATGTGGTTAACAATATAAATGAAGAAGCGTTCGTGTTCAAAAACACGTTAAACAATAACGATAAAATACAATCAAATTTTCTGGATATAGATTTTAAGGGGGCAAAAAATAATTTATACGGGATTGGTACAATAGTTACTATATACTACCAGGGCGGGCAACAGCAGGTATATGAAAATTCTCCTTACAGGGGTTATTTGTCAACGGTTCCGGCGTTTGCTCATTTTGGATTGGGTAAAATAACAACCATTGATTCGCTGGTGGTAATATGGCCGGGTGGAATGAAACAAGTAATAGCTAATGTAACCGTAAACAGGAAGATCACTGTGGATATAATGCAGGCTGCAGATACCGTTAGCTCTGTCAATAAAAAAGCAAAGGAGAATTTATTTACGGATATTACAAATGAAGCAGGTATCAATTATCGCCATTCAGAAGCAGATTTTGAAGATTTTAATTACCAGTCTTTAATGCCACACAAATGTTCTCAATACGGGCCACCAATGGCTGTAGGAGATTTAAATGGTGATGGGCTGGATGATATCGTACTGGGCGGGAATACCAGTATTGATCCGCAGATATTGTTTCAGCAGGAAAGTGGAAAATTTATAAAAACGATGCTTCCTTTTGCAACTGCTCCGGATGCCAGGCGACCGGAAGCTACTGGTATACTCATATTTGATGCTGACGGAGATGGAAACCCCGACATATATATGGCGAGTGGCAGCAACGAATTTGCCGCCGGTTCAAAGAGTTACCAGGACAGGCTTTATGTAAATATGGGGAAGGGTAAATTTATGATTAGTGACATTGCTATACCCGAAAATCATACCAGTAAAAGTTGTGTAAAGGCAGCCGATTTTGATCATGACGGGGATCTTGATTTGTTTATTGGCGGCAGACTATTACCGGGAAAATATCCTATGCCGGTAAGTTCCATATTGCTGAGAAATGATTCTAAACCCGGCAATATCAAATTTACTGATGTAACAGCGCAGGCAGCTCCGGCATTGGCAGATATAGGAATGATTTGCGATGCTGTATGGTCCGACTTTGATAATGATGGCTGGGAAGATTTGATTTTGGCTGGAGAGTGGATGCCACTCCGTTTTTTCAAAAATGTTAAAGGGGTATTTCATTTGCATGATTTTGGAACGGAAGGAACTCCTGGTGGAAATGGATGGTGGAGCAGTATCACCGCAACAGATGTGGATAATGATGGTGATATGGATTATGTTGCCGGTAATTTTGGGAATAATGCTTTTTATCGGGCAGATAGCCTTCACCCCATTCGAATCTATGCAGATGATTTTGACAACAATAATAAAATGGATTTGATTACCACTCTTTATCTTCCAGATGAATATGGGGTGAGGCAATCTTTTCCTGCACACGGGCTGGATGCTTTAGTAGAACAATTACCCCAATTGAGAAAACAGTTTAGTTCTTATAAAAATTTTGGTAAAGCTTCTGTAAATGATCTTTTAAACAAACAACAACTTTCAAAAGCATGGGTACTTTCTGCTAATAATTTAGGTAGCTGTTTACTGAAAAATCTTGGCAATGGGAAATTTGAAACCCTGCTACTTCCATTCGAAGCACAAACATCTCCTTTATTTGGTATGATTGCAGATGATTTTAATAATGATAGCAATATTGATATAGCTCTTACTGGGAATGATTTTGGGGCAGATGCTACCGCAGGAAGATCCGATGCTTTTAATGGTTTGTTGCTAACCGGAGACGGGAATGCTAACTTTTCTGCAGCCACAATTTTACAAAGTGGATTGTATATTCCGGGTAATGGGAAGGCTTTGACTAAGCTGATAAGAAATAAAGAACATTATTGTATTGCAGCTACTCAAAACCGGGGTAATCTGAAACTGTTTCAGCTTAAAATGAATCAACGTATTATTTCTTTAAAACCTGATGAAGTAAGGGCAATGATTCATCTGAAAAATGGTAAAGTCAGAAAAGAAGAATATTATTACGGGACTTCATTTGCTTCCCAGTCTTCACGTTTTGTAGTTTTAAATGATGCTGTTGAAAGCATAACCCTATTTTCAGTAAAGGGGCAGACACGAATGGTGAAATAGTTTACAGAGTTGATATACATCTCTTAACAGTGGATTAAAGATAATTCTCCGGCTCTGCTTGCAATATCGCCCATTCGTTTCTAACTTAACGGGATAAACAACCAACTATGGATATCCCTAAATGGAAAGCGGTAATTTTGCGCATTGCACAGATTGTTTCCAATATACTGAAATCGCTCTGGTTATTTTTTCCTTCTGTACTTTTTCTTCTTTTAGTAACTCTTTGTTTCTGGATGCTGAGCCAGGGTAAAGACCTTATCATTGCTTTTACAGAAAATGGGAAAGCAAAAGTGTTTTTCTTTATTGCAATCGCTTTCTGGGTATATGTTACCTGGTACTCATCAAGGATTATTGCATATATAAAAAAGTCTCAGCAGGACAACTATATCAGGTTGTGCAACCCCGGATTAGAAAAAGAAAAGCTGTCTGCAAAATACCAGTTGCGAGCTTTCTATCTTAATCATATTCCATGGATGCTGGGTTTTGCCTGCTTTTTAGTCATTGCATTTGCCATAATACGTCTGGCTTTACCCGGATCTTTTATTGTTAAGCATATACTGGTAATGACAGGAATATTATTATTGCTTCTTGGTTTTATGGGATGGATTAACCGCCGTACTGATGATTTGGCAAAACAATATCCAAAACTTTTCAGTCGCTTTTTCTGGATAGTGCTCATTACATTTTTGATTGTGCTTACCCTGTTATCTTTCTTTGATGATGATACCAGTATCTGGTGGTTGTTTACTTTGGTAATCTGGTTGTTTATAATTTTTTTACTGTACACTAATCTGAAAGAAAGAGATATGGAATTGGGGGAAATAAAACTGGAGGAGAAAAGAGATTCATGGATATCCAGGGTATTGAAAAGTGTAATGCGCTGGCTAAACCTGGCAGATATGGAGTTGGGATATTTTAAATGGTTCAATATCATTTGTGCCATTGGCTTCTTAGTATATATTGCTGTCATTATCAGTTTTGGTTTTTCAGTATTTGTTGGACCTTTTCCCTTTGTATTGCTGGCGTTTGCGGTATTACTTGGTTTTGGCAATTTTGTAACTGCGTTGTCAGTAAAAAGCAATGTCAATCTTCATTTTATTATTTTTCTTTTAGCGGCAGTATTCAGTTCATCAGAAAATCACAGGGTACGTACGGTTTCTCTTAATAAAAGAATGGTAAGCCCGGATATATTCGATCAGCGTCCCACTATTCAACAATACTTCATAAACTGGTTGCAACTACGCAATGAAATTGACAGTGTTGATTCATACCCGGTATATTTTGTGTTGGGCAATGGTGGTGCCACGCGTTCGGCTTATTGGGTGACTTCTGTTTTAGGCCGCCTCGAAGATGCATCACTGGCAGGCGGTAGCAGGTTTTCACGACATATATTTTGTCTTTCAGGTACATCCGGGGGCGGTGTAGGTATGGCGGCTTTTTACAAGCTATTATATGATGCACAGAAGAATAATAAATGGGTAACAGATTTTGAAGCTTCCGGCAAAGAGTTCCTCGGGCAGGACTATCTTACCTACACTCTGGCAAGGATGCTTGGTCCCGACTATTTTAAATATATTATTCATTGGAGTCCCTGGGGCGATCGTGCAGCAGCACTGGAATATTCCTTCGAAAATAGTGTAGATAATGGTGTTTATAAACTCCACTTTTCAACTCCACTGGATTCTTTTATTACTAAAGATGCCTCGCTCCCTGTCTTTTGTATCAACACAACAAGGATGCAGGATGGTACACCCGGTGTTGTCAGTAATATAAAAATGGACTCGGTACTTTTCAACAAACGGGTAGATGTACTAAGTCTGCTGCAGGATAGTTTATCCATACGTATGAGTACTGCTGCAATACTCGGGGCGAGGTTTCCGTATATTAGTCCGGCGGGAAGGATAGACAACAAAATAAACGGGAATAAAACGTATCCAAATTATTTTGTAGACGGTGGGTATTTTGATAATTCGGGGGCCGGTGTGGTACAGGAAATGATTGCTGCGATTAGTAAAGTAGCAGATACCTGTTCAAACCAGGTGCTGCAACGACGTATCAAAAAATTGAAGTTAATTGTGCTTCATATCACTAACAGTCCGTTGGCGGAAGCTGATTTAAAAAATGTAGTACCTCTTAAAAATGATCTGGCAGCGCCTATACTTACCATTCTTGGTGCTTACGATATGCAAACTACTGTAAACGACAGGAGGCTTGAAAATTTTATTGCGGATATCAATCTTCAGTATGACTCTTCCCATACCGGTTTCAGAAGTGCAGCTTATATACCTATAGATTTATATAATAACCCGGCTATGAATGCTGCAGATACCTTGCCGTATAAACGAAGCCTGTCGGATACATTGCCGAGTAATGGTCCTTATGCTATGAACTGGTTTATTTCAAAAGATGTACAAAAGCGTATGGACCAGCGATTGAAAAAGCAACCGGCACTCGATAGTCTGGTCAGACTGATGCAAAGTGGTAAATAGTGAGAATGAAGTGTGGATACAGATTTTTTCTGTTTATTGTTGTAAACGTTCTATATTAAGAATGGTAACGGGAGGAGTAAACTGCTGCTGATCTTCCGGCTGGTGATATATCCTTTCCACAACGTCCATGCCCTCTACTACGTTTCCAAAAGCCGCATACCCGGCTCCATCCGGATTGTTTTGTCCGCCAAAATCAAAACCGGGTTCATCTTCAAGGCAGATAAAAAATTCAGATGTGGCGGTACCGGGTTCGTTTCTCGCCATTGAAATAGTTCCTCTCGTATGCAGTATCCCGCTCTGGCTTGTCGGTTCATGGGAGATTGGTTTAAATTTCTTTTTTAATGCTGGGTTAGACTGCCAGATACCGCCTTGTATAAGGTGGGAGTGGAGATAGCCCGTTACCTGGTTATCATTGCGCAGTACACGATAGAAAGAGCAGTTTTTAAAATATCCTGAATCAATATTTTGCAAAAAAGCCGAAACAGTAGCAGGAGCCTTTGCCGGGAAAAGTTCCACTTTGATATTCCCGAATTTTGTTTCTATGACCACAACGGGATTATTATATTTTTTGGGAGGACTGCAACCTGGTAAGGTCCAGCACCAATACAGCGTAATAATTAAACACCAGGTAGAGAATATTCTGCTGTTTCTTGAAAAATTAAATATTGAGGATATCATACCGGGTTATATTTAAGAATGGAAATTCCTTCATGATGAACCTCTCAGGATCAACGGTTCAAAGTTAAATATATTGGCGATAAGTATTTGTTGCCCGATAGCCCTTGAATTAAATATATTTACTTTGTACTATAAATTTATCAGTATGGCATGTAATAGCTTTACCAAAACATTATTCAGTATCCTTCTGTTCTTTACTGTATCTAACGGGATATCGCAAACGAAAACTGGAAAACCCTTGTCTCCACTTACGGATGCAGTGCCCGCTTCGCAAGGTATGTCGGAAGTGCGGCTTGGCAAAATAGATAAAACGCTAAATGATGCTGTGGTTCAAAATAAAATTCCCGGTGTTGTAGCGCTGATAGCAAGAAACGGGAAAATTGTTTTTCATAAAGCTTATGGTATGGCCGATAATATGTCGGGTAAAGTACTGAAGAAAGATGATATATTCAGAATCGCTTCTCAAACCAAAGCGATAACTGCAACGGCAGTGATGATGCTTTGGGAAGAAGGGAAATTTAAACTGGATGATCCGATTTCAAAGTATATACCCGAATTTGGCGAAGCCCAAATCCTGGATACATTTAATGAAAAGGATTCAAGCTATACCACAAAATCCGCCAAACACCAGATCACCATTCGTCATTTGCTGACCCACACTTCGGGTATTGGTTATGGGGCGATTGACGGAGACGAAAGGTTCAGAAAAATTTATGCAAAAGCCGGTATTATAGATGCATTCACTACGAAGTCTGTTTCTATTGAAGAAAACATTAAAAAATTGGCTAAGCTCCCCATTCATCATGAGCCTGGCGAGAAATGGACCTATAGCGAAGGACTGGATGTACTTGGATATTTTATTGAAAAAATTTCAGGTATGCCTTTTGACAAATTTCTGCGCACCCGGATATTTGACCCGCTGGGTATGAAAGATACCTGGTTTTATTTGCCTGATGCCGACAAAAACCGACTGGTAAGCGTACAGGAGAAAAAGGGTGACAGTTGGGAAAGAGCTACAGGTGATTTTTTTGATGTTGATTATCCTGTAAAGGGGGCTAAGCAATTTTTTTCCGGCGGAGGCGGGCTGAGCAGTACAGCAAAAGATTATGCCACTTTTTTGCAGATGTATATTAATAATGGGAAGCTGAATGGGGTTCGATTATTGAGTCGCAAAACTATTGAAGTGATTATGGCAAACCAGATTGGTGATATATGGTCAGGAAATTCTTCGTATGGGCTTGCATTCGAACTGGTTAACCGGAAAGGGCAGGATGCCGGAGGATTGGGGAGTGAAGGCACATTTGACTGGGGCGGATATTTTAATACACAATATTTTGCCGATCCTAAAGAGAAACTAATTGGCGTTCTCCTGAAACAAACAAGTGGTAAAACAGATGATGACACCGGATGGAAATTCCGGCTGATGGCTGAAGCAGCAATAGATGATTGAGAGGCAGGCAGATTATTAGCGTATTTAATCAATAATTATTACAGATCAATCGTTTGCAGAAGCAACTAAATGATTTTATCGGTTAATACATAGTGAATCAGAGCTGAACAATTTTAATAATTGCTCCATCCTTTGGGTTTGATATGTATCTTTGCAAAAATTTTTTTATTATGAAAATGATCAAATATGTTATGATTGCCGGTGTTATTAGTCTTTCAGCCTGCGGCGGCGGAGACCAGTCATCCACACCGGCCGAACAACCGGCAGAGCAACCTAAGACAGAAACTCCTGCTCAGGAACAACCCGCACAAACTCAACCAGCACAGGAACAACCTGCTGCCACTGGTGATGTTGCCGTTCTGGAAATAACAGGAAATGATTTAATGAAGTATGACAAGACAGAACTTCATGCAAAAGCAGGACAGAAGGTGAAGTTGACTCTTCACCATTCAGGTAAACTGGGTAAGGAAGCAATGGGGCATAATATTGTTATCTTAAAACCCGGCACTGATATTGCAGCTTTTGCAGCTAAAGCAATAAATGCAAAAGCTAACGATTATTTTCCTGAATCAGAAGCAGGAAGCGTAATAGCTCATAGCAAACTGATAGGCGCAGGTGAAAGCACCACAATAGAATTTACCGCTCCGGCAGCAGGTACTTATCCGTTTATCTGCAGTTTCCCCGGGCATTCTGCTTTTATGAAAGGTAATTTTATTGTTGAGTAGTCAATTTCATACTCATCTTTTTTATAGCCCGTTGTTTATTGTACAACGGGTTTTTTTATTGTATTCCCCATAAAAAAAGCCACTGTTGAATACAGCGGCTTTTACATTATCTGCTACCTAACTATTAATATCTGTAATGTTCTGATTTGAAAGGACCTGCTTTGGGTATACCCAGATAGGTTGCCTGCACATCGGTCAGTTCATCAAGCTCCACGCCGATTTTTTTCAGGTGAAGGCGTGCTACTTTTTCATCGAGGTGTTTGGGGAGCACATATACTTTATTTTCATAGTTTTTATGATTACCCCACAATTCAATCTGGGCCAATGTTTGATTGGTAAATGAATTGCTCATCACAAAACTGGGGTGGCCTGTTGCACAGCCCAGGTTTACCAGGCGTCCTTCAGCCAGCAGTAGAATGTCTTTGCCGTCAATTGTGTACAGATCAACCTGGGGCTTGATGGTATCTTTTGTATGCCCATAATTTTTATTCAGCCATGCCACATCAATTTCAATATCAAAATGTCCAATGTTGCATACAATAGCTTTATCCTTCATCAGCTTAAAATGCGCTGCTGAGATAAGGTCGCGGCAACCACTGGCGGTTACAATAATATCAGCTTCTTTTACCGCATCAATCATTTTCTTAACTTCAAAGCCATCCATGGCAGCCTGCAATGCACAGATGGGATCTATTTCGGTAACGATTACCCGGCAACCCGCACCAGCCAATGAAGCTGCAGAGCCCTTGCCTACATCGCCATAACCACCTACTACTGCTACTTTACCCGCAAGCATTACATCAGTTGCACGACGTATTGCATCTACCAGGCTTTCTTTGCAACCATATTTATTATCAAATTTTGATTTGGTTACCGAGTCGTTTACATTAATGGCAGGAATAGGTAAAGTGCCTTTCTGCATTCTCTCGTACAGGCGATGCACACCGGTAGTAGTTTCCTCGCTCAATCCTTTTACATGTTGTATCAGTTCGGGATATTTGTCGAAAACAATATTGGTAAGGTCACCTCCGTCATCAAGAATCATATTCAATGGGCGGTCGGGACTGCCGAAGAACAAGGTTTGCTCAATACACCATTCGGCTTCCTCACCGGTTTGACCTTTCCATGCATATACACCTATTCCGGTTTCAGCAATGGCAGCGGCAGCATGATCCTGGGTAGAGAAAATATTGCAGGAACTCCATTTTACTTCGGCGCCAAGTGCGGTCAGCGTTTCTATTAAAACGGCAGTTTGTATAGTCATGTGCAGGCAACCGGCAATTCTTGCCCCTTTTAGTGGCTGCGATGCACGATACTCTTCCCTGATGGCCATCAATCCGGGCATTTCTGCTTCAGCAAGCCTGATTTCCTTACGGCCCCAGGCAGCAAGGCTGATATCTTTAACCTTATAAGGTAATGCAAAATCAATAGTTGACTTAGATACTGTTGACATATTCAGATATTTTATTAATTAGTATAATATACGGATGCAAAACTACAGTTACAGGACAGAATATCTGACTCGTTTAAGTATTTGGGATAAAATAATGTTTTTTTTACTTTTATAGAATAAATCTACAGTCTGGTATGAAAAAAATGCTGCAAACAGAAAAACTGACTGCCGGGTCTCCCTTGCTCGACGATAAAGACCTCGCTATTTTGAAGCTTTTGCAGCAAAATGCCCGAATCACAGTAAGAGAAATATCCGATGCCATCCATTTGAGTACAACTCCTGTACATGAACGTATTAAACGGATGGAAGATGCAGGGGTCATTAAACAATATGCTACTCTTCTCGATCACTCCAAAGTGAAAAAAGGGTTGATGGTGATATGCTATGTATCATTGCGTCAGCACAATAAAACTGCAGGCGCAAAGTTTATAAAAGCCATCATGGAGATGAATGAAGTGACAGAGTGTTACAATATTTCTGGTGATTTTGATTTCATGTTGAAAGTGATGGTAGAGAATATGGATGCATATTATGATTTTCATGTCAACAGGTTGAGTGAAGCCGAAAATATTGGTAATGTGCAGAGTGTATTTGTGATGGGAATCGTTAAACAAACTCACGAGTTGATATTTTAATATTGTACAATTCCTTTATTTTGCCGGTCAGTCCAAATCAATACCATGTTAGACAATACCACCATAACCATAATCGCTGTTGTAATCATCGTTTGCTTTGTAGGGATATATCTTTTTGTGTACAGAAGCGATATAAAAGCAATGAAGAAAGAAGAAAAACAACCCGTATTGGACAAAAGCCTGCAACTGCAGGCCTATGAACGTTTGACAATACTTGCAGAACGTCTTGCACTGAAAAACTTAGTATCTCGAATAACACCCGCGGGTACGACTGCAGCTATTTACCAGGGAGTGCTGGTAGAAAGTATCAAACAGGAATATGATTACAACCTGTCTCAGCAACTCTATGTTTCCCCCCAGGCATGGCAGGCAGTTACCAATCTTAAAGAACAGAATATTTTCATCATCCATCAACTTGCCAATACCCTTCCGCAGGATGCATCAGGGCTTGAACTTTGTAAACGAATACTTGAATTACTGGATGCAGAACCCAAAACCTCATTGCATACCGTAGTACTTGAAGCCCTCCGGTATGATGCCAAAAAAATATTGAGCGGCTCTTGATTAGCCGGAATATAAACCTCCCTACTTTCTATAAGAATTGTTAATAGAATTACCGGAAACGGATATAAAAAAATAATCACACTATTTTCACGTTCGGCAAAAGTTCTGTAATAGTCATTACATTTGTCGCACTTTACTATAACACTACAATATGAAGTTATTTTTCCTGCAGGTCGCTACTGATTCTCTCAACAAGGCATTGGCAGCTCAACATGGGATACCCGAACCTGGCACTAAAATTAGTCTTTGGGAACTTTTATTATCGGGTGGCTGGATTATGGTGCCACTTTTTTTATTGCTGGTACTTGCTATATTTTTCTTTTTTGAAAGATTGATCGCCATACGCAATGCCGGCAAAGTGGATTATAATTTTATGAGTATTATACGGGACCATATCGTAAACGGAAATGTAACTGCAGCACGTTCGCTGGCTAAAAATACTTTTAATCCCGTTGCCAGAATTATAGATAAAGGATTGCAACGGATAGGAAAACCTATTGATGCTATTGAAAAAAGTATGGAGAATGTAGGCAAGCTTGAAGTGTATAAAATGGAAAGGAACCTGAATGTATTATCGCTGATTGCAGGTATTGCACCAATGTTCGGATTCCTGGGTACGATTGTGGGAATGGTACAATTATTTTACGGGATATCTTCTACCGGTGAATATACTTTAGGCACAATTGCGGGAGGTATATATACAAAGATGATTACATCTGCCAGCGGTTTGATAATTGGGTTGCTGGCGTATGTGGGGTATAATTATCTCAATGCACAGATAGATAAAAATGTGAACAAAATGGAAGCGGCAAGCGCAGAATTCATTGATGTGCTGCAGGAACCCACGAAATAAGATATTACTGGAATGGAAATATTGTGATTAATACTTTTAACTGACAAATGAATATCAGGAAGAGACTAAGAGACCATGCTGAAGTACATACCGGCGCACTGAACGACATATTGTTTATACTGTTGTTGTTCTTTCTCATTGTATCTACTCTTGCCAACCCCAATGTAATAAAAGTATCCGCTCCTAAGGGAAAGAGTGATACAAAAGCTAAACAAACCGTAGTGGTATCTATTGATAAGAATAACCAGGTATATATAGGTCAGAAAAAGACTACACTTAATGACCTGGAGAAAGAACTGCAACTGGTTTTATCAAGAGAAACGGAGAAACCTTCGGTAGTAGTGAATGCCGACACTGCAGGGCATTGGGGGGATGTATATAAGGTGCTGCAGACAGCTAAAAAATTAGGCGCAACAGCAGTAGCTTCTGTTAATGCGAATTGAGCTGAGAGAATGATGAGAAGTGCATAGTTGTGCGAATTAGTTAAATGCCCCTTGACTGCTGATACACTGATAGCTGATTACTCAAAGCCCCCCACTCCTCACTATTTCATCAAAATTGAAGCTGGCTCTTTTTAAAGCATTTTTTGCAGAGGTTAATGCATAGTCGGCTTTATTATGCGGGTGTACCGGTACTTCTGTTACTTTTTCTAATTGTTCCAGCAGCGATTGTGTTTCACCTTCGGTTAAGCTTTCGCAAATATCATACATGCCACCGGGCTCTTCTTCAAGCTGGTCATGTTTCTCCAGTACATAACGTACAACTTTAATCGTATCAGTGTCCGGCGGCACAACCATCAATGCGGTGAGTGCCCCATGGTCGAGGCGAAGTTTGGCTGCAAGTGGTATGGGCACACCGCCATTTGCTTTTTGTGCAGCAGGAAAAAGAATTTTCTCTTCCATTTTAATATGTTTCAACAGACCTGTACGAAAACCATGATAATACTCCATTTGAATTTCAGCAGGGTTTTCTGTTGCCTTGTCCAGCAAATCCTCAATTCTGCGATGGTCATTTGTGAAAAAACGGTAAAGAGGTTTATTCATATCTGGTTTGTGAAATTTGAGTTTGAATGTTGTTTTATTGATGCAGGGCTTTGGGTTGCAGGGGTCTTATTGTAAGTTCATTAATCAGCATATTATCGGGTGTCTCCAGTACATGTACAATCGTATTGGCGATATCTGCAGGGTGCAGCATATTTTCGTGAGGCTGAATACCTGAACTTTTAAAAAAATCAGTTTCTATGGAACCGGGATTCAAACAGGTAACTTTTATATTAAATGATCTCAGTTCAATATATAATGCTTCGCTAAAACCCTGAACGCCGAATTTCGATGTACAATAAGCTGCAGCCGCCGTTCGTCCCACCTGTCCCAAAATAGAGCCAATATTGACAATATGTGAAGACTCTTTTCTCTTTTTCATTAAAGCAGCAACCTGTGAGGTGATATAAAACAATCCGTTCAGATTTGTATTCATCATCTCAATCCAGGTGGTAGCTGGTGTTTCGTCTATTTTACTGAAGGATCCGATACCGGCATTGTTAATTAGTATATCCGGACAATATTTTTCAGTAAATGTTTCTTTCATCCATTGGGTTACCGCAAGCACATTCGTAATGTCAATTTGTACCGGGCGAAATACATTTCCTAATTCATTCCTGAGCTTATTCAATGAATCGATATCTCTTGCAATTCCGTAAACAATTGCCCCCTTGCCGGTAAGTGCAGAAGCTATAGCCGCACCCAGGCCCCGGCTGGCGCCTGTAAGTATAGCAATTTTATTGTGTAATATCATATAGAATATTCTGCCTAACTTTCAATTTTAAGCAGGGGCAGTAAATAAATTGCGGTTCAATCTAATGTTTCGCTTTCGCAAAAAGATTGTATTCAATCATTTCAGTAATTAAGAACAGGTCTACTTTTGTTCATCTTCCATCGCATCCAAAGCAATATTGGCATGGGCATATGCGGCACCTGCACGCATTTCTGAAGCTACCCATATAGCCTCCATAATTTCTTCTTTAGATGCTCCTTTTTTCAAAGCCTGTGGCACATGACCCCTGATGCAATATGGGCACTGAGTAACATGTGCAACAGCTACAGCAATCAACTGTTTTGTTTTTTCATCTAATACTCCTTCTTTAAAAACAGTTCTGCTGAAATTTCTCCAGGCTTCAATTTGTTTGGGCGCCAAATCTGCTTTTTTCTTTGCACTCTCTGCAGTAGCAGCCGGGTACAATTCTTTAATATTATTCATGATTTTGTATTTTGAATGAATACTATATTATTACCAATGAAAAGTAGTCATATTCTTCTCAGAGAAGATAGTTGACAAACATGAAAATTTCATATTTGTCGTTTGTTATTTGATGCCTGACTTATTAATATAATAACTAAAACTATGAGTTGTCGGATCATTTTGTGAATGATGAATAGTCAGTAAGCTTATGATTGACTATTCAGCAGGTGATTACAAAATAATATCAATACTTTAGACCAGGCTGGCATCTAAACTGATATTGAACTTTAGGGCTTTGCTGATTGGGCAGTTGGCTTTAGCAGCATTGGCACATTCCAGAAATTTAGCCTGATCAATATTGGGAATTTTTGCTTTTAGTGTCAAATGTGATCCGGTCAATTCCAGTTTTTCAGGATCCATGGTAACTTCAGCTTTTACATCCAGTGAATCGGGTGTGAATCCTGCATGACCCAAAATAAGGCTAAGTGCCATTGCAAAGCAACCCGCATGAGATGCAGCTAAGAGTTCATCAGGATTGGTTCCTGCTCCATTTTCAAAGCGGCTTTTAAATGAGTACTGCTGCTTGTCTAAAACCTTACTATTGGTAGTTAAAGTTCCGTTTCCTTCTTTAATTGAGCCATTCCATATGGCATAAGCGACATGTTTCTTCATAATTTATTTTTTTAGATTATACATTGCATGTTGTAGCTATTTTTCTGCAATAATTGCAAAGGCTGTTAAGTGTTCTTCATATTTATTAAAGGTATTTCTCATTTCGAGGATTTTTCTTTTTGCTTTAGGATGCGTAAGAATATTAAAACAAATTTTTAATGTTCTGAAAATACCTTCATCTGCAATAATCCTTTTTAATTTCAAAAGATCCATGGTATTTTCTGCAATTATTTTTATTTTGAAGCCCTCAGTAATCAAAAGTGTACACCATTCACTTTTGGTTAGCGGTCTTGCATTTACCTTAATGACCTTCGCTAAGTTTTGCTGCACATCTTTTTTAACTTCGGGATCTATATAGTCTGGCGTTAGTCCAAGCTCGTGGATACCATAGAAGCCACCGGGTTTTAAAACTCTGTAAGCTTCTCTTATTATTTCTGACTTTCGGTGATCCGGTTGCATGGTGAGCATTGCCTCACCAATCACTTTATTTACTGAAGAGTCCCGTAGCCCGGTCGCAGATGCACTGGTGTTGATAATTTTATATTCTTTTGTGTGGATCCTTTTCTGTAAAAGTCCCGCAGCTTCTTCATTCAACTCAATGCCGGTATAATTTTGAGGTTTTTTCTCCAGCAATAGTGCAGCGGTAAATCCCATACCCGGTGCAAACTCTACTACCGCATCTTTATGACCGATATCAAGTTCGTTGACTAATTTGAGCGTAAGCTCTTTTCCTCCTGGTCGCAATACTCGCTTACCCATTTTAGCGAGTAACCAGTGACCCTGTTCGCTATTTATCGTTTTGTTGCTCATAGTATTTTTTATTTTGCCAATGCGGCTACTGTCAACAGAAAAAAACTTTCTGTTTCAGCTTCCACACTATGCTGAACCTTTGGTTGTAAGGCAACCATCTGGCCTTTTGTGAGTGATACAATCTGTTGTTCAGCCGTAAATTTAATTTCACCTTCAAGAACCTGGACACTAATAATGGCATTGGCAGTATGTGTTTTCAAAATAGATTTTTCATGCAAACCCATCAGCACAATACGCAGGGTGTCAGATTTAAATATGGTAATAGAGTTGTGGTCGCTATCTTTCCATGTAGTTTCCTGCCTGATTTGATTAATGAATTTATTCAAATCCATTTCTACTAATGCGGCATTGAGTACCCGCTCTCCCTGAGGGCGTAACGGGGTAGCATCATTTGATTTATTTTCCATATTATTGTTATTTTCTGTAATAGAAGGGATACAAAAAATCAATCCATTAAAAATGCAAGTCCATTGGTAACGGGATCACAAAGTTCTTTTATTTTCTTTTCCCTGAATATTTTTTCTATCAGGTCTCTTGCTACTTTATATTCATTATGAATAGGGCAGGGGTGCGACTCTGAACATTTGCTTAATCCCAATCCACATTCTTTAAAGGTACCTTTCCCTTCTATAGTTTCCACAATATTGGATATAGGTTGGTTCTGCTGACTCTCATTCAGATAGAATCCCCCTGATGGGCCTTTCAGGCTGTTGATCACTTTCTGCTTTACAAGCAACTGTAGGGTTTTACCTACTGTATGCTCGCTTGCATTAATCTGTTCTGCAATTTCCTTTATACCGGCGTTCTCGCCAGTCTCATATTTACCGGAAAGATAAATGACTGCTTTAATGGCTATTTTACAAGTATGACTCAACATAATTTAACGACCTAAAAATTTATTTCCTTCTGGTGATATCTTAGTGTAATCCCAGGGTGGATCAAAAGTTAAATTCACATTTATTTGCCAGTCGGGAAATGAACCCGACAGCGACCGGGTAGTATCCCCAGTTATTGCTTCTCCCATCGGACAAAATTGCGTGGTAAGGGTCATAGTACAATCTAATTTTTTTTCAGATTCATCAAAATCTAATTGATAAATCAAACCCAAATCCACGACATTTAGACCAACTTCCGGATCATACACCTCATACAGCCCCTCTAATGCAAACTCACATCTCTCATTATTATTGGTTATTACATTTACACTCATATCTTTTTCGGTTGATGTAATAAAGTTTTACCTGTGTTAAAAACATATAATACAGCCGTTGTAAATAATGCCGCAGCTCCGGATTTTAGAATAAGCTGGTTCATGAAAATAATTCCAACGATAAACAAACCAAAACCCGAAAGGTACACCACCAGCATAGAGTTATATACTTTTTCATTGAACAGCTCTTTGGGTGCAGGAGTCTTGCCTGCGTGTGCTTTTTTGTGATATACCTTATTCCAAACAATAAATGGAAGTGTTTTGAAAGTCATTCCTAAGATAATCGCCGTTATCCAGCCAAAGAAAATACAAAAACCATATAGCAAAGCAATATTAGGATGACTGTCGGCCGGTAAAAATGCCAGCACAGTAATTAATGCTATGAATGGTAAAAGCATTTGTATTACCGAAAGTAATGATGTCTTCATTTGCTCATCTACATTCTTCCTGATTCTGACTTTATAGGCTTTGATACAGTGCCTTCCAAATAGTACAATGGCACTCAATACAAGTATCAATGAAATATAGTAGTAAGCGGCCGAAATCTCCAGGATTTTAAAAATAATAAAGCTTGCCAGTCCTGCATTTATCAATCCCAAAATCCACCATAAGGTTTTATTGTTAGTATATTTTGATATCAAAAACATTGGGATTAAACGGGAGCCGACACCTATGACCAATAAAAGGAACCAACCCGCTATACCTAAATGTGCATGTATAGAAAGATAAGACACGGAATTCCCGGGTAGAATATTTTCATTGAAATTGCATACCAGCAGCAGCCCGAAAAAGGTGGTTGAAAATAACCACATCGAAGCAATAATCATATACCAGGAATGTACACTCCTGGTTTTGCTTTTGAATGAACTTCTGAATACATTGATTACATATAAAATTACCCCGGCATTTACCAGTACTGCTCCCGTTTCCAAGACCCAGCCCGTATGAAAAATATAAAACCCTACAACAAGAAATGGTATTCCTGTTGCCATTAATATAAAAGTAAGATAGGCAAGCAACGTACTATCTAATTTACCTTCTACTAACACCGGTAATAACTGATGGGAAGCACCAAATATTATCATTGTTCCCCAGCCTAAAGCCATAATATGTGTGATGGCAAGTGTATGCGGATTGAAATAATGGAGTTGGGCTATATCCGTATGCAGTAATAGCAATGCCGTTGCAACCAAAAACGATATGGATGCAAAAACATAAAATGGTAAAACCACTCTATAATTGGTGGTTTGCTGAAGCCCGCCACCCATTACCGGCGTTAACATATCAGTTTATTTATTTTTATATATCATCAAATAAACTTCACCTTCCTGTATTTCCCTGATGCGATATTCGAAATTGCGATCCTTCAGTTCCGTGAGAAGAAATACGGGAATCCTTTTGTGGTGCACATATAAGGCTTTATTATCGGGTAAAGTTTCTAATGCTTCCAGGATTGTCATCATCGGCATCGGCATCTCAAGGTGCCGCACATCTATATCCACTAAATTGTTTTCAAAATGTTTCAGCATCTGTTCCCAATCGCCTGATGTGGTGATTTCAGTTTCTATTTTTGATAGATTTTCAGTTTGCTCTTTTTGGTTAGTTTTGAAAAAATAGGTTTCTATCGTTTCTGAATCTATATGTTTTACATAGGATTCAAAACCTTGTTTTTCCAATAATTTAATTAGAGGTACCGGTTCAAAGTTGTTGATGATCAAAAGAGCTTCACCGGGATTTAATCCTTTTACTTTTTGCTGAATATGTTTCAGCGGATCATTCCCCTCTGCCAGCATTGCCCTTACATCAAAATGTACAATTTTATCTGGTTGTAAATTTTTCAGGAATTCCGGAATGGGTTTATTTTCCGGAGTTATTTCTTCTGTCTCTGTTATATTGTCTGTTTCAAAACCTAAAGGAGCCAGTGCCCGGAAAAAATCTTCAGGCCTGCAACCGCCAACTTTTGATGCCATGGCTATACTGGTCCTGCCTGCCATCAGTTTCCGAAGAACAGGATTACGCAACTTTTTAAAATCGGGGGCTAAACCAACTATAGTTTCCAAAGCATCCGGATGATGTTTGAGAAGTACTGCGATTTTTGTTTGTTTGTTGATTAACATGAGTCAGAGTTAAATGTTTTGAATGTGAGAACAACTTTTTATCTCACAGATTATACAGGTTTTATTGACGGGCTGAGTTCATATCCAGCCAATCGTTTGTAATTGTATCACCTGACAAATTTCTGTTTCAAAACTTCAGTTGCCCCTTTTAAGTCGCAATTAATTCAGACAATACTCAATTTTCAATGCTAAGGCAGTTGCTTTAAAAAGCCCCGCACAAAAGCGGCGGGGCTTAAAAGCTTTGGTTTTTTTATAGAATGGATTTTTCTATTTCCTCTGCTTTAGGAAAGAGGATATTGTTTTCCAAATGAATATGCACAAACAAATCGTTTTCGAATTCATCCAGCATTTTATAGAGCAATTTATAGCTGGTGCACCCATCATCAGGGATTGCATAATTTTTACTTAACCTACGTATCTCCTTCATAGCGTCTCCTACACTTTCATGTTCTTCTTCAGTAGCTTTTACCAAATATGCAAAGCTGTTATTCCCCTTCCGGGTATATGCTGCACCTGTGTCTTTCGTTTTGACAATTTCTTTTACGAGAGGAAAAATTTTATTTTCTTCGTCTGCAAGATGCTCTGAAAGTTCTTTGTTTACAGTTTCTACCAAATTATTAATTTGTATCAATTCCGGATGTTTGTCACCATGAACCTTTGCTACTTTCTTAGCATAGCCGGTAATTTCAGGCAAATATTTACGAACATAATTGTGGTGAGTATTTACAATATAATCTGCCAGAAAACCTAAATTCCATTCATCATAATTCAGGGTTCCGGATGTAACAGCACCCTGAACAGGTTGTTGAAGCTCCTGTTCTACCTTTGTAGCATCTATTCCTTTTTCAGCACAGGCTTCACGAACAGTTTTCTTACCGCCGCAGCAAAAGTCAATTCCGTATTTTTTGAAAACTTCAGCCTTACGCAAATCTTTCGCCGCAATTTGTCCTATAGTTGCATGGTCGTCCGCACCCTTCCTTGTTACGCGAATATCCCACCATTGCGGGCCCTGCTGAAGGTATTCCCAGGTAAACACATCACCGCGTTCACCCAGCAATTGATAATACACAGGTTTGGGATCGTGATCGTTATGGATAATCAAACTTTCTCCGGGTTGTAAAGTATCAAAGGTTTTAAAAATTGTCGGATGCTTTAGTTTAGGTTCAAGAGAAGGTACATTGATAACTGTTTCTCCTTCCTTGTTTAATGGAGCTAATTCTTTTATGGTAACTTTAATGTCCCACCACTGCGGACCCTGTGTCAGGTATTCCCATGAAAATGATTCGCCATGTTCATTCAGCAATTGATAGTAAAGTGGTTTAGGATCATGATCATTGTGAATGATAAATGATTCACCGGGATTCATATTTTCAAAAACGTGGAAAATCGTTTCGTGTTTATGCTTAGGTTCAATGATTGGAACATTTAAAACTAAGTTGCCACCTTCCGAAAGATGAGCGGGAACGGTTCTGGTTACCCGGATATCCCACCATTCAGGACCATTTTGCAAATAATCCCAATTGAAAATATTGCCACGTGTATTCATCAACTGATAATACACAGGCATTGGATCATGGTTATTATGAATAACCAGGCTCTCACCCTCCTGCAGGGTATCGAAAACCTGAAATATAGTTTGATGTCTCAGTCGGGGTTCTATCTCCTGAACATTTATAATGGTTTCATTTGCTGTTTGCATAATCTACGCTTTTGATGAATTAAATTTCGACGCAAAGATAATGAGAAATATTTAATAAAAGTAAAAAAGTACTTTTATGCTTTTAAATTGTTGTAAACCTGGTTTGAGGGAGTATTACTCCTTTATTTATACACTTGTATTGATTTAATGGTATACCGGCTGAAAGCGGAACAAATGAAAAGCTCAGTTAATATTAAGCAGAAAAAGCATCCCCTGCATTTTATTTCATTATGTGAAATTATTACAGATGATGCATTCGCCTAAAGATGCAGAACAGGAAATTCTGTTCTGTATTAAATGGGGTGTGATGGTCAGTAGTGAAACATTTTTCTTTTATGAATGAGTTTTGCAGGAGCTTTGACATAGTAGTTTCTGAATATTGTTTTACAGGTAACCCGCTGCATTTTGATGGACCTTGTTCAGAAAAGGTTGCAATAATAAAATACCCTCCGGGCCTGATATGATTCTCTATAGTGTTAATATAATTTTGGATTTCAGCTTCTTCAGTAAGAAAATGAAATGCTGCCCGGTCGTGCCATACATCATAGTATCCGGGTGGGCTGCAATCTGATTCATCGCAGACTAACCAGGTTATTCTTTCTGCATCTTTTCCTAATCTTTTTTTTGTTTTTGCTAATGCAGTTTCTGAAATATCCTGTACAGTAATATTAGTAAAGCCAAGTTGTAATAAATGGTCAACAAAAAAACTATCTCCACCGCCATTGTCAATAATATTTGCTGTTTTGGGTAAATTCAATTCTTTGATCAGCTCAATTGCTGTGGAGGGTACTTTTTCATACCAGCTCACTTCGGTTTGCTGTTTGGTAGTATAAATATTTTCCCAATGCTTTTTTCGCGCTTCTGTTTGCATTTCAGATATTCATTTTGCATTTTACATTCTACATTCTATATAAAAACCATAGTTCTGTTATTTAACAGGTCTCTTGTAAAGTGGATAATATTTAAAACCTTATTCTTCCGGGAACAGGTAATACATTTGGCTTTTAGTGCTGTAAGTACTACTACAATATACAATTATCTTTTCACCCCAAACAATGTAGTTTTAATATTATACATTCAGTTTTCTGTTTTTTAGTTATAGTCTTTTCCCGATCTGATTTTATACAATGAATGAGTGCAAATTTTATATTAAGCATGTTGATTATTTTGACCAGTTGTATTACAGTTTTTTAGTTTTTAGGTGAGGCACTTCAAAATCTGATTTGGGAAAATGTTAATGAATCATTGAATTAACATTAGTCCTGGATGTTTACAGGGAGTATTCTGATAGAATTATTTCTCATCTGAATGAGCTAAATTCGATACTATTTAAAGCAGAGTTTGTTTTTTGCGGGTATTTTCAATAAAGGTATTAAGCAAAAAATCAGATTATTTCATATAAAAAAAACTATACTATGCTGTTGCTGCCATATAAGTTTAAATGGCTTTTTACTATTTTGTTATTACCTGTATTTTGTTCATCACAAAATTCATCGTCGACAATTGATTCCCTTATAAATGAGATAAATCGTCACAAAAATGAAGATACATTACTGGTTGATCTTTACAATGATTTAGCGTATGCTTACTACAGGGTAGATCCTGAAAAAGGACTGGAAATTTCTGATAAAGCTATCTTACTTTCAAAAAAATTGAATAATGATTTCAGGATAGCGGCTTCTTATTCGAAAAGAGCACTCAACTACACTACACTGGGCGATGATTCTTTGGCAATTGTATTGTACCAGGAAGCTTTGGGTATTTATACAAAATTAAAAAGTCCGATGAATATTGCTATAACACAGCATAATATAGGTTTAATATATAATGGACAATCAGACTATTTCAGTGCCATTCGGTTTCACCAACAGGCCTACGATGTTTTAAGAAATTTGAAAGATAGTGCCCGGATGCTTCATCCCCAAAATAGTGTTGGGGTAAATTATATGGCTATTGCAGATTATCCTAAAGCGCTTCAATCCTTCTTTGATGTGTTGTTAATAGCAGAACGAATAAAAAATATTCCGGCAGTTGCTAATGCCTGTACTAATATCGGTATCATCTATAAAAATATGGGTGATTTTGATAAATCACTCTCGTATCATGAGAGAGCATATAAAATATTTGACGAGGCAGGTGATAAGTTGGGTGTGGCCAACAGCCTTGGAAATATGGGTATAGTGATGGATTCTAAAAATCAATATACTGATGCACTAAATTATTTTTACAAAGCCCTGAAAATAGGATATGAATCGGGAAACAAAAGGATTATTGCCAGCAACCATACCAATATTGCATCAACTTATTTTAACCAGGGTAAAACAGACAGCGCATTAGCCAATTTTCAGAAAGCTGAAAAAATGTATGAATACTTAAAAGACCGGAATAATCTTGCAAGTGTTCTAACCCAAATAGGTAGTATCTATGCATCACAGAAAAAATTCGATCTGGCTGTTCAAATACAAAATAAGGCGCTTTCTTATGCTGTTGAAACCGGGGCGCTGGATAACCAGAGTCAGATATGGGAAAATCTATTTACTACATATAAACAACGGGGTGATTTTCGCAACGCTTTGGATGCCCTGGAAAAGCATTTTATCATTCGTGATAGTATTTTCAGTGAAGAAAAAATTCAGGAGCTAAGCAGGAAAGAAGCAGAGTTTGAAGGGGAAAAGAAAAC
>JAFDXG010000115.1 GCA_018268105.1 Bacteroidota bacterium | reverse complement strand
TCTTCTTTTGTTAAAAGCCCGTAGCGCAACGGATCATAGGTTTGTGTAAGAGTCTGCCCCTTTAGTGTGTTGGTAGTGTATACCTTCTCAAAGCCCGTTAAACCAAGTCCCTGCAAATGCACCATAGCGTTGCTATAACGATGAGAAGTGCCACCAATCTGAACGTCTTTCAGCCATTGCTCCTTTTGGGTCACTACTGCAATAGGGCCCTGGTAGTTCAGGTAAGGAAATGTTGCACCATAACCTTGGGTATACCAGTCGCTGCTGTTACCATACTGGCTGATGCCTTCATTGATTAACCGGTAGTCTGTTTTAGAGATCACACCGAGGCTGTTGATCATCCCGGTCGCCAGCCTTTGAGCGCCGTCGTTGCGGGTGAAAGCCAGCTTATCCACCAGTCCGTTGTTGAGGCTCAGTAACTGACTATGGTAGTTATCTCCACCTACGTGTGAAGGCACCACATAGTTACCACCGGAAACATAGGCATAGGCTGCATAGCTTGTGTTGATTGCACCATTATTCACAAGATAAACATATATGCTGCCGCTTCTGTTAGATACAACATCGGTTATATTGTCTTTGTTTATATCCTGCAAGATGATTTTTTCATTCTGCTCAAGATTTTTGAAAGTAACAGTCTTTTTATCCAAAACACCATTTCCTTTACAGTAAAAAACTGACCAGGTGTTACCATTATTAATGTATTCTGATTTCGTAATCGTAACGGTAGCGCCGTGATTGGGGCACATGTATTCGTAGGTGCCTGTGCTGTAGTTATAGCTATAGTTTAACGTGCTGTAACATTCATAGCAATAGCTGGATTGTGGCATATATACGCCGCAGGTAGTACAGCTTCCATAGCTGTATGTGCCTTCGTGTCCGTTGCTGCAATATCGGGGTGCATATACCGGTAAAGTAACAGTTGTGTAGTAATAATATGATTCTCGTGGTGAAATGAGTATATCCGGTAATCCGTCGCCATTCAGGTCTCCAATTGATAATTGCCTATATTTTACATCCGCTTTTTTTAAATTAGTATTAGTTGTAATTAATCTCTTGGTATAAGTAGTACCGGAGATATCAAAAGTGTAAATATTAGTACCGTTGTCATCAATGTGTACAATATCCGTCTTTCCGTCTCCGTCAATATCAATTGGAAAAAGGATGTCATCGTTGATGCCACTGGTGACGGCAAAGTCAATTTTAAAGTTGAGTCCGGTGCTTTCGTGCCTCTTGACACCAGATTCCACATCAAAAATGTATGTTTTTGAAACGTAACTCGTATTTCCTAATGGATTGTGGCATGCAACTGCAAGAATTTCCATTTTCCCATCGCCATTAAAGTCTCCGGAAAAAAAATATTTGGGATGCACGCTTCTGGTGCTATACCAGGTCAACAGCTCACCTAAGTCAAAAGTGTAGGTATTGGTTAATGCCAGCCCGGCATATAAATTGGCTTTGTAAATCCTGAACTCAACGCGGTCTTGTGTCCCGTTTTTAACGTTGTTAATTTTTATTACCTCCTCTCCCGGCTTGCCATCAATATCAGCAGAAAACATATTTATAAATCCACTGCCGGCCTGAATGGAGACGGAAGGTGAAGCCATTGTTCCTTGTAAGCCCTGGTATACCAGCAGTTCCTGATTCGTTGCAAAGAGGCTGACATACTCTTTTTTCGAGTGACTAAAAAGACCCCCATCCTCGTAAGATTCATAATAGGGATTCAAATTCGGGTAGGAGATTAGTCCATCGTTATCGGTTCCATAGTCAAATTTACCTTTCGATACCTTTAGATTGGCAACAGTAGTATTTGAAAACCAACTGGTGAGTTGCGTACTGGTTTTAACCAACTGTGCAGTGGTTGAACCGTTGCCATAGTAAAATTGTAGTGGATTAAGGCCTCCAGATGAACTGCTGCAATCTATCTTTTGCAAAAGGGCCGTACCGTTGCTGTATTGATACGTAAATGTGTATGTACGGAGCGCCGTACCGGAAGACTTACATATAATCGTATTCAGGAGCCAGTCTTTGATAATGGTTTTGCCGGCGCTGTATACTGTATTGGCATCTGTGCGGACAATATAACTAAAATCAATAGAAGCGAAATGTGCTGCGGAAGCCGTGCCGCCATATTCAATTTTCGAGATATAATATTGTTCATTTCGGAGCGTATAGGTATAAACGATACGGTTGCCAAGCATATCTTCTATCCTTGTCAACGGGTAATACAATTGCTGTACGGCATTGGATTCATAGCCATAAATAGCAGTATTACCATTGGGGTATGAAACGCTAAAATACTTAATGATATTTCCATTAAGGTTAGCGATGACTTTTATATTTCCCTGCTCGGACTGATAATTGACCTGTGTAGTGTTTTCCGACAGCTTTACGAGCTTCATTCCGTCAAGCACAAACTGACCGGTTTTGCTAAGCTTAAGCGGTTCTGTCTTGGTGTTGTAATAAATATTAGTGCTTGCTTCCTGTATAAGGGATAACCCGCTCAGGTTCCAGCCAAAGCCTATATACCCTGCACCTCCCTGGCTTGAATAAGAAAGTCCCAGGTTAACCGGTAAAGTGCTTCTTCCCGGAATCGCCTGTATAGGAACGGTATAGGTTAACCCACCGGTAGCAGTTACATTCTCCTGGATCGGTATCTCACCTACATTCTTACCCCTGTCCGGCTCAAAGCTGGTTGGTATCTGGGGTTGAATAGCCAATAAGCCAACCTGCCCGGAAGATTGTGTTGTGCTACCCGATTGTAACGCCGCATCATTGCCCTTAATAGAGATGGTTGATAAAGGAATATAGCGTGGCGCAGTATCATACTGATAATAATAATAATTGGTATCAACAGGAATCTTAGGATTGATTGTGTCCTGGCTTAATAAAGATGAAGGGGTGAATTGTAATATAAGAAATAATGTTATGCCGGTGGTGATGCCTTTTACAAACGTAAATGTGGAGTTCATTTTCTGATAAGGTTTTATTGTGTTGGTTAGGATGGTTTTTTATCATTAATCCGCCGAAAAACGGTTGAGAAAAAAAACTATAGGTCTATAGCACAGAGGAAGAAAGTATCATTTTTTTGAAGACACAGTTTGAGATTACCCGAAGATTGCAGGTCTGGTGTTTGAGAGGCACTCAGGTAGTGTTGTTCCTGGTATGGCATTTATACAATGTTTAGTGAGAGGATAAGTTGGCGTACTATACACGTCTGACTTATTTAGCCTCCTGGTTAGTTAATCTTAACATCAGGAAAAAGAAGCGAAATGTCAGTCAGGTTTTAAGAGACGTTTCATTTCAATGATGTTATTGATTTGTTATTAAAAGTATTGATACATTTTATTCTAAAAAAATAATATTTGTCTTTTCAAAACAATAGGTGTTCCTGTTTAACGTATCATAAATGTAAATACCGAATAGCCGCTTACGTTGTATTTCCATTTTCCTTTTTTATTTTATTATTGTAAGCAATACGTTTAAGATTAGACGGCATAGATTGATTCAGCTTTGTCGGAAAGGAGATGCCATAGCAAATCATCATCGTATCATATTGATGTAAAAAGCTAAAAAAAATTGCATTCCTTTTGTCGCTTCAGGCTTTCGTAAATGTTCATCCGTTGAAATAATTTGCTTCAACTTAATCTTGCAGTTATTCGCAATAAAATGATGGTTTGTAAATGGATAACAGGCATTACACCACTTCTTTAGTAAATTGTACACGCTAAAGAACAGCTAATCATATAATCATGAATAAAGAAAGAGAAAAATTACAGGATCGCGGGTGGAAAAAATGGGGATCATATATATCAGACAGGCAATGGGGTACGGTGCGTGAAGATTATAGTGCGGGCGGAGATGCCTGGAACTATACTACCCACGATATGGCAAGAAGCAGGGCATGGAGATGGGGTGAAGAAGCGATTGCAGGTCTTTGTGATTCTAACCAGTTATTGTGCTTTGGTATTGCTTTATGGAATAAAAGAGACCGGATTATTAAAGAGCGTTTATTTGGACTGACAAACGCTGAGGGTAATCATGGTGAGGATGTAAAAGAGTTATATTATTACTTAGATGCCAGTCCAACGCATTCTTTTATGAAGATGCTGTACAAATATCCACAGCAGGAATTTCCCTACGACCGGCTGCTGGAAGAAAATAAACGAAGAACCAGAAAGGAAGATGAATTTGAACTGATAGACACCGGAATATTTAATGAAAACAAATACTTTGATGTGTTTGTTGAATATGCGAAAGCAGACAAAGATGATATACTAATAAGGATAACCGTACACAACAGGGGCGCTGATGCAGCAAGCCTGCATATATTACCAACGGTGTGGTTTAGAAATACCTGGACTTGGGGGCGGCATGAATATAAACCTTCTCTGTGGCAGATCGCAGATGATTGTATTCAGATTAATCACGAAAAACTATCTGTAAAGTTTCTTTATTTTGATCAGGGTAATGCTTTGTTTTGCGATAATGAGACGAATAATGAAAGATTATACAATAGCTCCAATACAACAGCTTATCCCAAAGATGGCATCAACGATTACCTGGTACATGCACTGCACACGGTAAATCCTGCAAAAGAAGGGACTAAGGCTTCAGTAGACACCGATGTAACTATTGAAGCAGGTAAACCTTTTGTTTTAAAATTACGGCTTACCGGCAGGCAATTTGACAACTCAGTTTTTGCAGATTTTGATACTATTTTTAATGAACGTATAGCAGATACCGATGAGTTTTATGGAGAGATACAGCAGAATATTAAAAATGAAGAAGAACGGAAAATACAACGGCAGGCCTTTGCCGGAATGTTATGGAATAAACAATTTTATCATTACGATGTACAGGAATGGCTTGAAGGTGATCCGGCAATGCCCAGACCATCTGAAGAAAGATGGCATGGACGAAATTCCAACTGGAAACATCTCAACAATGCTGATATCATTTCCGTACCCGACAAATGGGAATTTCCCTGGTACGCTTCATGGGACCTGGCTTTTCATTGCGTTACACTTTCCATGATTGATCCGGATTTTGCCAAACAGCAGTTGCTGCTGCTTACCAAAGAATGGTATATGAATCCTGATGGCGCCCTTCCCGCTTATGAATGGTCGTTTTCTGATTTAAATCCACCCGTTCACGCAGCAGGCGCCTATCGCGTATTCAGGCACGATGCAAAAATCAAAGGCAAAAAAGATTATCCGTTTCTTGAAAAGATATTTCATAAACTGTTGATCAACTTCACCTGGTGGGTCAATAGAAAGGATAAGGAAAATAATAATATTTTTGAGGGTGGATTTCTCGGTCTGGATAATATCAGTTCATTTAACCGCAGCACACCATTGCCAGGTGGTGGTGTAGTGGAACAGGCAGACGCCACAAGCTGGATGGCCATGTATGCCTTGAATATGCTGCATATTGCACTTGAGTTATCGGCATACAACAATACATACGTAGAAATGACCACCAAGTTTTTTGAACATTTCCTTTATATAGCCGGTGCAATGGCGAGTATGGGCGAAAACAAAAGCGGATTATGGGACGATGAAGATGAATTTTTTTACGACCAGGTACGTATGCCCGACAATAGTGTTACAAAAATAAAAGTAAAGAGCATGGTGGGTCTTATTCCTCTTTTTGCGGTAGAAGTCATCACCAAAGAAACGTTAGATAAGAATCCAATTTTTGCCGAACGTATGGAATGGTTTCTAAAACACAGGCCCGATCTTGCCAGCCTGGTGTCGCGCTGGTATGAGGGTGGAAACGAGGATAAACATTTGCTGAGCCTCCTGCGGGGACACCGTATGAAACGCTTGCTGAGTCGTGCATTGGATGAAACCGAATTTTTAAGCCATTATGGTATTCGCTCGCTTTCTAAAAAATATGAAAACAATCCCTATTATATTAATGGAGAATCTGCTGAAGAAGCAATACATTATTTACCCGGAGAAAGTGATAGTGGCATGTATGGGGGTAACTCCAATTGGCGCGGGCCTATTTGGTTTCCTATGAATTTTCTGATCATAGAAAGCCTGCGCAAATTTCATTTCTTTTACACAGACGATTTCAGGATCGAATACCCGACGGCTTCAGGAAAATATATTTCTCTTAAGGAAGTTGGAACAGAACTAGCCGAAAGACTGCTCAGTATCTTTATGAAAGACAAAGACGGCAACCGTCCAGTATATGGTACCAATCAAAAATTGCAAAAAGACCCTAATTTTAATCAATACTTATTATTTCATGAATATTTTCATGGAGATAACGGAAAGGGGTTGGGAGCATCTCATCAAACCGGGTGGAGTGGCCTGATGGCCAATCTGATAACTATGAAAAACAGTATTTAACCCATAAACAATCAAAATATGAAAGGTCAGAAAATTCTATGTATTGATATCGGTGGTTCAAGTATCAAAGCAACAGTACTTGATTCATCAGGTAAAACTATATTACCTTACAGTAAAATTCCTACTCCTTCCAAATCAAACCCGCAACATGTTCTGGCTGCAATCAAAGAACTCTCAGCTTCATTTTACGGATACCAGAAGGTTTCAGTTGGTTTTCCCGGCTATGTAAAACATGGTGTAATACATACTGCCCCCAACCTGGGGACAAAAGAATGGAGTAGTTTTGATCTGCAAAAGCAAATCACAAAAATCTTAAAAAAACCATGTATTGTAGTGAATGATGCAGATATGCAGGGTATAGGTATCGTCAAAGGAAAAGGGTTGGAGATTGTAGTTACACTTGGCACTGGTTTTGGAACTGCTTTTCTGTATGATGGAAAATTACTTCCTCATATAGAGCTTGCGCATCATCCATTGGCAAAAGATCTCGATTATGATAAGTACATCGGAGATAAACCATTACAGAAAATCGGGGTGAATAAATGGAATAAAAGAATGATGAAAGTAATTGAAATTTTGAAAATAGTTTTCAATTACGATCATCTTTATATTGGGGGCGGCAATGCCAAACTTATCAATTTTAAACTCGATAGCAATATTTCAATAGTAAATAACAAAGAAGGAATAAAGGGTGGACCTAAATTATGGGACAAAGCTAAAAAACATTAAGACTAACATGAAAGTTATAATCATTGGCGGTGGATTTGCAGGATTAAATCTTGCAAAAAAATTAGCGGGTAAGAAAAACATAGAAGTAACTTTAGTTGATAAACACAATTATCATTTTTTCCCGCCGCTATTGTATCAGGTAGCTACAGCCTTTATTGAGCCTTCAAATATCAGCTATCCATTCCGCAGGATGTTTCAGCAAAAACAAAATTTGCGTTTTCATCTTGGCACTTTACTGAGGGTGATTCCCGAAATCAATATGATAGAAACAGACTCCGGCACACTCGACTATGACTACCTTGTATTGGCAATGGGTGCAGAAAGCAACTACTTCGGCATGGAGAATGTGAAGAATAATGCACTTCCCATGAAGACAATTGATGACGCCATTAATCTGCGCAATCATATTTTACTCAACCTGGAGAAGCTTGTAAAATCAAATGACCCGCTGGAACGGGAGATAAGAAGAAATATAGTAGTTGCCGGTGGCGGGCCAACAGGAGTAGAAGTGTCTGGTATGATTGCGGAAATGGGAAAATATATACTTGAAAAAGACTATCCCGAAATAAAGGGCAGAAGAGACAGTATCTATCTCGTTGATGCCGGAGATGCATTGCTTGGACCGATGAATGTGAAATCGCAACAGGAGGCATTTAAAGTACTGACCGGACTGGGGGTACAAGTAAAACTTGGCACTGCCGTAAAAGATTTCGTAAACGACAAAGTACTACTTTCTACCGGCGAAACCATCAATAGTAATACCCTTATATGGGCTTCGGGAGTGATAGCAAAAGAGGCCCCGGGATTGTCCCAGGAAAGTATTGCAAAACGGGGCAGAAGAATTTTAGTAAACGAATACAATAAAGTATTAAGCACTGCAAACATTTTTGCCATAGGTGACCAGTGCCTGCAAACCACCGATAAGAATTACGCCAACGGCCACCCGCAGTTGGCACAGGTTGCCATTCAGCAGGGAAAATTACTGGCGGAAAATTTAGTCCGGCTTAGTAATAAAGAGGCCATGAAACCTTTCAGTTATCATAATAAAGGGACTATGGCCATTATATCAAAATTCAAAGCTGTGGTAGATTTGCCAAAAGGTTTCTTCAAAGGGTTTATTGCCTGGCTAGTGTGGTTATTTATACATATTATTCCAATTGCAGGCTTCAGGAATAAAGCTAAATTAGCTTTCAACTGGTTCTGGTCTTTTATCACCAATGACCCCACACTGCGATTGATTATAAGACCGCGAAAAGAGAAATGATATGATGCATATACAATGCTGACAGATACAGGTTACTACGATCTCGAGTATACCCGCACGTAGTCTATCTGCATTTCCTGGGGAAATATGCTGTTATCTATTCCCATTTTCCCACCCCAGTCGCCACCCACTGCAATGTTAAGCAGCAGGAAAAATTTTTTATCAAAAGGCCAAACCGCCGCGCCCTTTCCTTCATTATCAAATTCAAAATATTTATTGCTGTCTATGAATATTGATATTTTCTTTTCCGTCCATTCCAGTGCATATACATGAAAGGCAGCAGATAGGTCTTTGCATGCAAAAGCTTGCCCCTTTTGAGTTCCTATAGTATGATTGTACGCTCCAGTATGTATAGTTGCAAATACAGAGTCAGGATTGTAACCTACGTGTTCCATAATATCAATTTCACCTATACGCGGCCATTCACCATAAGTTTTGTCTGCAGACAGCATCCAGATAGCCGGCCATATCCCCCTGCCATAAGGAAGTTTAGCGCGTACTTCTATACGGCCATATCGCCAGGAGGCTTTACCTTTAGTTACCAGCCTTGCGGAAGTATAATCAGCACCCTGGTAATTTTCTTTAATTGCTTTAATTGTTAATAGTCCGTTTGCTACACTGGCGTTCTCTATTCGTTTGGCTGTATAATATTGTAATTCATTATTACCCCATCCGCTATGGCCAGTATCATAACCCCATTTTGTTCTGTCGGGTAACCCGCTATAATTAAATTCATCAGACCAAAC
>JAFDXG010000114.1 GCA_018268105.1 Bacteroidota bacterium | reverse complement strand
TTCAGTCCCAGCTTGACGAATAACGCCGGGCAATAGAATAAACAATGAACATTTAGTTATATATTTAGCATCGGTTACGGGCAGACGAAACACGGACTTCCGCCACATCGCCAAGCCGTACCGTTACAGGCAAGCGTAGGGCGACTGTGCTAATATCAACATTCAAGACAAAACAAACGGATAGTTTCGCAGTAGCTTGACACAATACCGACACGAAAGTTTTAAATTTTTTGCCAACGCACAGAAAAAAATAATTTTGCCTACACACATTGGCACATTTGGTTTTTTGCCACCGCTCAAAGCCAATTCTAAAAAACCAAAAGAGCCAATTTTCCCACCCACCAATAAACCAATTCAACTTTATTTAAAATAATTCTTGCAGAATAAAAAAGTTTACTTACTTTTGCGAGTGAATACTAACTAACATTGTTTAATTTAATTTGAATATGCAACAGTTTACAGACAGACAAATAGAGATAATGGAAGCGGCAACCAACAGAATTTCAAAATTTGGTATTCAGAATTTGACAATAAAAACGCTTGCCGAAGATATTGGACTTTCTGAACCTGCATTATACCGACATTTTAAAAGTAAGAATGAAATTCTGTTTAGTTTATTGGAATATTTTAAAACAGAAATGAAAAACCGTATTCAGTCTATACCGTTAAAAGCAACAGATACAGAAGCCGATAAACTAAGAGCTATTTTCAACTCTCAATTACAAACTTTCGTGAGTAAACCTGCAATCGTAAGTGTCATTTTTGCGGAAAGCATTTTTCATTACGAAGAAAAGCTAAGCAATAAAGTATCTGAAATAATGGATATGATGCAGGAATTTGTAAAAGCAAACATTAGCAAAGGGAAAGAATTGGGGCAGTACAATAAACTCATAGGTGCTTCTACTTTAACAACCATTATTATTGGAGGTATAAGAATGACAGTACTGAAATGGAAATTATCAGGGCATAAATCCAATTTAATAAAAGATGGAAACGCTGTTTTAGATGGAATTTTAAAGATGATTGAAAAGTAGAATTATGAAAGCAAACAACAAATTCACATTATTGCATCGCCTTTTACATTGGCTAATGGCAATAGCAATGCCTGTTTTATTCATCACAGGTTTTTTAAGAATGTATTGGATGAATAAAAACAACATTGTACAAACCATACAAAGCAAAACATCTGCTATCTCTAATGAGCAAATGACAGAGATTGCAAAAAGCATCCGTGAACCAATGTGGCAATGGCACGAGGTATTTGCTAACATTATGGTAATAGCCTTTGTTGTAAGGATAACTTATATGCTTATTAAAGGTATTCGATTTCCTAATCCTTTTAGAAATAACCATTCAATAAAAGAACGATTACAAGGCTTTACATACATCTATTTCTATACTTTTGTATTTGTTTCTGCGGTTACGGGTATTTTCATCGAAAAACAACTTTTTACCGAATGGAAAGAAGGAATTGAAACGGTTCATAAATGGGGAATTTATTGGTTTCCAATATTTATCATTTTACACATTGCAGGAATTGTAATAATGGAATTTTCAACTAAAAAAGGAATTACTTCCAAGATGATTGGCGGTGATTAAATAGAAAAAATTAAAACAAAAAAATTTAACTCATTATGTTAGTGAATACTCGCAAACTCATTACTATCCTGACATTGTTTATAGGATGGAACACGGTTCAGGCACAGGAAGTTTGGACATTAAAACAATGTATTGATACGGCACAAGTGCATAATAAAAACTTGCAAATTAACCGCAACAACATCAGCATTAGCGAACAAAGGAATAAGGAAGCAAAAGCCAACCTAATTCCGAAAGTTACTGCTAATGCAGATTACAAGTATTTTATGGAATTGCCCACGCAATTAATGCCGATGAACGCACTCAATCCGCAAGCACCCGAAGGACAATTTAGAAATTTACAATTTGGTGTTCCGCATAACATCAATGCGAATATTCAGTTGGCAATGCCATTGTATAATCCGCAAGTTTATGGAGCAATTGAGAATACAAAAATTGCTAACGAACTGACACAACTTCAATATCAAAAATCAGAAGAACAAGTTTTGTTTGATATCACAACGCTGTATTACAATACTCAAATTCTGAAACATCAACTTGATTTTTTGGAAAGTAACCTATTGAACACCAACAAACTTTTAAAGAATATAGAACTGTTGAAAGAACAGCTATTGGCAAAGGGTACAGATGTGAGCAAAGTAAAATTGCAGGCTGAACAGTTGAGTACACAAAGAGAAAACGCTAACAACAAATACATTTCTATTTTGAATGCTCTGAAACTGAATATCGGTATTTCATTAGAGCGAGAAATCACTATTGTTTCTGAAATAGAAAAGGAAACATTAACCGAAAATAACAAAGGGAATATACTGGATTTAAAAATAATCAATACCCAAAATAAATTTCTAAAAAGTGAACTCAAAACGCTAAACCAATCAAGGTTCTTGCCCTCACTGAATTTGATTGCTTCTTATGGAACAACAGGTTTTGGCTATGATAAATCGCCGAATGATTTTCTGAAATTTTACCCAATAGGCTTTGCAGGATTACAATTAAGTTATCCGCTTTTCAACGGTACAGTTACACAAAGAAAAATCAATCAAAAAAAATTGGAAATCAATAATAATGAATTGCAAGCCCAACTAATTTTTGATAAAAACAAAATGGAAATTGAGAATGTCATTCGTCAACGGATAATTGCCCAAAACACCATTATTAATACAGAAAGCCAAATCGCATTAGCCCAAAAAATCTACGAACAAACCATACTGCAACAAAAACAAGGAACGGCAAGTTTGACCGATGTTTTATTGGGTGACAATGCTTTGCGTGAAGCTCAACAAAATTATTTAAACGCAACAATTGACTTTTTAAAAGCTGATTTGGAATTCAAAAAATTAACGGGAACAATTAAAATTAAGTAAAATGAAAAAAACAATCTGGATAATAGCAGGTATTGCAATTGTTGGTTTAGCAATATTCAAATTGACAAGCAATAAAAAAACAACGGAAAGTAAGGTATATCAATATGACAAAGAGAAACCAATTTCCGTTGATGTGGACACTATTCGTTTAAGAAGTTTAAATGAAGAAACCACATACACTGGAACATTTGAACCCAACAAGGAAACAAAAGTAAGTGCTGAAACACAAGGTAAAATCAATGCTGTTTTAGTAGATGTAGGTAGCTATGTTCAACAAGGGCAAACACTCATTCAATTGGATAATTCACTTTTAAAACTACAATTACAAACCGTTGAAGTGCAAATTGAGGGTTTGCAAGATGATGTAAATCGTTACACTATTTTAACGGAAGCCGATGCCGTGCAAGGCGTTCAATTGGAAAAAGCAAAGTTGGGTTTAAAATCTGCAAAAGTGCAAAAAGCAACTTTGCAAGAACAAATCAATAAAACAACTATCAAAGCCCCATTTAGTGGTGTTATAACAGCAAAATTAAGTGAAATTGGAGCTTTTGCAGCACCCGGAGTTCCTTTGTTGCAAATTACCGATATAAGCACACTTAAATTTACGGTAAACGTACCTGAAAGTAATTTAAAGCAATTTCAACCCAATCAAAATTATAACATTTCAGCGGATGTTTTCCCTGAACTAACATTGAATGGAAAATTATCTATGATTGGAAGTAAAGCCAATATGGGCAATAGTTTTCCCTTGCAATTTCAGGTTGCTAATACCAAACAATCAATTATAAAATCGGGAATGTTTGGAAAAGTACAATTGTCTGCAAATAAAATGGAACAGGGTATTCTTCTTCCTTCGTCTGCCATTATAAACAAGGAAAATAGCACACAGGTTTATGTAGTAAAAAACGGAAAAGCAGTTTTGCAAACGATTACAATTTCTAAAAATATCGGCAATAGAACGATTGTTTCAAGTGGTTTAAATGTTGGGGACATTATCGTAACAAATGGCTTTATCAATCTTTTTGACGGGGCGAATATAACGACTAAATAAAAACAGCGAACTATGAATATTACAGAAATATCAATCAAACGCCCATCGCTGATTATTGTTCTTTTCAGCGTATTTGCTTTGTTAGGAATTATCGGTTATAAAAATTTGAGTTATGAATTAATGCCCGATTTTAATCAACCAGTTGTCGTAATCCGAACCGTTTATCCCGGAGCAGAACCCAACGAAGTGGAAACTTCCGTTTCCAGAAAAATTGAAGATGCACTTTCCAATTTGGAGGGTGTGGATTATTTGGTTACAAAATCATTACCCAATGCTTCCATCATCATTGCCAACCTAAAATATGGAACAGATTTGGACAAAACAATGCAGGACGCTCAACGCTACATTGACAATATCAGAAAAGATTTGCCTAAGGATATTTTAAGCCCAGTAATGAGCAAGGTATCACCCAACGATTTGCCAATTATGTCGGTAAGTGCTACGAGCAATTTAAAACCAACCGAGTTTTATCAAAAAATGAAAGACGACTATCTGCCACAAATCCAGCAATTAAAAGGCGTGGCAGAGATTACTATTTTAGGCGGAGAAGAACGGGAAATTCAAATTAAGGTTGATAAAGAAAAACTGAAACTCTACAAATTATCTTTATATCAAGTAGTAGAAGCCGTCAATCGTTCGGGAATTGATTTGCCAGCAGGTAAACTCCAAACAGATACAGAGAATAATTCCGTTCGTTTAGTTGGGAAATTCAACACTATTCAAGATGTTCAGAATGTGCAAATAGCAATGCCTTTTCCAAACAGCCCTGTTTATGTAAAAGATATTGCAGAGGTAACAGACGGTATTAAAGAAATCACTTCGTATAGCCGTTTTAACGGAAAAACTGGTATTGGATTGATGATAAAAAAACAAGGCGATGCCAATGCGGTAGATGTTTCAAAATTAATTCGGGATAAATTTCAATCCATAGAAAAGCAAAATGCAAGTTCGGATGTACAATTCATTGTTACAGACGACAGTACCGACAACACCATTGCAGCCGTTAATTCGGTGGTGTTTGATTTGATTTTAGCCGTGATTTTAGTATCATTAGTGATGTTATTATTCTTACGAAGTTTTAGAAATTCACTCATTGTTTTGGTTGCTATTCCCACTTCACTCATAACCGCTTTTGCCGTGATGTGGTTATTGGGTTATACACTCAACCTGATGACTTTGCTGGCAATGTCTTTAATCATCGGTATTTTGGTGGACGATGCAACAGTAGTTTTAGAAAATATCCAACGCCATTTGGATATGGGCAAAGAGAAAAGAACGGCAGCTATGGACGGACGAATGGAAATCGGATTTTCTGCCTTGTCTATTACTTTGGTTGATGTGGTGGTGTTTTTACCGATTTTGTTTCTGCAGGTTTTTGTTGCCGATATGCTCAAACAATTTTCGGTAGTGGTTATTACTTCTACCCTAACGAGTTTATTGGTAGGCTTTACTTTAACACCTTGGTTGGCTTCTCGCATTGGAAAGAAAGAAGATTTGCAACCAACCAATTTTTTCAATCGCTTTTTACTTTGGTTTGAACATCAGTTAGACCAATTTATCGCTTGGTATGGCAAAACATTAAATTGGGTTTTAAACCATAAGCTCATTTTTACAGGATTTGTTTTGTTACTTTTTGTGGGAACAGCAGTAATGATGAAACAGGGAATTATCGGAAAAGAACTCATTTCAACAGGCGACCAAGGGAAATTTAGGTTCGCTTTAGAATTTGATAAAAGCACTTCTATTCAGCAAAACAATTTGATTTCTAATAAAATTGAAAATTACATTTTGAAGCAACCAGAAGTAGCAAGCGTTTTTAGTAATGTTGGTGGACCCAGTACAGGAATTGGAAGTTTGGGCGTAGGTTCAGCAAATAAAACAGAATTCACTATTCAATTAAAAATGAAGGATGAAGAATTAAGAATAGCGGGAATAAAGAAAGTTTCAACGGAGGCTTTTATGCAGAAGTTGAGAAATAATTTGCAAAAAGAGTATTCGGGTATTAATTTTTCTATGATGGCATTGGGCTTAATTCCACGCTCTGCACCCATTGAAATTACCTTGAGTGGAAGTGATGCAAACCAAGTGATGCAAACTGGAAATGATTTAAAAGCAGTTATTCAAAATATTTCAGGAGCAGATAATGTACGCTTATCCGTTGAAGCAGGAAGCCCTGAATTAAAAGTAATTCCTGATAAAGACAAAATGCAACGATTGGGATTGAATACCGCTTATGTGGGAATGAATTTACGAACTGCATTTACTGGAAATGACGATGCCACCTTAACCGAAAACGGAACTGAATATCCCGTTCGTATTTGGTTAGATAAATTCAGTCGCAAAAACGAAGACGATGTAAAACAACTCAATATCGTTAATCCGATGGGCATTCCGATTGAAGTGTCGCAAATTGCCAATATCGAAAGAGATAATTCACCCTCACTTTTAGAGCGAAAAGACCGACAACCAGCCGTTACATTGACTGCCGATGCACTTGGCAGACCTTCAGGAACAGTTGCAGACGAAGTAGTGGCTTACATCAAAAACAATCCTTTGCCTAACGGCATACAAATGACTTGGGGAAGTGATATTAAAAGGCAAAACGACAGTTTTGGAGCGTTAGGGTCAGTTTTGATGATTTCATTCTTACTAATTTATTTGATAATGGTTGCCTTATACGATAGTTATATCTATCCATTGGTTGCGTTATTTGCTATTCCTGTTGCAGCTATCGGAGCATTTTTAGCCTTGAATTTATCATTAAGTAATTTGAGTTTATTCGCTTTATTAGGATTAATAATGTTGATGGGATTGGTAACAAAAAATTCAATCTTAATTGTGGACTTTACCAACCAACTAAAAGCCGAAGGAAAACATTACAAAGAAGCATTGATTACCGCAGGAAAAGAGCGAATGCGACCTATCTTGATGACCACTTTATCAATGGCAATTGGAATGTTGCCCATTGCATTAGCTAGTGGTACCGCTGCCGAATGGAAAAACGGATTGGCTTGGGTAATTATTGGCGGTTTGCTTTCATCATTAGCATTGACGGTGTATTTAGTACCAATGGTTTATGATGTAGTAGATACTGTAAAATCAAAATTTAATAAAAAGAAAAGCATTTAAAATGAAACAAATAATCACGCTGTTTTTAGCATTTACATCAATGTTGTTATGTTCGTTTACGGATAGTAACAAGGAAAATTACAGTTTAACCGTTGAAGTTGAAAACTTGCGAAATTCAAAGGGTACAGTTCAAATAGCCTTATATAACAAAGACGGTTCTATTCCTGATGAAAATTACAAAGACTATTACAAAATAGAGAAAGCAACCATTATTAACGATAAAGCTCAATGTACATTTTCAAACTTACCAAAAGGAAAATATGCAGTAAACATTTTACACGATGAAAACAATAACGGAAAGATTGATAAAGGTTTGGTTTTACCCAAAGAGGGAATTGGATTTTCAAATTATTCATCCATTGGTTTAACCAATAGACCCAACTTTAAAAAAGCAAGTTTTGAATTAAACCAAAATAAAACAATTAAAGTAAAAGTGATTTATATGTAATCCAACACACCGTGTAAGCACATCTCGCATTCGCACAAAGCCACGCTAAAGCCAAAATGCGAGAAGAGCTTACACTACCTACTCTAAAAAATTATTTTTTCTTCCCTTTCTAAAAATTTAAACCTGCCATTTCACAGCCGACACAACAGCGAAACCCTTTACAGACAAAGAATTGACGACACTAAAGACAGAACGCCAGCCTGTAACATCGGTTTTGCAAGAGAGCGGGCGAAGTGCTTCGATTGAAACTTTTGTGCTATATTTGGAGTTCGGTTCTTCGATTGGCGTTTAGTGCTAAAAATCCGCTCCCTCGCAAAGCCGGAACCCGTAATGTGCAAGCTGGCTTCGACAAAAGTTGCAGCATTCTCTTCCAAGTTTTAATTCAATAAATTCATTGCTGCTTTTTAGTTTTCACACTTGCTTTTTATGCAAGCTGGTTTTGTTACTGCTT
>JAFDXG010000113.1 GCA_018268105.1 Bacteroidota bacterium | reverse complement strand
GAAAAGCATGTGCAGTATATTGTATTAAGACGGTCTTCAAACTTTGAATATTAAGAAAGCATCTTTTATGGCGCCAATGATATATTTACCGTTACTCCCGCTCTTGTATTTACTGTAGGGGCCGAAGACGATATATAGGGTATGCTTCGCCGTTGGTCGAAGTAGAATTTCAACTGTATCCTGTTGCTCAGCACATAGTCAATAGTAGGATTGATGGTAATTACTTTCTCGCCGTTTGTTGCGAAAGCATTTTCCTGGTCAAGTCTGCTGCTGGCAGTGATATTATCCTGTAAACCTAATGTCAGTCCGATTTTTACATCGCTTTGCGAACGTTTGCCGGTAGAGTCTGATCCGCCTCTGCCCAGGAATCCAATATTAAACGGAAGTGAAAAACCTCTTATCCGCCAGGATGCATTTAACCGGACTTCCGTAGAGCGCATTTCTGTTAGCTGATAATCAATAAGGCTTAGGCTCAACGTCCTTCGTTTGTTGTATTCAAACCCGGCTGTAAGCTGATTGGTCAGGCTGAAGTCGAGCCCAAACAAAGGTGCGAATTGTTCTTCAATGGTAATATTGGGTACAAGAAAATAAGGAATAAAATTATGGGACACTGTATCAAGGAATGAAGGAAAGCCCAAATCCCATCTGTCCTGAAATAGCAGATTGGAATTGAAAGCATTCATGCTTAATGTACTGTTATACTTATGGCGCAATACGAAATTGGTGAATATTTTATCCAAAGGTTTTACTCGCGACAACCCGTTGTACTCAATACTCCAGTTAGGCCGGGGGAGATATCCGGAGAATGGATTGGAGCGTACATTCTCACCTTTGGTATTGAGCAATGGAATTGTGTTGGGATCCTTGTCGGTATATGCGGCAACAAAAGAGGGAATCAATACTTCCTGAGCATACCGCGAATACCCGAGATAATATCCGTCTGCTCCTTTTATCTGGCTGTATGGGTTAAGTTTACCAAGCCGTTCAGACAGAATAATTCTGTTATCCTGAAATTTTTTGAATGTAGCGCTAATAACGTTAGGGTTTGATTTTTGAAACATCGTTTGAAAAGCTATATAGCTGATGCTGAATCCGCCGCCGGCATAAGGATTTAAATGTCCAAATTCTCCATTGCCCAATGTATCTTTAAATAATTCGCTGTATGTCCGGTTAAATGTTTTGTTCATGTTAAGGTCTATCCTGAAATCCCGAACCGGCTCTAACTGAGCGGTCAATGTATATTGCTGATCGAAGGTTTGCCGCACCAGGTTATTTTGCAAACTGTCTTTTGAAAAGAGGTTTCTGGAAGCTGCACGGTCGAGCCATTTTGCGTCAGGTTGTTTACCAAGCATGAATCCTATTCCTGGGGCGCCGCTGCTCCAGTCCTGACCAAGCAGTTTTGTGCTGTCCATATAGCCGGGAACAAAAGAGGTTGCCCCTTCGCTATAGGTGAAATTTACCCGTTTTACAGAAGTAATAATTTTGCCTACAGCTTTAACAAGCCCATTGAGCTCAGGCAATTCATTGGGGTCTCTTTTTTTTGTTTTTGATGTATCTGATTTGGCATTCTGTCTTCCGGGAACCGGAGGGGGTTGATTTGGGGTATTCCCTCCCTGCTGATCCAGCGCCCTGAAAATTCTGAACTTGCTATACAACCTGTTGAGATCAAAATCCAAAGTGGCTGATTTTGCATAGCTGTTTTGTATGGTATTGCCAAGATTGATGGCCAGTCTTGAAGCCCCTATCCAGTTGTAAGTTGTCTTGTAGGCAATGTTGGCATTTGTCCAGTCAATCAAAGGCAGTTTGTTGGTAGGGATATTATAGGTAAAATCTGCACGCTGATTATACAGTACATTTCTTCCGCCCCGGAAAAAGTTTTTCCATAGTGTATCTTTTTTGGCTTTTGTATCTACCCTTCCTGCGGGTTCATCAATCCTTGCATTATTGAGAGCTTCAAAGTCGAAGTTTAATGATCTTGTAATATCCCAGCGATAATTATAATGTCTGTCGAAGGTGAAAAATTTATCGTAGGTCTCCGGTATTTTATAAGGACTGGGTGCTGTACCCGGAACATATACTTCACGGGCACGAACGGCGCCAAATTGCCTGTTGACATCAAAGCGGATGCTAATTAATGCCGGTGTAAAGTTGAAGTTGAAATCTCTGATCATATCAAACCATGCAGATTTGCTTTTGATCGTACTTTTAAACGGTTCTATCCATTTAGGCTGACCATTATAGTTATACCCGATACCCCCTTTGTATTTCTTTATCTCATTGTTTTCAATCAGGGGGTTATGAGATATGACCGAAGTATAGGAATAACTGAAATCTAAGTTGGATATACTCCACAACCGCTGCTTTTTCCCTTCGGGCAATACTTTTCTTGCATTGGTGATGGTAATGGTTTTAATGGTAGTGATATCAATTGCAGAAGTACGAATAGAATCTTTGTTGGCCCCGGCAGCGTTCAATTTATCTTTCAGTTTAATGTCTTTATCATACGGGTCATATTCCGGGGTACTTATTGTTTGCGATATACCGGCATAAAATGGAATTTCTATTCCGGCACTTTTAGGTAATAGTTTGCCGAGTTGAAGATTTGCAGCAGCATCGAATTGCACATAATTATCCCTGGCACGCTCATTTACTCTTTGCTCAAGAGCCCCAAAACCAACGGTATGCATATTGCCTGAAAAGGTTAGTGTTCCCAGATCTGCAAGTGTAAGGTCCACTCTTCCGAGTGCAGCCCAACCGCCCTTTTCATCAATTTGTGAAAGCCTTAATTCATTTATCCAAACTTCAGAGCATACCGGTGGCCCTGTGCCGTCTCCGGGGTTTTCAACGCCGATGAGAAACCCCTGTACTTCTCCAAAATTGGGACTGCCGATTACCGAATAGGTTCTTCCATTTACTACTTTCCTGTAAATATTATTCGGGTTGAACAATTGGTTGTTTCTTTCAGCTTTTAACTCTTCCAAAATACTAAGGTTAAAGTCGAGGTTGTTTACTTCCGGCCATATATCCGTATCTACAGTTGCACCGGCAGGTGTTATTTTTAGTGGTATTTTGATTTCGTAAAAATTATTGATATAATCGTTGCCTATTCTTATTACGGCACTAATCTTTCCATCAGATAAAGCAGGTTGACCGTTCACGCTTTCGGCATGGATAAACATAGACAGTTTACGGTATTGGCGGATATCGAGATGGATATTTTTGAAGACACTTCTTGCCTGACCACTCGGTAAATTGCAAATCTGCAGGCTCATTGACTGTTCATTCTGTAAAATATTGATACCCCCATTACTTAATGACTGCACTCTTTCAATACCCGGTGGAATACGGTAGGGTATTGGCTGACGGTTATCATTTTCTTCAATGTTAACAGCACCTACGGTAAAGGTTACAGGATCAGTGGCAGAGATCGGTTTATATACACCTGAAGTATCTAATTCATAACCGAATTTTCTCCATTGATTTCTTACAAGGTCTAATTTAGCAAATCGCAATACCACAGAATCATCAAATCCTGTGAGGAACATCCTGATGAATTGAATGGATTTAAAATCGGGAATATTACCGATCTTTTTATTAAAACTGTTGATAGGGATCCGGAACTGGTACCATATCTGATTTTCTTTCTGCCCATTGGCAAGGGATACATTTACTTCTTTTTTGTCAACTATAAAATTATTACCAATCTGCATCTCTGGTGTTGAGTTGGGTTTGATATCAACCCGATACTGAAAGTATTCTTCATTTTCATTCAGTGTGTTGTCTTTGTTCAGGTCTTCAGCATCGGGATATAAAGTGGCTGCAGAAGAAAACTCCGAACTTGTGGAGGACACCGGTGAGTTGCCTTGCGGTCCATTGAAGTTCTTATAGCGTCCTAAAATTCCGGTATTGCTTTTATCATAATCTGCATCACGGTAATATTTAAAATTATCGGATGAAGGATCGGCTAAAGCGGCCTGGTAAGCAGGGGAACCCGTGCCGGTTTGTGCCTGCAACGACTGGAGGTATTGTGAATATTGCGTTTGCTCATCATCGTCTTTCAGGCCATCGAAGCCAACGTCCTGGTAAGGACGATCATCTGGATCATTACTGAATGCCTGGGTAACCTGTATCGGATTTTTTGGAACTTTTCCCCACAATGAGTTGTCAGTTTCGGCCGGGATTTTGGGCGTTGGTAGTCCATTTTCGTAAGAACGTTTACCATCTTTGAGAATATCTTCAGAAACATTTCCCAGGTTGAAATATAACTGGCCGCCGGCAGATCCCGGGTTCTTAATAAACGGGTCAAGTACCCAAAATTCAATAAACTCTACGTTGTTGGTCTCAAAGTCGGTCTGGTCAATAGAACGCATCATGCCGCCCCAGCGTTTAGCCGGGTTCGTTAGTCTGCCAGATAAATCTATACCTGTAGCATCATAGTTGTATGGCCCTCTGTCTTTCGGATAATATGCCAGGTCAAAAGTTACCAACTGATTTAGTCCGTATTCCGGAGTACGTTGCGGGAAAATTTCAGATTGGGAAACGGCACGCACACGGGGGTCCGAAAGTTCTTCTACATTATCTCTTAATGGGTTACTCGAGTTTTTTCTTTCCTGCAGAATGGGCTCAATATTGTACCAGGCAAGCTTCGCCCTGTTTTTCCCATAATCAAGATTATTATACAGGCTGGCTTCGGGGAACAACACATTATCATTTTTGTCTGTTGCGCCAAGAGGTGTGCTGGCAAGTGCCCAACTGATTAGCGGAAACCGGAGATCAATGCTGGCCCGAGTTCCTTCAAAGTCGTCAATATAGATCAACCCTGCGCCTCCTTTTCCAATCTGAGGAGCATGTCCGGGTATCATGCGGGCGCCTTCTCCAAAAGCGGTTATAGTGGATGTGCCATTAGGAGTATAAAACGGGAGATGATCCAGCCACCTGTTGAGTCGGGGGACTTCATTATGGTAGCTGAAGTCTGCTCCCAGCATGGTATTGCGGATTGGGTCCTCACCATATCCCATTTTAGTAAAATAAGGTCTTTCACTAAGCCGAACGGCAGTTGCGCCGAGGGTAAGGTTCTTGTTAGCCAAATAATCCAACCGCAACCCCATATAGTTTCTTTGCTGCATACCAAATGCAGCCTGATTTTCAAACTGCACATCCACCGGTATGCCGGAACTTAATATTGCCTGGTTGATAATGCGCACTGTACCTGATACATAGTTCACATCATAGTCTACGCCTTCCTGTAAGGTTCTGCCACCGGCGGTAACCCGCACAGAACCCTGTGGTACATTGAAGGCATTCAGCGATATTTCAGATTGTCCGGCGCTGGATGCTTTAGCCGTACCTTTCATAACAAACCTGTCGAGGTTGGCATAAGTTTGGGCAATGGCTTTTATGGTATCATAAAGTGGCAGGTATAAATATTTTTTTTGTAATGCCGGATCGGAAAAGGCAAAAGCAAGGTCGCGGCCAAATGGCTCCAGTACAGGGAAGATAATCTGTGCCTTATAGGGCAGCACGGTATAGCCTTCCACAAAGTCAAAAACCCCATCGGGTTGGGGATCGTTCTGATTGTTTAGCCGGTCAAGGCTCAGCAGGCTTAACAATGGCACACCGGCCTGATCGCCCTCGGGCAGATATCGTTTTTCGCCGCCACCCGGTTCATTATACAGCACATTCAACTGAAAATCAGTTCTGTCGAGTGAAGAAAGGTAATCACCATTACTGCTTTTCAGGGTGTAAATATTTTTCATCATCAGCTTCCATATAGGAAGTTGTGTACGTGCAGAAGTGGCTTTCAAAAGTTTTAGGAAGAGCACTTTCTGTACACCCGAACTGGAATCAACCGGTACGTCCTGGGAAAATTCACCCACCTGGTACACCCTCCCATTATACGAATACTGAAATGCTACAGCCAGCACTTCATTGGACTGAAGTGGTGCATTAAGCGAAAGAAAACCGATTTGCTGATTATAAGTATATTGGTTGGAGTCGAGCTTATGTGCAAATGTTTTTTCAAAATCCTGTACCTGCCGCAGTCCCATGCCGGTGAGATTGCTTACCACCAGTGATGGGCTTCTGTTGCTGCTATTGCTCACCATCTGACGATACAGTGTATTGGCATCATTGCGGGGCAGATCAAGGTCATTGCCTGATCCTCCCCAGGGACCATAGGGGTGAGGTTCACCCATGTCCATCAGGCCTACCACGTCTCTCGAATCCGTAGTTATACCGGTACCGGTTCTGTTGGTTACCCATACTTCAAGCCGCATCACCTGTACCTGCGAGGATACTACAGGTATGGTTTTCATTGCGTCATTATACTTTCTGTTGAAATATTGCGCAAGCAAAAAATTTCGGTTTTCGTCGTAATCATCTGCTTTTACCGATATCTGTGTGGTTGCTGCGCCACCCTGAAGTGCCCTGGATTGCCGTTGTGATTTTTGAGTGGCAAATACACCGGTAACCCAAAGTTTTCCAAACTGCAATTGGGTTTTTATCCCAAACAAAGATTGGGCGCCGGGAATGAGTGTGCCTTTGGATGCAAAGCTGGTGTTGCCCAGTTCTATCTTTTTTATGATTTCGTCAGTTTTACCCGTGTACTCAAGTTTGAGCTGGTTTTGAAAATCAAATGTTGATTGGGTATTGTAAGAGATGGGGAGTTTTACCTTGTCGCCTATATTGGCAATAACATTTAGATTGGCCGCCATGTCGAAGTCGAATCCGCCGTTTCTTCGTGCTCTTTCCGGTAAAGTGGGGTTTTTTACGTTCTGCCCCTGGTAGCCTGCGGTGATACCCACCGTACCCTGCGGCCGGATATCAATTTTTCCATTTCCAAAAAGCCGGTTGAACAAGTCATCCGACGCTTTGAGGTCTGGTTTCAGAAGGCTTCGGTTCATAAGGCTGATGGTATTTGCCCGTTGCCGGAAATATTCATCTTGCTGTTTTCTTGCCTGTATCCTGTTGAATTCTTCAAATGTAAGTTCTGTGGGTTTACGATAATACTTGTTCCCTATCTTTTCAAGAATATAGTATTTTTTTTCCCTGGGATCATAGATGATGGAATCCTTGATATTTGAGGGGTCATTCAGATCAAAACCCTTGCTGGAAGTATTACTGATTTTGTCTACCCTGCGATCGGAAATGGGGTATTTTAGTGAGTCCTGAAATTTAAGTGTGTCTTCATTGCTACCAGGGATGCTATCTTTTACCTGCAACGGTATATTAGTTGCACGTGAAGGTGATGCATTTGCTGCATAGCCGCAAAGCCATATAACGGCAATACATACAGTTATACGAAGGATATTCGAAAAAGATAACACCAATTTTCCCTTGTTGTTTAGTAGGTAGATTTTTTCTCAAATAAGCTGAAGGGCTTTTTTAATTAAAGTTTCCAGATTTTCAGTAGAGGGACCGGATGATGATGCTTTTTTGATAGCAGACTCAGCCATATTTCTTGCAATGCCAAGTGCTATCAACGCATTTAACGCATCCTGTTCCAAAGTATTGTTTATGAGTGCCGAACTATTGGTTGGGGTGAAATTTTTACTGATCTTATCTCTAAGTTCGAGCACAATTCTTTCTGCTGTTTTTTTGCCAATTCCCTTTATTTTTTCAAGTTTAACAGTATCTCCTGTCACAATTGACTGAGAGAGTTCCTCCGGCTGCAAAGCCGATAACATCATCCGGGCTGTAGAGGTACCTATACCGTTCACACTGATAAGTTGTACAAAGATATTTTTTTCCGCCAAATCAAAAAATCCATACAGGGTATGAGCATCTTCTTTTATATGTAGCCAGGTATGCAGAGACCCATTGTCCAATTGCTGAATTTTTGAATAAGTATTCAGGCTGATCTGAACCTCATAGCCCACTCCGTTTACCTCTACATGCACCACTGATGGGGATTTATAAACAAATTTGCCGGTTACAAATGCTATCATCTGATATAGTAATGGCGTCAAAGATAGTGGATTGTAATTGTAGAAATCTGTTACCGGAAGTTTTGATTTATCACTATAATTGTATTTTCGTGCCCAATTTCCAAACGAATATCTACATGAGCTCAAAAATAAGCGCTGCTATTACTGCCATAGGAGGTTATGTACCGGATTATGTGCTGTCCAATGCGGAACTCGAAAAACTGGTAGATACCAATGATGAATGGATCAGGACAAGAACAGGAATTTCCGAGCGACGGATATTGAAGGGTGCAGGACTTGGAACTTCTGATATGATCGTACCTGCTGTAGAGCGGCTACTTAAAAAAAGAGGAATTGGTGCTGAGGAAATAGACTGTATCATTGTGGGGACGGTTACTCCCGACATGGTTTTTCCGTCAACAGCTAATATTGTGTGCCATAAACTGGGTGCTGTAAATGCCTGGGGGTTCGATCTTGCAGCAGCCTGCAGTGGATTCCTGTACTCACTTACTACCGGGGCATCACTCATAGAGAGTGGCAGGTATAAGAAAGTAGTGGTAGTGGGTGCCGACAAAATGAGTGCGATAGTAGATTATAGCGACAGAACGACCTGTATTATATTTGGAGATGGCGCCGGCGCAGTTTTGCTTGAGCCTAACAATAACGGATATGGAGTATTAGACAGCATTCTAAGGAGTGATGGTGGTGGTGGTCATCATCTGCACATGAAGGCAGGCGGTTCTTTAAAGCCTGCAAGCATAGAATCGGTAACCAACAAAGAACATTTCATTTACCAGGAGGGGCAGGCGGTGTTTAAACATGCGGTAAGAGATATGGCGGATGTAAGTTTTGAGTTGATACAAAGAAATAATTTAGGGGCAGATGATATCGCCTGGTTAGTTCCGCATCAGGCCAACAAACGCATTATTGATGCAACCGCCAATCGTATAGGATTGCCTGCAGAAAAAGTGATGCTTAATATTCAACGATATGGCAATACCACGGCAGGTACTATTCCGCTTTGCCTTTGGGACTGGGAGGACAAGTTAAACAAGGGCGATAATATTGTACTTGCAGCTTTTGGTGGCGGTTTTACCTGGGGAGCTACGCTGATAAAATGGGGGTACTAAACGTTTGTATTTGTGCTATTGTCCGGCTTAAAACTGCTTTTGATTTTTCCTGTAAGATCTATCTCTATAATTTTTTGTGACAACAGGATCATGTTTTTGAACGAAGGTCCGTGTGATATACCATGACCGATGATTACCGGCTTGTTTACGCCCAACACCGGTACACCACCGTACTGCTCAAATTCAAACCGGTCAAAATAACTGTCGGAAATATTACGCCTTTTGGTAATGTCATACATACTTTCCGCCATCTTTAATATCACATTCCCCGTAAATCCTTCACAAACGATTACGTCGGCCTTGTCGAGAAAAATATCCCGGCCCTCTATGTTACCTGCAAAATGGATAAGTTTATTTTCTTTAAGCAGGGGGTAGGTAGCTTGTGCCAGTATATTGCCTTTCCCTTCTTCTTCACCTATATTCAGCAATCCCACTCTGGGTTTTTCAATATTCCATACATGCTGAACAAACAAAGATCCAAGTATAGAAAACTGAACCAGGTTTTCGGGTTTGCAGTCTGCATTGATACCAGCGTCGAGCAATAAACCGAGCTTACCATTCTCTCTTGGCATATATGCACCGATGGTTGGCCGGCTAACACCTTCAACAGGTTTGATGCTATATAATGCACCTACCAGCATTGCACCCGTATTGCCTGCACTGATAAAAGCATCGGCTTTGCCGGTTGCCAGCAAGTGAAACCCGATAGCAATCGAAGATTGTTGCTTTTCTTTCAGGGCTTTGGTCGGGTGCTCGTGCATGTCAATGACCTGTGGGGCATGTATTATGCTATAATGATTCACCTGCGAAAGGTGCTGATGCACCAGTGGTTTTAATTTTTGTTCGTCGCCAATCAATAGCAGGTGTGCAGGTGTGGTATTACCTGAAAAATAATCCTTAACACCGAGAACGGCTTCTTCGGGGGCGTAATCGCCACCCATCATATCTAAAGCGATATTCATAAGCAAATTTGGGGAAAATCTGAAAAATACAAATCCCAAATCCAAATAATATTATTTATTCAGAATTGGGAAAGGCATTTATAGGAAAACAAAGCTATTTGATAGGGGATTTCTCCGCTACTACTTTTCCTTTGTAATACAATTTTCCTTCGCTTACGTGTGCGCGGTGACGAACATGTGTTTCACCGGTTACGTTGTCTTTGCTTAAAGTCACGGTCTCAGCTATATAGTGGGTCCTTCTTTTCGCACTGCGCTGCTGAGAGTGTCTGCGTTTGGGATTTGGCATAACACTTAAATTTTAATTGTTTCTGAATTTATCCAATCCTTTCCAGATTGGGTTATCACTTTCCGGATCTCTTTTTGTCAGTTTCTTCAGCATCTCCAATGCTTCCTGGTTGCATCCCAAACTTCCATCCGGTTTGTTTGTACAGGTATGTTGCAAGGGTATGCTGAGATTTATAAACTCGTAAATCCAGTTTTTTACATTGATATGGCTTTCCGTTCTTGAGATATAGTACACATCCGGATCTTCTTCTTCCGCATTCATCTGCTCAGGGTCATTTACCATCTTAATCAGTACCTCAAAGTCGTCCCAGAGATTTGTTTGCAACGGGTTGCCACATATATCACACGATAACTGCACCGTACCACCTATCTCAAACTTAAGCATAAGAAAAGACGACTTCTTATCAAGAATTAGCTTTACCGTTACATGTACATTTGTAAAATCCTGTTGCGGCTGAATTTCTTCAAAAAAGCTGTCATCTATTTCATACACAAATTCATGTTCGCCCGGCTTAAGCCCAACAAAAGCAATCTCATATTCGTGCCGGTTTCCCATGCTTTTTGTTTTAAAGGCTTGCAAAGGTAAGGGAATTCGGGGTAAAAGCCGAATATTAAAATTGAATCAGTTTATAATTTCAACGGAGTGATGTAGAACAGGCGTAATTCAGGGATTGGTAAACTTCTTTGTCTTGTTGTAGTTTTGCACTCCATAAAATTTTTAGCTATGCGGTTTTGGAAGTCGTTTTCACCGATATTTTATTTGTTTGCCGGATTAAGTCTGGTAGTTTTCCTGGTAAGTCGCTTTCCTGTTTCCAACAAATTGGATATCAATTTCCTATATTGGGGTAATGTTTTCCTGTTTATACTAAGTTTGGTATCCTTTCTTATCCAGCAAATGGGAAGGAATCCTGCGACTCCGCAGCTATTTGTCAGGTATTTTTATATATCATTTATTGCAAAATTTTTACTGGTAGCAATAGTCGTTTTAATGTATTCGGCTTTTGCCAGAAAAATTAATAAAGTTTCTGTGCTTATCTGTATGGTGCTTTATCTTTTTTATATGTTTATTGAAATACGTTTAGCACTAAAGGAAGGGAAAAAGAATGTCTAAAAATGAAGCTCCGCTTTCTGCGTTAACTGATTTTGTGCCCAAAGGATCTTTAAACCTGGTGATGCAATATCTGGTACAATATAAAGTACATCTTACTATAACCAGGGAAAGAAAAAGTATACTTGGCGATTACCGCTTTGCTGTAAATGGTAAAAATCACCGGATAAGTGTAAATGGAAATCTTAATGAATATGCATTTCTGATTACATTACTTCACGAATTGGCTCACCTCGTAGCTTTTTTACGATTCGGGAATAAAATTGCTTCACATGGCAGGGAATGGAAGCATACCTATAGCGAAATACTTCAGCAGTTTTTGCAGCTAAATATTTTTCCTGCTGATTTGTCTCAAGAAGTAAAAACCACGCTCAGGAATCCAGCCGCTGGAAGTTGTGCCGAAGATGGGTTATTGAGGGTATTACGTAAATATGATGGCAGGGAGAGCTATAAAAAAATGGTAGAAGAAATAGCACCTGAACAATTGTTTCAGACAGACGATGGGCGGACTTTTAGAAGAGGGATACAGTTGCGCAAAAGAATAAAATGTCTTGAATTGAAAACGGGTAGGATATACCTGTTCAGTCCGGTGTACGAGGTAAAACCCATATAGTAGATTATTATTGTTTTGTTAAAACAATGGTATATATACCAGGTAATGGAATATCTTTTATTTCATAAGAAACTTTGAGAGTAGTACTATTCACATCCACAAGTGTAAATAACAGAGGAGCACCTCCTCCATTAGGAACGAATTTGATCATTGTGTCATTTTCTATAAGCGACCAGGTACCGCTTCCTGCTGAAGACGGATTGCATACTACTGTTCCTTCATCAATAGTGTAAGTGTCGTTTGCTGACAGGGTAAAGAAATTGTCTTTTAAACATTTGATTTCATCTATAGGTAAGCCAATCACACTACCGCCACCATTTGGCGCCAGTAGATCCGAAACTCCCCATTTGTTGGCAAGTAATTCTTTTTTAGTAAGTTGAGGTGCTTCTGTTCCTCCTTTTTTGCAGGAACCCAGGAACAGGCAAATAGCTAAAATAATAATTGAGGTTAGTTTCACAAAACTTATAGTCCGATTATTCATATTAAAACTTTTATTAGCAGAAATCAGGAGATGTGATACCTGCGTGTTGGCACAAAGATAAGCAGTTAACTTAACTCAATATAGCCATTGAAGCATAAAGTATAAAATAGCCAAATGCTACAAAGGCAAGAAAAAATTTATCTGCATTTTTCATGAATAGGAAATTAGTTTGAAGAAAACGAAATATCGTGCCAGATGTTGCACAGCGAAGAAAAAACAAAATTCTTTATTACCTAAGCAGGGTAGTAGTACCTTTCATGTTAATGACACGCCGGGAATCTTTATGAATGTAGTGCAGCGTCCAGACAAAAGTGCCGGATTGCTGCATTTTCCCATTGAAGGTTCCATCCCATTTTGAAAACCGGTCCCGTGTTTCGAAGACTTTCTGTCCATATAAATTGTACACCCTGAAAACCAGGTCTTCTGCTTTATAAGCGTTGAGCGGATAAAGATAATCGTTAAGATTATCGCCGTTCGGCGTAAATGCAGAGGGGATATCAATATAGCAGCTACTCACTGCTTTTAGTGTATGGATCCTTTGGGAGCTACACCCAATACTGTCTGTAATGAAAAGTCTGACTGTATATTCGCGATCAGTGATTGGCGCCGGATATTGTTGCGGAGCAGGAATTTGGGAAAAGCTGCGTGCCCCATTACCAAAGTCCCAGTCCCAGGATTTAATTTTACCAATGCTTGCATCCTTAAACAATGTAGTATCGTTGGGGCAAACAAATTCTGGGGCATCAAAAGCTGCTAATAATTCGTTATCGAGCATTACAGTTACAGAAGCAGTATCGCTACATACTTCATTAGATACAATCAATGATGCATTTTTCTGGCCAAACACATTATATGTTTTTTCTGTGTTCCGGGTATTAGAAGAGTCGTTATTGTCGAAATACCATTTCCAGCTATTCACACTATTACCACCAGGATGAGAATATTGAATGGTATCTGCAACACATCCCCATAGTACATTATATTTAAATGCTGCGGATACAGTATCGGCAGTGGTAAAGCTCACTTGTGCCCCCGCAGGTGTTTCTTCCCCGCATTCGTCAATTACCGTATTTCCGTCACTTCCCTGCCTTAATGTTATAATAAAGTTGCCCTTTTGAACAATAGGTTGATTGAGTTTGATGTAAATGATACTGCTAAGATTGTCTGACGAACAGCTTCCGTATGCGCCGGAAACCGAAATGCCCGGATTCCCGCTTATAATGAAATCACTGCCATCGGAAGCAATGGAATTACAGCGCATGGGTTTCTGAAAAACCAGTTTTAATATAGATGGAGAACATCCAACCAGTGTAATACTATCCATTGGAGTAGGTGCTACGGGCACAACAGTAAAATTAATGGAATCATTTTCGGGGATACCCCTGTCGCAATTATCCAGTATAGTATTCTTGTCAGTTCCTTTTTGAATGACCAGTGAATAAGTGCCGGGAGGTAGCGGATTGCTGAGCATCACTGTAAGGGTATCCATATCAAAAGCCCTGGAACATATTGCAGAAGCGGCGCCTGTCACTTTAGCAAGCGGCGTGGTTAAACGAAAATCGCTACCGTCGGAAGCGATGGTATTGCATCGCATCTTTTTATTTAATGTTACTATCACTTTTGAACCGTCACAATAGGCAATTGCACTATCCAATGCAGGCAGCTTGGGATCGGTTATATTGGCTGTGCCGCCACCAAAGCTCAGTGTATAACCGCTTTGATTGGTGGTGGTAAAGTGGCTGACAAGCAGCAAGTACTGATGCCCGGCAATAAGCTGGGGCATTTTACTTTTATTAGGATAACTAAATCCCGAACAATTTGTTGTTGCAGCAGCTGTTGATGAGGTGCCGGTGGTGCCAGGTACAGCAGACCAATTGCTGGTAATATATAAGGCGGTATTAGTGTAAACATCCTCTGGAGATCTGCCGGTAATATCAAACAACTGCCAGTCGTAATCGTCAGAAGAGGTGAGAGGGGTAATGGTAAAACCTAAAGTGCCCGATGCAAAGCAGGTAAATTTATACCAGTATGGGTTAATATCAGAATACTGTGCCCCGTCATTGCATCCCGGTACGGGTATAAGCCTGCCTCCGCAGGCAGATACAGTTTGTTGTTTAAAATCGGCAGTACCACAAACGGGAAAAGCAGTGCCAGGTGTTTGGCCCAAAGTACTGCAATTTTGAGTGAATCCAGTGAAGGATAGTCCGATACTAACCAAAAAACTTAAGACAAGTTTTCCTGTCATTATAGATTTCTAAAATTAATTGTAAGGTGTAAAATTTAATTGCTGAGGTAGCTCAATAGTGATATCAATAGGCAGCTTAACGTTGCACTGCACAGGATAAATTGGAAAATTATCAGATACAGTTAAGCGGGCAGCAAATATATAGGCATTAGTTTTATAAATCCTGTAATAGAGAAAACTAATTTTAATTTGATTGTTAAATACGACTTTGTATTTTTATCCGTTTAGCAGCAATGTGTTATAAAAATTGACAGATTAAAATATATAAACAGAATTGAATAATGATTAACGGAAAAAGGATTCACGGGCTTGATGCATTGAGAGCCATTGCTATGTTGCTGGGGGTGGTGTTGCATGCAGCAAGCGGCTACAGGGTCGAACAGGTAGATTACTGGATTCATGATGATCAGTACAATAACATAGTATTTGATTTCTTTTATTTTTTTATTCATTCATTCAGAATGCCTTTATTTTTTTTAATTGCCGGGTTTTTTAGCCGGTTTCTTTATTTCAGATCAGGCGAAAAGGCATTTATTAAGAATCGTTGGCGAAGAATAGGTATCCCTTTTTTTATCGGTTTGCTAACTATAGTTCCACTGAGCATGCTGCCCTTTAATTTTTATACCTTTTACTATAAACAACATCTTACTTTTGATATTGCAATGCAAAAAAGTCTTCGGCAATTATTTGGCAGAAATGGTACTGCACACTTATGGTTTTTATACGATCTGTTAATGTTCTATACAGGAGTTGTAGTAGTTATGCGGTTAAGGAGCATTCCGTTTTTTGAGAAAATATTTAAGTTTATTTCGGAAAGATGGGATACCTTAAACCTGAGTAAGTACTATTGGATATTTTTATTTAGCATACCCTTATGGATCATACTACTGAATGATCCACTTCTGTTTGTGCGGTCTGATACAGAGCTTATCCCAAGCCATCTATCGTTCATATTTTTTTACGGGTATGTTTTTTTTGTAGGGTGGTCAATCCAAAAAAGGATGGATGTATTAAACATATTAGTTAAAAAATTTCCAGGGTTATTGTTGTTAGGCATATTGTTTTGTTGCGGGTTGTTCTATATAAAAATGGAAGTTGATTGGGAAAGTAACAAGTGGTTGTATTATACCTGTAAATTCGGGGCAGCCTTGCAGGTAGTACTTTTGACTGGGGGGGTGATTGGATTTTTCCTTCGGTTTTTTGACTCTGAAAGTAAGCTTTGGCGATACGTTTCTGATGCTTCCTATTGGATTTATCTTGTCCATTTGGGAATGGTAGTTTCAATGGAGATGATGTTTTTCAATACGCCGGTTCCTGGCATCCTGAGGTTTTTATTATCTTTGATAATTCCTGTTGCAATTTCTTTTCTTACCTACCATCTGTTTGTACGATATACTGTTATAGGAACGACTTTAAATGGTATTAGAAAAAGATAAATTATATTTTTAAGTAGTTTATTACAATGGAAAAATTTGATCTGGTAATTGTAGGTACAGGTTTTGGTGCAAGTTTTTTTTTAAAAAAATATCTTGAGAAATCTCCACCTTCCCGAAAAGTGCTTGTGCTGGAAAGAGGGATTATGTTTCCGCATGCAGAAAGGCTTAAAGAAAGGAGAAGAGAAAAAATTGCCGAAGAATATGCAAAAGCGGGGAGTTATATAGGCACCTATGAATATCATAACTCTGACAAGACCTGGGTTTTTGAACCAAACTTCGGGGGAAGTTCAAATTGTTGGACTGGCTGTACCCCCAGATTCTTACCAAATGATTTTAAGATGAAATCTTTATACGGTGTTGGACAGGACTGGCCAATAGGGTATACAGATATTGCACCATACTATGATGAAGCAGAAGAAATAATGATGATTGGTGGTCCGGCATTAACACCTTTTCCCCGGAATAAGCCTTATCCCCTTCCACCTCAAAAACTATCTTCGGTTGACAAACTATTGGCAAATCGGTACCGAGAATTATATATTAGCCAACCCACAGCTAGGGCAACTATTCCAGTAGGGATAAGAAATGGATGTTGTTCGAGCGGTGTTTGTGAGTTATGCCCGGTAGACAGTAAGTTTACCATAGAAAATACTCTTTCTTCAATTTTTAAAGATCCTCGTGTTACGCTCCGTTATAATACAACGGTATTAAGCCTCATTATAGAAAACAATAATGCAAAAGGAGTAATTTATCAAAAAGAGGGTAAGAATTTAGAAGTGGGCGGTGATATTATTGCGCTTGGAGGAAATGCTATTTTTAATGCACATATTCTATTAGCATCCGGAGACAAAAGCTACTATACAGGAAGGGGACTTTCAGATCAGCGGGGGACATTTGCCACTTTCTATTTCCATGATCTGGATAACCTGGGAGGTAGCTCGAGTATAACTGCAAACGGATATATGTTTTATGATGTAGAAAGCCGTAAAAATTATTCAGGATGCATTATCGAAAGCTTTAATGAACCTATTATCAGGAGCGAACCGGGTAAATGGCGGAAAATAGCAAAATTCAAATTTATATTTGAAGATCTGCCTAATGATAATAACAGAGTGCTTTTGAGTAATGATCCTCTCAAGCCCAAATTAGAGTATAATGGGCATGACAAATATGTGGATAAAGCAATGGATCACCTGGAAGAAAATATTCAAAAGTATTTTTCTTTTTTACCAATAGAAAAAATTGAATTTGACAACTATTTTCAAAAGTCTGAGTTTCATATTTGTGCAACAACGAGAATGGGCAATGAGCAAAAGGATAGTGTGATTGATAAAAACCTTATTCATCATCAATATAGAAATGTATTTGTACTGGGCAGCGGTGCATTCCCTACTATTACCCCTGCCAACCCGACACTTACATTGTCGGCTTTGTCTTTAATGAGCGCCGACAAGTCGTTTTAATATCCATAAAATGAGAAGAAGAACCTTTTTAAGACTTGCAGGATTTGCCACAGCCGGAATTGCTATCGGCGGTTATATTGCATTTCAAAATTTTGAAAAATTTGCAAGCAAGATTATTTTAAAGGACACAGCTTCATTAAAAATAGACCCGGCAGAAATTGATAAATTTTTTAAAGCAGTATCTGAAAGTAAATTTAATGTGATGGATGATCTATTCCCATTTCATCACAGGCAGTTATTAAAATGGCACTATTATATAGATAACGGTTTATTCAGCCTTCCCTATAAAGTAAATTATAATGCTTACAGAAACAAAATCGTAATGATATTTTTACTGTCAACAAATTTTTTTATAAACAGGATGGATGAATCGAAGCCTGTGTATTTTACCAGTGTATATGACCCCTATCAAATTCCCTGCTGTAATCCTTTTTCAAATCTTTTTTATCCGGAGGCAGGCGCATAAAAAATGTCTTTCATTTTTTAATATGACGGTAACATTTTATTAATTAAAAGTTCTATTACTTATGAAATATCAATTTGATTTTATTAATTGGTATTAATAGCTGGCTATCAATTTTTTAAATGGCGGTGAACAACCCAATGAGGAATAATTGATAACTGATTTAATCCTTGACTTTAAAATTTGGTAAGATATGTTGTACAATCAAAAATACTTATTTATCTTGCACCCCTGCATTGCTGATTTTACTTGATATTATTTTATTTCTTGCCAATTCTTATCTCCAATCTCTCTGTTAAACCCTGATAATTTGATGATTTTTTAAACAGTAAATATGTTTTAAAAATAGTCATCTTTTGAAATGCCACACGATCTATTCCAAAAATCCTTCCTGAGAAGCTGAGAAATTTATTGAAAATTTTATTTATTGTATATGAGACCCTTTTTACTGAAAGTGGCTTTGGGATTAATGTCATTTTTATTGTTAGACAGTTATTCATCCATTAGCCAGGTTTTTAATCCGAATGATGTAAATGTGGAGTACGATCCTCAGAACCCACCTGTTCAGCTACCAGATGGACAACCACAAAAATGGGTAAAAACTTCAAGGCTGGGCTGGAACACTTCAAGTTTTAAATGTTATATGTACAAAGGAATTGCATTCAGGTTAAAATATCCGAAGAGTTATGTACCCGGAAACGGACAGAAATATCCGTTGTACCTTTTTTTCCATGGGGTAGGGGAAAGAGGGTCTATCTATGACAATGAATATCAATTATACCATGGCGGACAGGTGCACATGAATAAAGTGGATAATGGTTCTTATGACGGCTTCCTGCTGTATCCGCAAAGTGTATCAGGATATTTTACAGGCACGCAAGAACAGACACTAGTTGAATTAATTCAAAATGTGTTAGTTTCCCAGGCACAGGTAGACCCGTTCAGGGTTAGTGTAGATGGTTTGTCTGCAGGGGGTGCTGAAACATGGGATTGCTTAATGTATTATGCCAAATCTTTTGCTGCATTTCTTCCTATCAGTGATGCAGAATATAAGTATCAGCCATTTATTGTTCAAAATAAATGGAGTCCTATCTGGTTGTTCCAGGGAGCTTTGGATAATAATCCTCCGCCAGTAAGAGCACGTATCCTGCAATCAACGGCTATTCAGGCGGGAGCCAATTTTACATATACGGAATACCCGTCCAGGGGACATGATTGTTGGTATCAGGCCTGGGCAGAGCCGAACTACGATGCTTTTATACGCAATGCCTATAAATCAAATCCATGGCCGGATAGTGGACGAACTGAATTCTGTCCGGGGGAAAACGTAAATATTAAAATTGGAGTTGCTGCCGGTATGGATGGGTATCAATGGAAAAAAGACAATGATATAATTTCTGGCGCCATTACAAATACTATTGTAGCTACATCACTGGGAACTTATTATGCTAAAGTGAGGTTGGGAAATACCTGGTCGGAGTGGTCTCCTGTTCCGGTTGTCCTCAAAACCAAATCAGTAACCACTTCACCTGATCCTCAGTTGGCAACTTTTAGTAGTAAGGTTTTGCCTGCCCCTGATGGGTCTACCCAGGTACAGTTGATGGTTCCCAATAATTATGCTGGGTACAAATGGACTATTGTGGGAAGTAATAGCCCCCTGAGTACAACTAATACTTATATGGCTTCTCCCGGTTCTTACCAGGTAACAGTAACAGAAAATTTTGGGTGCACCAGTACACCTTCAAATCCTTTTACGGTGATTAATGCAAACGGGCCAAACAAGCCTGATGCTGTGAAAGGTTTGGTCGTTTCCAAATTAACCAAAACCTCACTGAAATTATATTGGATAGCCCCTGCCAATGCAGTTAACAAGGCAACCAATTTTGAAATATATATGGGTACAACCACTGGAGGCCCCTATCAATTTGTGGGGATAACCGATGACACTACCCGAACATTCTCTAAAGATCAGCTTGCGTCCGGAAAGAAATATTATTTTGTAGTAAGGGCAGTAAATGCTACCGCAGGATCTGATATATCTAATGAGGTTAGTGAAACAACCGATTCAGATGATCTGCCTCCTGTGTCACCCAATTATTTACAGGTTATAGGAACAACCCGCAACTCCATTGATATTAAGTGGGGAGCTTCAACTGACGATGTAGGAATTGCCCGTTATAATATTTATGTAAACGGAGTTAAATCCTATACTTCGACTTCTACAAGTTATACGATAAATAATCTGGTATATAATACAGTCTACAACATTGTGGTAACTGCTGTTGACGCTGCTGAAAATGAATCGCCGTTTAGCAATCAGGTTACAGCTAAACCAGTGATGATGGGGCTGAGGTACAAATATTATTTGGGAGAATGGGATAAACTTCCTGATTTTAACAGGACTCCGGTTCAGGCTTCTGGTTTTGTACCTAATATAACCCTTGCCAATAAATCACAACCTGAAAAATATGCTTTTTTGTGGGAAGGGTTTATACGTATTGATGTTGCCGGAGATTACTATTTCAGTACTAATTCTGATGATGGGAGCAGGCTTTATGTAAATATGCCTTATGACTACCTTGCTACTCCAACTGTGGATAATGATAACACTCATGGTGCACAAGACAAGTTTTCGCAAAAGATGACCCTGAGTGCAGGCGTTTATCCAATAGTAATTACGTATTTCCAGAAAACAAGTGGCTCCAGTATGGCGATCTCCTGGAAGAAACCAGGCAGCAGTTCTTATGTTGCCATCCCTGATGCAGTATTTACTGAATCGGTATCTGCACCATCTAATTTACCTGCTGCACCTTCTGCATTAAATGCAGTTGGATTATCATATAAAAAAGTTGCTTTGTCGTGGACAGATAACAGCAATAATGAGACCGGGTTTGAATTGTCGAGATCTACAGATCCTGTAACCGGTTTTGTATCTATTGCAAAAGTTGGAGCCAATGTTACAAACTTCCAGGACTCTACAGTTGAGGCGTCTACCAAGTATTACTACAGGGTAAGGGCTATTAATGCAAATGGAGAGTCAAATTATGATAAGAAGGGCAGGGGTGTGGATTACGCATATTATGAAACAAATAGTATAAGCAGTTTGCCTGATTTTAGTACCCTGATTCCCGTACAAACGGGACACACAG
>JAFDXG010000112.1 GCA_018268105.1 Bacteroidota bacterium | reverse complement strand
TTCCTGAAAACCGCTTTCAGCAGATTTCAGTTCCGCAATCCGGCTTCGTAGTTCAGTACACTCCCTTGATAGGCTTTCCTTGATGCGTTTATAGTCGTGTTTGTCCAAATCGTCATTTATGAACTTCTTAGCACTTTTATCCATCATTTCTACATTATCATCAATCTGCTTTTGGAGCTTCTTTATTTCCTGCTGGCGGTCGCCTTCATTTGTTTTAAAAACATCATCCATAATAGCAAGATACAGGGAGGCTATTTCTGGTTTGATAGAAATATCATTCAGCCATATTTCAAAGGCATTGTGTACACCATCGCTTTTATGTCTTTCCTTACAACCCTTAGTACAGTGATAGTAATAGTATTTACCGCCATTGCCCAAAGCAGAACTGCCTGTTAACGTTTTACCACATCTTGGGCAAATCAAATGCCCACGCATTGGGTATTCATCATTTACCAGCGAGTATTTAGTTTTGGCTTTCTTTTTACCATCCAAAACATTCTGCACATCATAAAACAATTCCTCACTTACAATTGGCTCATGTATGCCCTGTACAATTTCTTCCGGTTCATCTTTAAAAGCCTTTACCCTTATTTTACCGCAGTAAATCGGATTACGAAGCAGCGTATAAAAATTGCTTCTGCTAATTTTCAAACCTTCTTTATACAGCTTCTTTCGCAGCACTTCTATTAAGTAATTGCCAGTGGCAATTTGCTCAAATGCTTTTTTAATAACGGGAGCCATTGCAGAGTGAGTAATAACAGGTCTGTTATGGTCATCCCTTGTATTCTTAAAGCCATAAGGTGCAGTGCTTACATACCTACCTTCTTTTAGTGCTTTACGCATCCCGTTAGTTGTATTCAAAGAACGCCTTGCATTTTCAACCTGCGGTGCAGCAAGGTAAAAGGCTTTCATCAGCAGGTTTTCAGGCACACTATCATCCAAAGGCTGTTCAATAGCTTCCACACTTACACCCAGCTTCACCAATTGCGTAATCATGTTAAGCGATGCTTCCATGTTACGGGAAAACCTATCCCATTTTACGATAAGCAGCTTTTTAACCAGCCCTTTGTTTTTCTTTATGAACTCAACCAGCTTTTTAAACTCCGGGCGGTCAAATGTTTTTGCAGAATGGTCGTCCTCAAAGTGACGAACAACCTCAATTCCCTGCAAAGCACAATGCTTTTCAAGTCGCTGCTTTTGGTCACGAAGGCTATAACCCTTTTCGGCTTGTTCATCGGTTGATACCCTTGTGTAAATGATTGCTGTTTGCATCTTTCTTTGTTTTGAGTTCTGAAAAAAGCTGATAGTCCAGGTTAGCCAGCTTGTAAAGCGTTTGCCTGATTTTTTTTACTTCGTCATCAGTGTAGGTTGTGCCGTTCTTTTGTAAAATCTTTTTACATAGTTCTATACTAAGCATTGAAATTGCTTGCCCCTTACGCTGGTTGCTCCAGTCGCTTAGGTGAAACGCAATTACTTAGGGTTGCTCCCTTTTGTAAACTTCTTTTTTATCGTTTTAAAGATGGCAGTTACACCACCATCTTCTACTTTTAGTTGTATGTCCTGATACTTATGTTCTCTTATAATTTCCTCAATCCTTTGCTTTGCTTTTAATCGCTGTACACCTTCAAACTTCTCCATTTCACCGCCATTAAACTTCACAGTAATTTTTTCAAAATCACCTATTCGCAGATACGCCAAAAGCTCCATTTCATTTACGCTTACTGGTATTTCAGGTTTGTACTTTGGCTTCAAATCCACGTTAGGAAAAAAGGCTTGCAGTATAGCGTTTAGGTTTATCTGCAAATGATTTTCAACCTCCGAAAACTCCCTGGCTACTTTGTATTGTGTAAGGTTTGCTGGTACACAAAGCCCATCTTTAAAAACAAGCAATAACACAGGCATTTTGCTACCGATGGCAAATGCAGTATAAAACTCTAAAACAGGCATTGAAACCTTGTAGGCATCATTCTCCCATTCCAAACTTTGCTTAGCCACTTTTATTTGCTCCCAACCCATCCCAAACTCCCTTAGTTCCTGTATTACTTTTACCCAAATGGCATCCATAATGCTGAACCGCCGCCAGCTTCTATCTTCCCTTTCGTTCGTAAGCAATCCTTCTTTTTCCCAGCTATTCAATTGCCTGTAGGTAATATTCTCAAACTTTACGTTACGTTCCTTATTATTCAGTATTTGGGAAATCCTGTTATTGGCTATATCTTTAAAATAGTCCTTATATCCTATATCAAAAGCCTCTTTTCTATGTACTGCAACCGTGCTGTTTTCCTGTGCTTTATTTTGCTTTTGCAGTGCCATTGAACTTAATTCTTTATACTTACAAATATACGAAAAATTATACCATTCGGTAAGTTTTTACAAGTTATTCTGTATATTTGAAAAATTAACAAAGGACGATGAGCAAAGACGTACAACCAGCATTTGCCAAAAACTCCACATTTGAAGTTTTCAGGTATCAATTAGTAGTTGATAAAACTATGCCTATAAACATGTTCGGTAAGTACGAAACACCCGAACAGCTAAGGGCAGAAAAGAACAACATACTAAAAGACATACTGGTTAAAGACAACTTTCGTTTTTACTCTTCCAATTCTTCTATCAAATCAAAGCTGGTTTATCAGAGTGGCGATATGTACTATTTTAAAATCAGTGCAAAACGTACAGCCCACATTTATAGAGAAGATTTTACAGAAGATACAATTGATAATTATCCCAACATTATAGTTGCTATCAATAACAATCCTGATGTACAAAAGATAGCTATACAATCCAACAGCTACGCTTTTAAAACCAATGAGATTGTAAGAAACTTTATCCTGGAGAGTATTGACAGTAAAATAAAAGATTTCAACCTTTCATTTTATGTTGACCCTATTTATGACAAGCAGGACTTTTGGAATTTTGTTCGCAAGCATCCAAGAGAAATAAAGCAGCTTACTTTCAATCTCATTTCGCCTAATCTGTCCAATATTTCAAAAGACCTTACCATTAATCTTCGTGAGGCTTATGAAGATACCAACGTACACCGTACCAAGCTGGAATTAGAAGCAGATAAAGACAGTGTGCTTGATATTAAAGAAGACAGCAAATTTGTAACCGGCATTGTTAATTACAGTGCCAATGGTGGCGGCTCTATCTATGCAAGATTAACAGGCAGTAGAAAGAAATATAACACAGCCGAAAATCCTGCGGAGTTCAGCATTGAAGACAAACTTTTGAAGGATAATAATTGGGAAGAATTAGATAAACAATTTAAAGATATTTTGATATAGAAATTTATAATGCCAAAGATTTACGACAATATAGAAAATCATTTAACAAAAGGCTTGAACGAAACTCTTGAACTTTCTCGCCGCACAGATTTTTGTGTTGGTTATTTTAATTTGAGAGGTTGGAAAGAAGTAGGTGATAAAATTGATAAACTCTGTGGTGAGCATATAAATGAAGGTAGTAATGAAATACACAGATGTTGCAGATTGTTAGTTGGTATGCAAAAGCTACCTATTGACATTCTGAAAGAACACCTTACCAGCAATGATGACCATACTATTGACCAAGCCGAAGCTGTTAAGTTGAAGAAAAGATTAGCACAGGAATTTAAAGACCAGCTTACGATTGGCACTCCTACTGAAGCAGACGAAATGGCTTTGCGTAAATTAAGCCAACAAATGAAGGAGAAAAAAGTAGTAGTAAAATTACATCTACGTTATACGCTACATGCAAAACTTTATTTAGCATACAGTGAAGATAAAAGAGTTCCTGTTGTTGGTTTTTTGGGTAGCAGTAATCTTACATTAGCTGGTCTTGCAAAACAAGGTGAACTTAATATTGATGTATTAGAACAAGATGCAGCCAATAAATTAGCCAAGTGGTTTAATGACCGCTGGATTGATAGATGGTGTATTGATATTACCGAAGAATTAATTGAAATTATTGATAATAGCTGGGCTGCTGACAGATTAGTACCGCCTTTTCATATTTACCTTAAAATAGCTTACCATCTTTCAAGAGAAGCAAGGGCTGGTATAAATGAATTTAAACTACCAAAGGTTTTTCAAAAAGAGTTATTAGAGTTTCAGCAAAAAGCAGTATTAGTAGCTGCACATCATTTGCACAAAAGGGATGGTGTTTTGATAGGTGATGTCGTAGGCTTAGGTAAAACAATTACTGCAACGGCTTTGGCGAAAATGTTTGAAGATGATTTCTTTTTGGAAACATTAATCATTTGCCCTAAAAACCTTGTTGAAATGTGGGAGGATTATGCTCACAAATACCAATTAAGGGCAAGAGTTATTTCTCAAAGTAAAGTTCAGGCAACACTTCCCAATTTAAGACGTTACCGGTTGGTGATAATTGATGAAAGCCACAATTTAAGAAATGACAGAGGCAGCCGTTACCGTGCTATAAAAGAATACTTGATTGAAAATGACAGCAAAGTAATCCTACTTTCAGCTACTCCCTATAATAAAACATATTTTGATTTATCTAACCAACTTCGTCTTTTCATTTCCGATGATAAAGATTTAGGTATAAGCCCTGAAAGATATATTGAAAGTATCGGTGGTCAGGTAGAGTTTAGCAAAAAGCATACGGAAACATTTATCCGAAGCATTAGAGCTTTTGAACGAAGCCATTTTTCTGATGATTGGAGAGAATTGATGCGTCTTTATTTAGTTAGGAGAACAAGAAGTTTTATCAAAACAAATTATGCTTCTACAGACCTGGATAATGATAGAAAGTTTCTAACATTTGCAGATGGCAGTCGTTCCTATTTTCCTGATAGAATACCCAAGAGAGTTGAATACACTTTTAATCCGAAAGACCCTAAAGACCAGTATGCAAAGTTGTATTCAAAAAAAATAGTTGACATACTCAATAGCCTTAATCTGCCACGTTATGGGTTGCAAAAGTTTTTGAATGATAAACCATTGATAAGAGCCACTAAAGAAGAAGAAGCTGTAATGAGCAATCTATCTCATGCTGGCAAAAGATTGATGGGCTTTTGTAGAACAAACCTTTTTAAACGGCTTGAAAGTAGCGGTTATTCTTTTTTGCTTTCATTAAGTAGACATATACTACGCAATTATATTTTCATCTATGCTTTGGAAAATCGCTTGCCTGTACCTATTGGCAAAAATATTTCTCAAAACTTAGATGATTTCTTAGAAGATGATGATACTGATGCTGATGCAGAAGATAATTTTTTAAACCTGATACTAAAAGAAGAAACTTATCTGGAGAATGCCGGTGAATTATACCAAGAGTTTGCAACTAAGTTCAGGAATAGATTTGATTGGATAAGAAGTGAGTTTTTTGCCAACACTTTGCAGGCGAGTTTAATAAATGATAGCAGGGAAATAATTAAAATACTAACAATTGGTAAAGATTGGAACCCAGATAATGACAGACAATTAAATGCCTTGTATGAACTGCTGACTGTAACACACGACAAAGAAAAGGTGTTGATATTTACACAGTTTGCAGATACCGCTTACTACCTAAATGAACAATTACAAAAAAGAGGGTTAACTAAAGTTGAATGTGTTACGGGTGATAATGAAAACCCAACAGGTTTTGCACAACGGTTTAGCCCACATAGTAATAAGAAACCGGAAATTATTCAGGCTAATCAGGAATTGAGGGTATTGATTACAACTGATGTACTAAGTGAAGGACAAAACTTGCAGGACGCTCACATCATTCTAAACTATGATTTGCCCTGGGCTATTATTCGTTTAATTCAGAGGGCTGGTCGTGTTGACCGTATCGGTCAGAAAGCACATCAAATATTTTGCTATTCTTTTTTACCTGAAGATGGAATTGAACAGATAATTAATCTTAGAAGAAGGCTTACCCAGCGTATAGAAGAAAATGCAGAAGTAGTAGGTTCTGATGAAACTTTCTTTGAAGGTGACCCTGTAAACATAACAGACCTTTATAATGAAAAGTCAGGCATTTTAGATGGCGAAGAAGATGACACGGAAGTTGACCTTGCTTCTTATGCTTATCAAATTTGGAAGAATGCTATTGATGCAAATCCAGCTTTGAATAAAATTATCCCCGATTTACCGAATGTAATTTATGCTACTAAGCATAATAATGATATACCAGACAGGGACGGCGTAATAGTTTATACCAAAACCGCAGAAGATAACGATGTACTTGCATGGATGGATAAACAGGGAAAGGTAATTACACAATCACAGTTATCAATATTACGGGCAGCTCAATGTGGTCCTGATGAACCTGCTTTATATAAAATTGACAACCATCACGAATTGGTAAAAAAAGCCATTGATTATATAAAAGATGAAGAAGTTAATACAGGAGGAACTTTAGGCAAGAAAACAGGAATTAAATACAGAGTTTACATGAAGCTGGACAGATACATCAAGGAATATGACAACACTTTATTTGTAAACGAACAACTAAAAAAGGCTGTTGACGACATTTATAAATACCCATTAAAAGAGTTTGCAAGAGAAACCTTGAGCAGACAATTAAAATCTGGGATTGATGATGACCAGTTGGCTTCTTTAGTAATATCATTGAGAGAAGAGGATAAGCTTTGTATTGTAAATGAAGATGAACAGCCTAATACACAACCCCAAATAATTTGCTCACTTGGGCTAACCAACACCTAACTGAACTTATGGCATTGAATATTGAAAATACAAGAATACTGTTACAGGGCTTTGATTTTAAAACCTTGTTCATTGAAGAATTAGGGTGGAACAATCCTAAGAATAAAGCCGCATTTCCTTTTCAAACCAAAGAGGGCGAATTTGTAAGAAAAGCTATTGCAGAACTATCGGGTGCAACCGTTTATGAAATAACCAATGCAGAAGGCACAATACCCGATGCTAAAGCAAGAGATATTATTTCAAAGGAAATTCAGAAGATAAACTTTGAACACATTCTCATATTCATTGACAAAAACAGAACGCAAACTATATGGCGTTGGCTAAAAAAACAGGATAAGAAAAACCTTCCCCGTGAACATTATTTTTCAGCAGGACAAACAGGTGATTTATTTATAGCAAAACTGGCAGGATTAATAGTTGACATCAGTGAAATTGAAAATGATATTACCATTACTGATGTTGCTAAAAAAATACAAAGTGCTTTAGATGTAGAGAGGGTAACAAAACAATTTTACCGTAACTATCAAGACCAGTTTATTGACTTCCTTAAACTGATTGAAGGAATAGACAATGAAGCCGACAGGCGTTGGTATGCCTCTGTTATTTTGAACCGGTTAATGTTTATTTACTTCCTTCAAAAAAAAGGTTTCATTGATAACAACAATCAGGATTATCTATACACAAAACTAAAAGAAACAAAGAAGCTTGCAGGTAAAAATCAATACTATAATAGTTTCCTGAAAGTGTTGTTCTTTGATGGTTTTGCAAAAGCTGAAAAACTAAGAAGTGGAGCAACTAATAAGTTGTTAGGCAAAATAAAATACCTCAATGGAGGTTTATTTCTGAAACATAAGATTGAAGAAAAATACCCCAACATAAACATCCCTGATATTGCATTTGAAAACTTATTACAAAGTGAAGAACCTAAAGGATTGTTTGAACGCTTTAGCTGGAGTTTAGATGATACACCCGGAGGTAATGATAATGAAATTAACCCCGATGTGTTGGGTTATATTTTTGAAAAATACATCAACCAAAAAGCATTCGGTGCATATTATACCCGTACAGAAATAACAGAGTATCTATGTGAGCAAACGGTTTACAAACTCATATTAGATGCTATCAATGAAGAAGAGGTTGACCCTGAATTATTGAAAAAAGCAGGGCTTGATAAAGTGCCTGCCAGAATTAATTATACAAACATTGCGGAATTATTGATTTCATTGGATGCTGTTACTTGCCGCAAGTTGGTGTATGGTGAAAAGGCTGTATTACCCAATCTGTCTTTACTTGACCCTGCCTGTGGTTCGGGTGCTTTTTTAGTGGCTGCCATGAAAACACTCATCAATGTTTATTCAGCCATTTTAGGAAAGATTGATTTCTTAGGCGATAAGAAATTATTGGACTGGAAACACCAGATAGAGCAGGACCATCCAAGCATTAATTACTACATCAAAAAACAGATTATTACCAATAACCTGTATGGTGTGGATATTATGGAAGAAGCGACCGAAATTGCAAAGCTCCGTTTGTTCCTGGCATTGGTAGCAAGTGCCCAAACTGTTGAGCAGTTAGAGCCACTGCCAAATATTGATTTTAATATTATGAGTGGTAACTCATTAATAGGATTACTACGGGTTGATGCTAACCAGTTTAATAAACACTTTCAGCCAATATCCTCTAAATCAGCTAAAGGTAAAATTGTTGAAAAGGCAACACTTTATAACCAAGCCACTGTGCAAGGCGGCTTATTTGCAGGCGAACATGCCAAAAGCTACCAGCAATTGATTAATGAAAAAGAGGCTGCTGTAGCCAGTTATAAAAATGCCCATGAATTAGGTATTACCGATTTGCAGGAACTAAGAGACAGCATACAAAAACAGGAAGCCGAAGCCAATAAAATCTTAAACGAATTATTACAAGAAGAGTTTGCAACATTAGGTATCAAGTATGAACAAGTTGTATGGGATGAAGCTAAAGCAAAATTTGGCAAATCAATTAAAAGAAATCTGACATTAGATGATATTAAAGAACTTGAGCCATTTCACTGGGGCTATGAGTTTTCAGAAATATTCAGAAAGAAAAATGGGTTTGACGCAATCATAACAAATCCACCGTGGGAAACTTTTCAACCAAATGCGAAAGAGTTTTTAATGGGTTTCAGCGAGAATATTTCAAAAAAGAAAATGGACATTAAAGATTTTGAAGATGAACTTCAATCTTTAATGACAGACAAAAGTGTTAGAGAGCCTTACTTAAAATACAATAGCTTTTTTAATCACACAAGAGAATATTATCGCTTCTCCAATCAGTATAAAAATCAAGTTCCGATAATCAACGGGAAAAGACATGGTAAGGATGTAAACTTATACAAACTTTTTGTTGAGCAGTCTTTTAATCTTCTAAAGCAAGGAGGCTATTGCGGAATTGTAATTCCAAGTGGTATATATTCAGACTTGGGTTCTAAGAAATTAAGAGAAATGCTTTTTAAAGATTCTAAAGTGACGGGGATTTTCTGCTTTGAGAATAGAAAAGAAATATTTGAAGGCGTACATAGGATGTTCAAGTTTGTAGTATTGAGTTTTGAAAAAGGAGGTAAAACAAAATCAATCCCAACTGCCTTCATGAGACATGATGTTGAAGAATTACAGAGTTTTCCTTCTTATGGTTCAATTAATATTTCGTTGGATTTTGTTAGAAAACAATCCCCGGAGAGTTTTTCAATAATGGAAATAAAGAATGAAATTGATTTCATTATTGCGGACAAGCTTTTAAAATTTCCTGTTGTGGCGGATAACGATAGCTGGTCATTAGAGTTCCACCGAGAGTTTAACATGACTGATGATGCATATTTGTTTAACAAGAGATTAAGTAAAAATTCGTTGCCACTTTTTGAAGGCAAGATGATTTTCAATTTTACTCATACTTTGTCTGAACCACGGTATTGGATTGATGAATTTGAAGGAAGAAAAGCGGTGTTAGGTCGCACACTTGATGAAGGACAAGTGTTAGGGTATCAAAAATACAGATTAGCTTATCGTTCAATAGCGTCCAATACGAACGAACGAACTCTTGTAGCAACAATTATCCCGCCTTGTTTTACAGGTAATTCATTAAATGTCGCCGAAAATCTAACTAACGAACTGCTATTGTATTCCACTGCCATTTTTAGCTCATTTGTACTTGACTGGTTCTTGAGACAGCAGGTTACTACTAACATAAATATGTTTTATATATATCAATTACCAGTTCCGAGACTAACCTCAAAAGACAAATGGTATAAGTCTATTATAAACAGAGCAGTCAAATTGATTTGTACTACCGATGAATATGCAGAGTTGTGGGAGGAAGTAATGAAAACAAAATGGAGTGAGAGAAATTCAGCAACGAATGAATTTGAAAGAAATCAATTAAGAGCAGAATTAGATGGCATCATTGCCCACATTTACGGCTTAACAGAAGAAGAGTTTACATACATACTAAGCACTTTTCCTTTGGTGGCACAGCCTCAAAAAGTGGCTGCACATAATGCTTACAGAGATGTAATGAATGGTACGCTAAAATCTTAGAGAATGATTAAAACAGTAGAAATAAAAAACTTTAAGGCTATTGAGAAGGCTAAGGTTAAGCTTACGCCGCTTACAGCTTTTATTGGTTACAATGGCACAGGCAAAAGCAGTATGTTGGAAGCATTGGAAACTTTTCAGGCGATTATTTCAGGCGGTTTAGACAAAGCTATGCAGCCCTGGCGTTTATTTGAGCATGTACATTATAAAGGGAAAAAGAAGCACAGAAGATTCACCAAAAACGAAATAGCTTTTCAGTATGCACCAATGGAATTTTCGTTTGATGTTAATTTGAAAACAAAAAGCCCTTTAAAACCACTAAAGTTTACTTCCTCCATTGCGGAAGATAAAGCAAACAATGGACGCATTTATTTTATTGAGGAAAAGGTAAAATACAAATTATTTGAAAGAAGCAGGGATGCAGATAATCACTACATCACACAGGAAAGACAAGCTGCATGGGATTATCCTGACCAATCAATTTTAATAGCGGAACCTGAAACAAGAAAGTATGTAGAAAGCTGGCAGTTCCTTTCAATGAATACTTTTTTAATGGGAAATCCCTTTCCGCAAAAGAAAACAGGTGGAAAGATTACATTAAACAAAGATGGAAGCAATTTAGCCGAATATGTTCTTTCTGTTCGGGATGCAAGCCCCAATGTATTTCAAGGTATCATTGAAACAATTCAATACATACTTCCTTACGCATCTGACATTCAGCCAGCCATTACTCAAGAGTTAGAAAACAGGGTATATATGCAATTGAGTGAGCAGGATTTTAAATTGCCCGGTTGGTTATTATCAACAGGTACATTAAAAGTGCTGGCACTGCTATCTGTATTTCGTAATCCTGACCCTGCTCCTTTAATAGCTATTGAAGAAATAGAAAACGGGTTAGACCCAAGAACAATCAATCTTATCATCAGCGAAATAAGAGAATTTGTAAAAGATAAAAAGTCACAGGTTATCATTACTACCCATTCCCCTTATTTACTGGATTTGTTACACCTTTCACAAGTTGTATTTGTAGAGCGTAAAGATGGTAATGTAGTATTCAATCGTCCTTACGACTTTGAGCAACTTCGTAACTGGAGTAAAGAATATACACCGGGAGAAATGTATCGTAAAGACCTAATCCAGCAAATAATTAAGTAGTATGAAGATTGGATATGTATTTGAATGCGGTCCTGACGGAGGGGATATGAAAGTATTAAAGCATCTGGCTTCAATGATAGCACCTGATGACACTTTTCATTACGAAGCATTATCAGTAAAGACAACGCTGCTAAAAGAAAGTGGTAAAGCTTCAAAGAGACTATTAGATAGTGGATGCGGAAAAGTGTTTATAGTTTGGGACTTATTCCCTGCATGGAGAGAAGATAAAGGTAAGCCTTGCAGACATGAAGATAAAGAAGCTATTAAAGCATCATTAGCCGCAGAAGGAGTATCGGAAGAAGATGTTGTTTTCCTTTGTCTTGAAGAAGAACTGGAAGCTTGGTTGTTGGCAGATGGAAGGGTATTAAACAATTATTTTTCTAAACCTCATAGGCAGGTAGATGAAATTAAGAATGAGAAAAACCCAGATAAGATAAAAGACCCGAAAGGGAAACTAATGGGTTATTTTAAGAAGCATAAAGGAGGTGTAAAGTATGAGGCTACGATTCATGCTGAACAGATAATAAAAGGATTGGGTGATTTTCAAAAGATTAAAAAGAGTGAAACATTTAGCAGGTATCATTTTAAATTAACCGGAACAAACCCATAATTTTTTGAATGCCACTATACCATAGCGAAAATGAAAAGCTATAAACTAAATTTAGTAGTCCCGACATGTACAATTTATACATAGATGAAAGTTGCCACTTGGAACATGATGGAATGCCTGTCATGTGCATTGGTTATACCAAAATAAATGCAGGGAATTACCCTGCAATAAAGGAGCAGATAAAGCACCTGAAGCTGCAATACAAAAACCCTACTGAAATAAAGTGGAATAATGTTTCTGCTTCACGGTTGCCATTGTACAAAGCATTGGTAGATTATTTTTTTGAAGCTGAAATATACTTTCGTTGCATACTGGTTAAGTATAAAGGCAAGTTAGACCATGAACAATTCAATCAGGGCGACCATAATAATTTTTACTACAAACTGATTTATTTCCTACTTCAATCTGCCACCAATCCACCGGCAAATGAATACAAGGTTTTCTTAGATATTAAAGACACAAGAGGTAAAGAGCGGCTAATTAAGATTGAGGAAGTTTTACATAACAAGTACAACGGCAATTCACCTTTCAAAGGGTTTCAGCATATTCATTCAAATGAAAATGTATTGCTGCAATTAACCGACCTTTTTATTGGGGCAATTACTTTTAAAGCAAGAGGATTAGAAAAAGAAGCCAATGCCAACAAAGCAAAAGTTGAATTGGTGCAATACATAGAAACCAAGTCTGGCTATTCCTTAGATGAAGGCACAGAACCCTGGGAGAATAAGTTCAACATATTTGACCATCAGCCAAAACAATCATTATAGGAAATGCCGTTAGACGAATTAGAAATATTGTTTGATGAGGACGATTTGGATTTTGATGCTCCTACAGCCGACCAGCTATACATTATGTACGGTCATTTCCTCAATCATTTTCATATTACACCACTGATACATAGAGGAAGGAGGGTTATATTTAATACCAATCGTTCAAGGCATCCGCTTTTCAAGGGAAAATTTGAAGGCTTTGTGCATGTAGTTACAAGAAAAAGCCAATACACCGATAAAAGGCAATACGACAGGGATAGAGCTAACAGAGTTCATTGGATTAAACCAATATTAGATGATTGGCAAAGCCCTTTGGTTTCTTATTTTGAAAGGGTAAATGATGACGGGCAGTTGCAGTACTTTTATTGGGTTCAGTCACTTAGCTTTCTTATCATTCTACGGGAGCTTACACCTGATTTACTACTGGTAACATCGTACTGCATAGATGCACACAATATTGGGCAATTTCGTAAGTATCTGAATGAATACCGGGATGGACAGTAGAAGGCAAAAAAAACCCCACTTCGTAAGTGAGGAACGCAACTTTAGGCATTGCGGTTGAATGGACGAGCCACTTGCCAGTGCCTTTACTCTTTGAGTAATGCAATGCAAATATAATGGTTGTTTTGAAAAAACCAAGCCAATTCCAGCGCTTAAATAGCTTTTCGCCTGATAATCAAGCATATAAATCTTTAACCTGCCGAATATTCCCTTTACACAGAACGTGCCCGACAACCCACGCTGCAAGGTAATAAGGTGTTCCTCATGCCTATTCGGCAAGCAGATGTGCCAAACCAATGCAGCAGCAGCAATAACGGCTATTTATAGCCTTTTAAGGTATTGCTGCACCTGCATTGCCCTACGGGTGCTTCGCTACGCTACGCAGTTTGTCACACTTCTTGCAGCTCATACGGCATTCGTCACGGCAGCTACTGTGTCCTTCACGCCACTTCGTTCATTACTTCCTTCGTTCCGCTTCATTACACCTCGTTCGTAGCCTGACCATTTGCTGCAAGGCAGGGCATTCTTGCCAACCCACATAGCCTGATACGAAAGTATGCACCTGCCTTTCCGCAAGCCATCCCTACAATACTCACTGGGTTCCATTTCGCTTCACTACGTCATTCATTCACTTCAGTAGCGTTCAGTCCACCCGCTGCCCATAATTTGGCGTGCCTTGCTGCCTGCCACAGCTGCGGGTTTGTCATGGTTTTTGTCCTTGACACAATGCTTGACAAAAACAAAAACACACGCCAAACCCTTGCGTCTCACTGTTGCTGCCTATCGCCATTTCATGGCTTTTTTAGTCAGCACTGTGGCAGGCACACGCAGCCAATTCCGTTCGTACCTCTCTCCATTGGCTTTTGGCGGCACGCCCCTTTGCTACAGTGTGGACAAGTGTGCCACACGGCTATGCTTCTTTTTGGCTCAAGGCTGTATTACCTTTTTGCCAACGCACAGAAGAACGTTTTTAAACAAGTTCATTCGTTGAATTAGGACAGTTTTTTAAGTTGCTTGGTCTGTTTGGTTCTATTAAAAGCAATCAAAAAAAATCAGCAAGTTAGTCGGCTGGCACAAGCCCACGCTTTATAAAAAACAAGGAACTACGGCATAAACACAAACCCAACGCACAAGGCTATCTTTTATTCCGTTCCTCCTTGTTTTTTTAGCCACGCCGCCTGTTGCATCTGCTTTCTTTTTTTTCCTTTTTTCTTTTAAAAATTAAATTTTATTTACGATGAAAAATGCAAATGACTATTTCGGAAGCAGCAACGGTTCAGAAAATTTCTATGTGCAAAAGCCTTCATTAATTCTTTACACAGATGGAGTGAAAGACTTGGCTGAAACATGCAGTGCTTTTTGGCTGATTGATTTAATTGTTAGCCACCAATGCCACAAGGAAATTAATCTTGAACGCTTTCAGGTTTGGGATTTAAAGAGGGTGAAGGATGATGTTTTCACTATCCTTTGCACAGATGGAAACAAAAACAGGGTTACAGGTCAGGAAATACCTTTTAGTGATTTTCCGTATGACGTAGCCACATTATGGCTTGTTGATGGCTGCATTATGCTACCAAAAGAATATTGAAAAAGGGCGGGCAGGAATGTCCGCCTTTTGTTCAACTACACGACACTGGAATATCAATACATCTTTTGCCCATGTGTTTTTTATACAGCAAAAATAGCTACGGCAGCCCAACGCACAGACCCCACTAAAAAAACCAAAAGACTACGGCATAAACACAGACCCGGCACACAAAGCCATCTTTTATTCCGTTTCCTTTTGGTTTTTTTTCTGCCTTCGCTGGTGAGAAGCTTATAAAAAATTCACATTATGCAAAAGCAGCTTCGTATCATTACCAGTCGTCGTTTGGCAGTTTGTCCTTTCAGCCTTTCATTGGGTGCAGTTCCTTCTTTACCATCTTGGGTTTTCGGTAAGCATCTTGGCAGGCGTCCAGTTTATTATCGTTATCGTGGTTCTCGGGTTTTCTGTATTGGTTCATCTGGCTGGTATCTTCATTGTTCACCATCAGGTCGCCGTTGGTTATCTGCATTGCCCTTTTAGGGCTTTGCTGAAATAAAAAGCCCCGCCAGAAATGGCAGGGCGTAACAAAGAACAATGCAAAAAATTATACTATTTCTACAATAGCCAGTCCGTTATATGCACCATTGTTAAGTGAATATTGAACTGCATTTACTTCCTGGAAAAACTCAACCTGCAATAAAAACATTTTGATACCTGAACCACTTGGAACAGATGCAGGTGTTAAGGTTACACTTGTAGAAGTACCATCAATAGATAAGTTTTCAACGTTGGTATAGCTTACATCACTTGTTCCGGCAGTAAAATCAACAATTGCAAAAGCACCTTTAACGCTTAAATGTGTTGCACCACTTGGAGCAGCAATGTCATTAATAGGCACAAGGTCAGCGATACTAATAACACCTGTTGAAGTGTTTATTGTGTACGGTTTGTAAAGAATTGCTCCAAGTATTGCTTTATCATTAAAGTTGAAGCCTTTCAATAAGGCTTTACCTTCAGGCGTAGCAATACCAACGTCTACAGTTCTTTCACCTCTTGCACTGGTTGTATCAAGGTTTTTAATTTGTGTCATTATCTGCGTTACTCTTGCAGTAACACGATTATCCGATGCAGTTGAAACCATTGTACGAACTGAATCCCTTAACAGCTTACCTGCGGAAGCAGCAGAGCCAAATTCAGAACCGTTTTCCCGTGTACGGGCAAATGCAGGGTCGTTTGCAATACGGTCCCCGCTAACACCGCTTTTTGTTTTTACAAGATGTCCATCTTGTGTTTTGTAGAAGGTCATATCTTGAAGTGTTCCTTCTATTTTTAAAATGCCATTTAACTTAGCCATACTAAAGAATTTAATGAGTTACGGATGGAAAAATTTACACCCGATACCAAAATTATTTAACTCTAAAACCTATAGTGCAAAAGGCTTTCAGTAGCTTGTCATCTATGCCGATTTTGCCGCTGTTGGTTAATTATTCCCGATAAAATATTTAGTATTTTTGTACAGCTTCGCTATACCTACTGTATAGTTGAAGTATAGATAAAGTATTAAAAGCAGTTAAAGAGATGGAACGTTTATGTATTTATCCAAAGGATGTACAGGTTGTTACCGGAAGAAGTGAAAGGTACGGTCGTAACCTGATTAGGCAGATTAAGAAGAAGTTCTCTAAAGAGAGCCACCAGCTTGTTACTATTGAGGAGTTTTGCCAGTACACAGGTTTGTGTGTTAACTCGGTAAGGGGTTTGCTTCTTAATTGATTTTTGGTTTAACCTACTTTTTTTGTAAAAAAAGTAGGGCAAAAAAACCGCCCCCTGGCTGTGGTAGCTGTTAAGGGGGTACGGTTAGAAACCTGCAAGGGAATATAAATACAATGATTACGCTACTTTCAACCGCTTGGGCAGTATAGCAGGTTGAAGCATCTGAACCGGTATAACTGCCTTTAGTTCATAGATTTTACGGAATTGTTCCAATAAATGGTTTGAAAACTGTCCTGAATGGGTCACTGAAGAGTTGATAACTATATCAGCTCTTTTTATTTTAAAAATAGTTCAACTGAATACAGCATCCCGCCAACTGGCGGGAAGGTTTCAGGTTTGAATTCCCGATTTAACGGGACAAGCCTTGACGGGGTCACTGAAGAGTTGATAACTATATCAGCTCTTTTTATTTTAAAAATAGTTCAACTGAATACAGCATCCCGCCAACTGGCGGGAAGGTTTCAGGTTTGAATTCCCGATTTAACGG